>NZ_SOGE01000028.1:0-118010 GCF_004402575.1 Cryobacterium sp. TMT2-4 | reverse complement strand
TGCAGGGGGGACCCTGTGGGAGAGTAGGACACCGCCGGACTCAACGTAGCAACACACACAATGGCCACCCCAACGGGTGGCCATTGTGCGTTAACCACCACCACCGCCCCGCCCGGCGCCCACCAACAGCGACGCCCCCGCCCCATCCACCCCGCGGCGCACATCCAGCAGCGGTCGTGGCCAACTCAGGAGATCCAGCCGGGCCGTGCCGGGCATCCGCACCAATGCCGCACTAACCCGCGGCGGCCGTCTACTGCGGGCAACAGATGTCCTGAGTTAGCCACACACACACGGGCCCTGGTGCGAGGGCGCCTCGCGACGCACGCTCTACCTGCGCCCACCTCCATACCGTGCGTCCACCTCCACACCTTGCGCCACGAACCGCACCACCCCGTGAGAGGGCACACCTGCACCAACGACAGTTGGCCACCCCTCGAGGTGATTTCCATGTGGTAAATGGGAGTGAATGTCTGCATTTCGGTCGAAAGTGCCCGGTAGAGCCACCACTCTCGACCGGAGAGGGACACTCGCCGCGACCCGGTATGACACCGCCGGACTCGATTCAGAATCAACCAAAATGGCCTCCCAGACGGGTGGTCATTTGGCGTTGAGTTACTGTTGATAGGTCTGTCGAAATGACAGGTCAAATTACACAGGAGACACAGTGAGCCCTTCAGGAACGCACGATAACGAATCACGCGACGGCGGACGAGACGATCGTCGTTCCAACGGGGGTTACCAGGGCCGGTCCGACCGTCCGCAGCGTGACGGTGAGCGTCCCCCTTACCGCGGTAATTCCGAGCGTCCGAAGCAGGGAGGCGAGCGTCCTCCCTACCGCGGGAACTCCGATCGTCCCTCCACGGGCGGTTACCGTGCAAATTCCGAGCGTCCGGCCAACGGTGGCGAGCGTCCTTCGTACCGTGGCGATACCGAGCGTCCGCAGCGTGATGGTCAGCGTCCTCCCTATCGCGGCAACTCCGACCGCCCGGCCACGGGTGGTTACCGTGGCAATACTGACCGTCCCCAGCGTGATGGTGAACGTCCCCCTTATCGTGGCAACTCCGAGCGTCCGCAGCAGGGTGGCGAGCGTCCCCCTTATCGTGGCAACTCCGAGCGTCCGCAGCAGGGTGGCGAGCGTCCCCCTTATCGTGGCAATTCGGACCGTCCCTCTGCCGGTGGCTACCGGGGCAACTCTGAACGCCCGCAGGGTGGCGAGCGTCCTCCTTACCGTGGCAATTCCGACCGTCCGCAGCAGGGTGAGCGTCCTTCCTACCGTGGCAATTCCGACCGTCCGCAGCAGGGTGAGCGTCCCCCTTACCGTGGCAATTCGGACCGTCCCTCTACCGGTGGCTACCGGGGCAATCCCGATCGCCCGCAGGGCGGCGAGCGTCCCCCGTACCGGGGCAACTCCGATCGCCCGCAGGGCGGCGAGCGTCCCCCGCACCGGGGCAACTCCGATCGCTCCTCCGGCGGCGGGGAGCGCAAGCCCTGGGCCAAGGACGGCGCCCGTCCCGAGCGCACCGATCGCCCGCAGCAGGGTGGCGAGAAGCCCTGGACCCAGCGCGGCGGTTCGCCGAACCGTGCCGGAGCTCCGCGCGGAGACGCCGGTAAGAAGCTGTGGACCCGTGACGGTGCCCCGGCCCGCGGTGACCGCGATGCCCGTGTCGTCGAAGAGGAGATGACCGAAGAGCAGCGCATGCAGCGTGAGCTTCGTTCGGTGCGCCCGCGCCACGACGACCCCGAGCTGCCCGACGACATCACGTCGCAGGACCTCGACCGGATCGCCCGCAACGAGCTCAAGACCCTCAGCAAGGACAACGCCGAGGCCGTCGGCCGCCACTTGGCCATGGCCGCCCGCGTCATCGACGAAGACCCCGAGCTGGCTCACCGCCACGTCCTGTCGGCTGCCCGTCGTGCCGGCCGGATCGCCGTGGTGCGCGAGAGCCTCGCAATCACCGCCTACGCCACGGGCGACTTCGCCCTGGCGCTGCGGGAACTGCGCACCTATCGCCGCATCTCCGGTTCCAACGATCAGCTTGCGCTGATGGTGGACAGTGAGCGCGGCGTGGGCCGCCCGGACCGGGCGCTCGAGCTGGGACGCTCCGTCGAGCGCGCCTCGCTGCCGGCATCCGTTCAGGTTGCCCTGGCGATCGCCATGTCCGGGGCGCGTCTGGACCTCGGCGAGACCGAGGCTGCGCTCAGCGAGCTGGAGATCCCGCAGCTGGACCCGAAGACCGCGTTCTCCTACAGCGCCGAGCTGTTCGCCGCCTACGCCGAGGTTCTCGGCGAGCTGGGCCGCGACGACGAGGCCGAACTGTGGAACGAGCGGGCCGAACGGGCCGACGCTGCCGTGTCCGGCGTGACCGATTTCGACGAGACCATGGAGATCCTCGAGATCGACGAGGAGGAGTCCGACGAGGAAGAGTCCGACGACACCGACACCGACACCGACACCGACGACTCCACCGACGACGACGACGCGACTGACGTCTCCGACGAAGAGTCCGCGAATGACGCCGACGACTCCACCGACGACGACGACGCGACTGACGTCTCCGACGAAGAGTCCGCGAATGACGCCGACGACTCCACCGACGAGGCGGAGCACGATGCTCAGGCGTCGCCGCGTGCCTGAGCCGGTCACCCCGCTCACCGGCGTCGACGTGGTTCTGGCCGACCTGGACGGTGTGGTCTACGCCGGTCCAGCGGCCATCCCGTTCGCGGTCGAGAGCCTGAACCGTGCGGCGGAAACCGTGCGGGTCGGCTACCTCACCAACAACGCGTCCCGCACCGACCAGTCCGTGGCGGACCACCTCTCCGAACTGGGCCTGCACACGGTGGCGACGGATGTCGTGACCTCACCGCAGGCCGCCGTGCGTCTGCTCGCGGATGAAGTGCCGGCCGGCTCGCGCATCCTCGTGATCGGCGGCGAAGGTCTTCTGACCGAGGTTGAAAAGGGTGGCTTCGTCGTCACCCGCTCGGCGGATGACGCTCCGGCGGCCGTGATCCAGGGCTTCTCGCCCGACCTCGGCTGGAAGGACCTGGCCGAGGCCGCGTTCGCCCTGCACCCGAACGAGGATGGCGTGGAGATTCCGTGGATCGCCACGAACACCGACTGGACCATCCCGGTGGCCCGGGGGATCGCGCCCGGCAACGGCACCCTCGTCTCCGCCGTGCACAGCGCCGTCGGTCGCCTGCCGATCGTGGCCGGCAAGCCCGAGGTGGCCATCTTCACCGAGGCCGTCACCCGCTTCGAGGCGCAGGCGCCCCTGTTCATCGGCGACCGCCTTGACACCGACATCCTCGGCGCGAACCGGGCCGGCATTCCGGCCGCGCTGGTGCTCACCGGCATCGACAAGGCCAAGCAGACCCTGGCCGCCGACGCCAAGTCGCGGCCGACGTATATCCTCGACGACCTGCGCCAGCTGCACGAGCCCTACCCGCAGACGGTGTTCTCCAAGGACGGCTCCTCCGCCACGGTGAACGGGGCGACGGTGCGCATTGTCGGCGCCGACGTCACGATCGTGGCCGAGGGTGACGGGGCGATCAACCTGCTCCGCGCCGCCTGCGCCGTGATCTGGGCATCCGGTCGGCCCATCTACGGGCTCACTGTTCCGGAGCGACTGTATCTCGGACGGTAACGTGGAGAGGGTGAATCAGCCCCACGTGACGACGGACGACGTAACCCAGGATCTTCCCGCGCGGCTCGCCGCGATCGAAGACCGGCCCCTCGAGGAGCGCGCCGCCGCGTACGTTCAGGAGCACGACGGGCTGCGGGGCCACCTCGAAGGTGGAGACGTTCCCCGGGCGAGCCACCCATGACCGACGTCGACGGAACCCCGATGGGCGCCCCCGATGACGTCGCCCCCGACACCAGTGCCAGCGACCCCAGCGACCCCGGCGTTGCCGGCGAGCGGATGCCCCACCAGCGCCTCGACTCGGCCGTCGCCGAGCGCGGTCTGGCCCGGTCCCGCACCGTCGCCGCGCAGCTGATCGTGGGCGGACTGGTCACGGTCGACGGCACGCCCGTCGTCAAGGCATCCGCCAAGGTGCGGGACACCCAGCTGATCGAGGTGGCGGCCACCGACCACTACGTCAGCCGCGGCGCCAACAAGCTCATCGCCGCCCTCGACGCCTTCGCGGTTCTGGCCCTGGGCCGCACGGTGCTCGACGCCGGAGTGTCCACGGGCGGCTTCAGCCAGGTGCTGCTCGAACGCGGCGCCGGCCAGGTCATCGGGGTGGATGTGGGGCACGGGCAACTGGCCCCTCAGCTGGCGACCGAGCCGCGACTCGTGCTGGTCGAGGGGTTCAACCTGCGCTACGCCACGGCCGAGAAGATCGCGGCCGCCTCCGGGGTGCCGCAGCGGGTGGACCTGGTCGTGGGAGACCTGTCCTTCATCTCCCTGACCACCGTGCTTCCGGCCCTGGTGGCGTCCGCCGCCGACGGTGCCGACTTCGTGCTGCTGATCAAGCCGCAATTCGAGGTCGGCAAGGGCAGCATCCGCGAGGGCGTCGTGCACGATCCGGGCCTCCGTGCCGACGCGATTGCCGGTGTGCTCTGGGCGGCGTGGGATCTCGGCCTCAAGACGAACGGTTTGATCGCCTCGCCCATCGCCGGCGGCGCCGGAAATCGCGAGTACCTGTGCTGGCTGTCGAGCGCGGTCGGCAGCAATCCGACAGAATGGATCGAACGCACAACGGCGCTGGTGGGAGTGACTAAATGAGTGCAGCACCACGCAACATCCTCGTCGTCGCGCACACCGGCCGCACGGATTCCCTCGAGGCCGCCGTCACCGTCTGCCAGCAGCTGCTGGCCGCCGGAGCCGTGCCGGTGCTGGCCCGCAACGAGCGCGCCGACCTGCTCGCGCACTGCCCGGACCTCGACGACCAGATCGCGATCCTGCACGAGTGCGTCGCGACCACCGAACTCGAACTGGTGATCGTGCTCGGCGGCGACGGCACCATCCTGCGTGCCGCCGAAGTCGTGCGCGGCTGTTCGGCCCCATTGCTCGGCATCAACCTCGGCCACGTAGGTTTCCTCGCCGAGAGCGAGCGCGACGACCTCGGTGAGGCCGTGCGCCGGGCTCTGCTGCGCGACTACCTGGTCGAGGAACGCATGGCCCTCGCCGTTCGGGTCAAGCTCGGCGATGAGGTGATCTACGAGACCTGGGCGTTGAACGAGGCCACAGTCGAGAAATCCAGCCGTGAACGGATGCTCGAGGTCGTCATCGAGGTCGACGGCCGCCCGCTCTCCTCCTTCGGTTGCGACGGCGTGGTCATGTCCACGCCCACGGGCTCCACCGCCTACGCCTTCTCGGGCGGCGGCCCGATCGTCTGGCCGACGCTCGACGCGCTGCTGCTGGTGCCGCTCAGCGCTCACGCCCTCTTCGCCCGCCCGCTCGTCGTGGGCCCGGACTCGTCGCTCGCCGTGGAGGTGCTCGCCCGCACCGGCGGGGCCGCGGTGCTCTGCGCCGACGGTCGCCGCGTGCACGACCTGCCGCCGGGCTCCCGTGTGATCGTGCGCCGTTCACCGATTCCCGTTCGGCTGGCCCGCCTGCACAGCGGCCCGTTCACCGACCGACTGGTCAACAAATTCAACCTGCCCGTCACGGGCTGGAGAGGCCCGGTCGGCCGTGAATAGGCGTTCCGCATGATCGAGGAGCTCGTCATCCGTGACCTCGGTGTCATTGCCGAGGCCACCCTGCCGCTCGGCCCCGGCTTCACCGCCGTGACGGGCGAGACCGGCGCCGGCAAAACCATGGTCGTCACCGCCCTCGGCCTGCTGCTCGGTCAGCGTGCCGATCCCGGTCTCGTGCGCCAGGGCCAGTCGCAGAGCTGGGTGGAGGGCCGCTGGCTGATCCCCGCCGACGGCACCGTCGCGACCCGCGTGCGGGACGCCGGGGGAGACCTCGACGGCCCCGAACTCATCCTCAGCCGCTCGGTGTCCGCGGAAGGACGCAGCCGGGCCGTGGTCGGCGGGCGTAGCGCCCCGGCCGGCGTGCTCAGCGACCTCGGCGGCGACCTCGTGGTCGTGCACGGCCAGTCCGACCAGGTGCGTCTGCGTTCGGCCGTCGCCCAGGCTGCAGCCCTGGACCGCTTCGCCGGGCCGACGCTCGCCGAAACCCTCGACCTGTTCCAGAGGGCCTACTACCGCTGGCAGGGCCTTCAGAGTGAGCTCGACCGACTCGTCGACGAGCAGGACCAGCGCGCCCGCGAGGCCGACACGCTGCGCGCCGCCATCGACGAGATCGAACTCGTCGCCCCCCAGCGCGGCGAAGACGAGTCGCTCAGCGAACGCGCCGAACGCCTCGGCAACCTCGAGGAGCTGCGCATCGCGGCCGCCCAGGCCCGGGAGTTGCTCTCGGCGGAGGAGAACCCCGACGAGATGCCCGACGCTGTCGCCCTGCTCGAGTCCGCCCGGCGCCAGCTCGAACGGGCCGGGGAGCACGACCCGGCCCTGCCGCCCCTTGCCGAGGCACTCGCGAACGCCGGCTTCCTGGTTGCCGACATCGCCGCGCAGCTCTCCAGCTACCTGGCCGGCCTCGACGCCGATGGCGCCCGCGAACTCGAGGTCGTGCAGGAGCGCCGCTCGGAGCTCACCGGCCTGGCCCGCAAGTACGCGGGCGGCCTTGATGAGGCCATCGACTTTCTCGACACCGGCAGTGCCCGTCTGCTCGAACTCGACAGCGACTCCGACCGCATAGACACGCTCCGCACCGAAACGGATGCCGCACGCCAGTCGACTGACGGCCTCGCCGACCAGCTCACCGGCATCCGTCGCGCTGCCGCAGAGGCCCTGGGCGCGGCCGTCACAGCCGAACTGGCCGCCCTGGCCATGCCGAACGCGTCGCTGCTGGTCGAGGTCGACGGCCGGGCCGAGATCACCGCCACCGGACGCGACCTCGTGAAGATTCTCCTGCGCCCGCACGCGGGGGCGGAGCCACGGTCGCTGGCGCGCGGGGCCTCCGGTGGCGAACTGTCCCGGGTGATGCTTGCGATCGAGGTCGTCATCAACCAGGCCGACCCGGTGCCGACCTTCGTCTTCGACGAGGTCGACGCCGGCGTGGGCGGCGCCGCGGCGATCGAGATCGGCCGCCGGCTGGCCCGGCTCGCCGAAACCGCCCAGGTGATCGTGGTCACCCACCTTGCCCAGGTGGCCGCGTTCGCCGGCAACCACCTCAGCGTCGTCAAGGACAGCGACGGCTCCGTCACCGCCAGCAGCGTGCGCCAGCTGCACGGCGACGAGCGTGCCGCCGAAATGGCCCGCCTGCTCTCCGGCCTGCCCGATTCCGCGAGCGGACTCGAACATGCCCGGGAGCTCATGAACCTCGCCCGCGCCAACCGATAGGTCAGCCCTCAATGCTAGAGTCGAAGCCCGTGGTGGAAAATAAAAGCACGGACGCATTAGTACGCAACGACACGACACGACACATTTTTGTGACCGGTGGTGTCGTTTCTTCTTTGGGCAAGGGCCTGACGGCGGCAAGCCTCGGCAATCTCCTCACGGCCAGCGGTCTCCGCGTGGTCATGCAGAAGCTCGACCCCTATCTCAACGTGGACCCCGGCACGATGAACCCGTTCCAGCACGGCGAGGTCTTCGTGACCGACGACGGTGCTGAGACCGACCTGGACATCGGACACTACGAACGGTTCCTCGACATCAACCTCAACCAGGCCGCGAACGTCACGACCGGTCAGGTCTACTCGCAGGTGATCGCCAAGGAACGCCGCGGCGAGTACCTCGGCGACACCGTGCAGGTCATCCCGCACATCACCGACGAGATCAAGCGCCGCATGCGCCTGCAGGCCAGCGACGAGTTGCGCCCTGACGTGATCATCTCCGAGATCGGCGGCACGGTCGGCGACATCGAGTCCCAGCCGTTCCTCGAGGCGGCACGCCAGGTGCGCCACGAACTCGGCCGCAACAACGTCTTCTTCGTGCACGTCTCGCTGGTGCCGTTCCTCGGCGCCGCGGGGGAGCAGAAGACCAAGCCCACCCAGCACTCCGTCGCCGCCCTGCGTTCCATCGGCATCCAGCCGGATGCGCTCGTGCTGCGCAGCGACCGGCCCGTCTCCGACTCGAACAAGCGCAAGATCGCGCTGATGTGCGACGTCGACGAAGACGCCGTGGTCAACGCGGTCGACGTGCCGAGCATTTACGAGATCCCCACCATGCTGCACGATCAGGGCCTGGACAAGTACATCACCGACCGCCTCGGCCTGCCCGTCACCAGCGTCGACTGGACCGGTTGGCAGAAGGTGCTCGATGCCGTGCGCGAGCCCCAGCACACCGTCACCATCGGGCTGGTCGGCAAGTACATCGACCTGCCCGACGCCTACCTGTCGGTCACCGAAGCGCTGCGCGCCGGCGGATTCGCCAACCAGACCAGGGTCCAAGTCACCTGGATCGCCTCCGACGACTGCGAGACCGAGGAGGGCGCGAACCGCCTGCTCGGTGAGCTCGACGGCATCTGCGTTCCCGGCGGCTTCGGCGTGCGCGGCATCGAGGGCAAGCTCGGCGCCCTCAAGTTCGCCCGCGAGAACGGCATCCCCGTGCTCGGCCTCTGCCTTGGCCTGCAGTGCATGGTCATCGAATACGCCCGCAACAAGGCCGGCCTCACCGGCGCATCCTCCTCGGAGTTCGACGAGGACACCGAGTTCCCGGTGGTCGCGACCATGGAAGAGCAGGTCGAGATCATCGCGGGCGGCGACCTGGGTGGCACCATGCGCCTGGGTCTCTACCCGGCCGTTCTGGCCGAGGGATCCATCGTGGCCGAGCTCTACGGTGCCTCCGAGGCGTCCGAACGTCACCGCCACCGCTACGAGGTCAACAACGCGTTCCGCTCTCAGATCGCGGATGCCGGACTGTGGTTCTCGGGCACCTCACCCGACCGCCACCTGGTCGAGTACGTCGAGCTGAAGCGCGAGGAGCACCCGTTCTACGTGGGCACGCAGGCGCACCCGGAGCTGCGCAGCCGGCCCAGCCACGCGCATCCGTTATTCCGTGGCCTGATCAGCGCGGCCCTGGACCGCCAGCAGGCCAGCCGCCTGTTCGAGGTAGAAGCCAAGGAAGAAGCCTGAGCCGTGACCCACCCGTCTGTGCCCGCCGCCAATGTGACCGCTCCTGTGACCGCCGAGAAGTCCGGCGAATCGGCCTCCGCCCCGCTGGCGGATGAGCCGGCCTTCGCGGCGGTCTCGGACAGCGCGATCGTTTTCGACGGCAAGGTGTGGGATGTCCGCCGCGACACCTTCGGCTATAACGGCTCCCGCATCAATCGCGAGTACCTGGACCACCCGGGCGCCGTGGCGATCCTCGCCCTCGACGAGCACAACCAGGTGCTGCTGATCAAGCAGTACCGGCACCCCGTGCGCACGCGCGACTGGGAGCTGCCGGCCGGGTTGCTCGACGAAGACGGCGAGCATCCACTCGTCGGAGCGCAGCGCGAGCTGGCCGAGGAGACCGACCTCGTCGCCACCGAGTGGAATGTGCTCGGTGAGTTCGCCACCTCGCCCGGCGGCAGCAACGAGGTCATCCGCATCTACCTGGCGCGCGGCCTCGCCGCGGCTCCGGAGATCTTCGAGCGCACCGAGGAGGAAGCCGACATCGAGGTGCGCTGGGTGCCGCTTGATGACTGCGTCGATGCCGTGCTGGCCCGCCGGGTGCAGAACCCGTCGCTGGTGATCGGGGTGCTCGCCGCCCAGGCAGCCCGCGCGCGCGGCTGGAGCACCCTCGGGGCGGCGGATGAGCCGTGGCCGCGGCATCCGGTCAATTGGGACCACACGGTGTGACCGGTTGGCCTCGTCTGGTGGTGTGAGCGGTGCGGCTGGTGTTCCTGCTGGCCGGGGCGTCACGGGTGTGGGCGGTCCGCCTGCACCGGGAGTTGCCGGTGGGGTCGTCGCGGCGGCCGTGGACTCGTATCTGCGGCACGTCGCGATCGAGCGCGGCCTGAGCAGCAATACGGTGTCCGCCTACCGGCGTGACCTGGCCATCTACAGCCGGTGGCTTGCCGCGGTCGGGTTGACCGGACTTGCCGACGTCACCCGGCAGCACATCTCCGACTACGTGCGGTTCTTGGGATCCCGCGAGGAGTCGCCGCTGACCGCGGCGTCGATCGCGCGCATCCTCTCGACCGTGCGCGGGTTTCACCGATTTCTGCTCGAGGAGGGCGTGGTCGACACCGATGTCGCCCACGAGTCCAAGCCGCCCAAGCTCGGCACCCGGCTGCCCAAGGCAATTTCGATCGAGCAGGTCACGCTGTTGCTCGCGGCGACGGACGGCGACGAGGTGCACAACCTGCGCGACAAGGCGCTGCTCGAGCTGCTCTACGCCACGGGCGCCCGCGTCTCGGAGGTGGTCAACCTCAATGTGGACGATGTGCTCGACCCCGAGGTGGTGCGCCTCACCGGCAAGGGCGACAAACAGCGCATCGTGCCGGTCGGCAGTTACGCGCGCGCGGCCATCGACACGTTCCTGGTGCGGGGGAGACCGCTGCTCTCCGCCCGTGGACCGGCGACGCCGGCCCTGTTCCTGGGCCTTCGCGGCAAGAGGCTCAGCCGGCAGAACGCGTGGTTGATCATCCGGGCCGCGGCCGAACGCGCCGGCCTCGAGGGGCATGTTTCGCCGCACACGCTGCGGCACTCCTTCGCGACGCACCTGCTCGAGGGCGGGGCCGATGTGCGCGTGGTGCAGGAGTTGCTCGGCCACTCCTCGGTGGCCACCACCCAGATTTACACGCTCGTCACCGCGGATACCCTGCGCGACATGTACACGACGGCGCATCCGCGGGCGCGGGTGTCCCGTTCCGTCCCCCCGGTGGTTGAGTCACCCCGCGGTGGTGGTTGAGACCCCGCCGGTCCTGGACGAGCTCAACCCCGCTTAACTGTTCCCGTTTTGGACAACTGTTGCCCGTGTACCGGCAACAACTGTCCGGAACGGCAACAGTGGCGGCCGGGGCCGCCGCGCGCCGCTGACGTTTGAGCTTTCCGGGGCATTCCGTTCGAGCGGCCACCGAAGGCTGCGTCTCGCGTGTTTTCCGAAGTTACGTGACGACGGATGCCGAGAGCCGCCCACGCTCGCGGCTGTGGCGGCCCCGCCGGTGGTTGAGCCTCCCGAAACCCGGTGACCTGGCCCTCGAACCCGCCCATCGGCATCCGTCACCGTCGCTAGCTTCGGAGTTTTTCGGAACCCGCGGGTCGAGCGGCCACCGAATGCGGCGTGTCGCGATTATCCCCGAGGTTACGTGACGCCGGCTGTCGAGAGCCGCCCCCGCTCTGGGCTGCGGCGGCCCCGCCGGTCCGGGATGCGTAGCCAAACCCCGCCTAACTGTTGCCGTTCCGGACAACTGTTGCCCGCGTACCGGCAACAATTGTCCGGAACGGCAACAGTTGCGGCCGGGTCCGCCGCGCGGGGCATCCGTCACCCGCGTCGTCACCCGCGTCGTCACCCGCGTCGTCACCCGTCGGAGTCTCGGCGCCCTCCCTGGCATAGCTCCTGCAATTTGGCTGCCGGGAGCCGGTTCCACCGTGTTTTCGGGCCTATTCTGCAGGATTTGCAGGCGTGATGCACGAGGGGCTACACACCAGGCCGGCGGCTGACCAGCGGAAGCCAGTGCAGATCCCGCAGACGGGCGCAGGTCGGTGCGGCCGACTTCAGAGCAGGCGCAGCCCCACCACAGTGATGATCGGCTCGCGCTGCCCGCCGGAGTGCACGATGTGGCCACCGCCCTCGTCGACGGTGAGCTGGCTCGCGTGGCAGCGCAGGGCAGCCGTGACCGTCGCGAGGTGCGCCGACAGGTCGAACCACTCGGCCGCACCCGCACCCGCACCCGCACCCGATGTAGCTCCATCCACCCCCACCTGCACCACCTCGGCAAACGCGACCTCCGCCGCCCGGCTGCCGGCCAGCGCCGCTTCATGCATGCGCACGTGATCCGGATGCCCGTACCCGCCACCGTTGTCGTAGCTGATCACGAGGGCAGGCCGAAGCTGCCCGATCAGCGCGGCCACATCCGCGGTCACTTCGGCCAGGGGCGCCCGCACCAGGGCGTCGCCGTCGATGTCGTCGGCCGGCCCGGCCAGCCCCGGACGAATCCAGGTCATGCCCGAGTCCCGGTACGCGCGCGGCGCGAGGCCCGCGGCGCGCGCGGGCGGCGTGCCCAGCCAGAACCGATCCGCGAAACCGATGCCGAGGGCCGCCGCGGCGCAGGCGAGCTCCCGCTCGCGTTCCCGGGTGAGCGCATCCGTGCCCTCGAGCACCGACAGCGGCCCGCGCACGACCTCGCCTTGCTCGCCGCGCGTGGCGGTCAGCAACGACACCCGGATGCCCCGGGCCGCCATTTCCGCAATCAGCGCACCCGTCGCAATGGTTTCGTCATCGGGATGAGCGTGCACGAACAGAACAGTGGGAACACCGTCCAGCAGACTCACGCGCTGAGCAGCGAGGGGCGGCGGTCGCCGGCACCGGGGCGCACCAGCGACCGGTACACGGTCACGAGGCCTTCTGCCGACCGCGGCCAGTCCAGGTGCTCGGCCCGCTCGCGCGCGGCGAGCGACAGACGCCGGGCGAACGCGGGGTTCGAGAGAATCTGCGTGAGCGCGCCGGCCCAGACCTTCGGATCGCGCGAGTCCAGCACCACGCCGGTGTCGCCGTCGAGCACCGCCTCGCGCAGTCCGCCGGCCGCCGCGGCGACTACGGGAACACCGCTCGCGGCCGCTTCCAGCGCCACGAGCCCATACGTTTCAGAGTGCGAGGGTACGAGCACGACCCGGGCGCCGCTCAGCAGCAGGGCCAGGTCCACGCGGGACTGCGGACCCACGAAACGCACGTTGCGTTCGATTCCGTGCCGGGCCGCGAGGGACCGAAGCTCGTCGATATAGCCGTCGTAGTCGGCTGACGCGTCGCCGGCGATCACGAGTTCGGGCCGGATCGGCTCCGGCACGGCCGCGATCGCCTCGATCGCGAGGTCGAGGCCCTTCAGCGGCTGCAGGCGCCCCGCGACGATCGCGTACCCGCGGATGTCGATCGGTCCAGAAAGTTCGGCAGCCCCAGCCGCGGCGGCACCGACACTCCGGATGTCCGTGGGCCGGAACAGAATCCCGTCCACCCCGGGCAGCACGATCGAGATGCGCTCGGGCGCACCGCCGAGCCGCTTCACGATGGTGTCGGCCTCGGACTCGCTGATTGCGACCAGGGCATCGGACTCTTGCGCCAGCCAGGCCTCGCCAGCCATGCGCCCGGGGGACTCGGGGCGTTCGCCGGCCGACAACGGCGTCGACGCGTCGGCCGCGATGCTGTGGAAGCTCTGCACGTGCGGGATGCCCCGGCGGCGCGCGAGCGGGAGCGCCGCCATACCCGAGAACCAATGGTGCGAGTGGATGACGTCGTAGGGTCCCAGCGCATCCATCTGCACGCGGAACGCCTCGATGAACTCCTCGTGGTCGCCCTTCGGCACGGGACGGGCCGGTCCGGCCTCGAGAAAGCGGAGCGTCACCCCGGGGCTCAACTGCATCGTCTTCGACACGGGGGAGGAGCGACGGGTGAGGATATCGACGTGGTGGCCGGCGGAGGCGAGAGCCTCCGCCTGGTGCCGCACGACCACGTTCATGCCCCCGGCGTCACCCGAGCCCGGCTCAGCTCCTGGGGACGTGTGCAGGCAAACGAGCGCGATTCGGAGGGGCGTAAATGGCTGAGGCACCTCAAAATCTTAACGCAAGAGCCTGTGACTCACCCGGTTCCACAGATCAGAGACCGATGACGGACCGATGACAGGCCGATGACAGGCCGAGACACGCCGGGTTCACGCGGCAGACCTGCGGTTTTCGGCGATCCGTGCGGCAACATGCCCGATCCGATCGCTACAGTGGGGACAGTGACAGGTGTAAGACGGATCGAGGGCATCTCAGTGGCGCGCAAGCAGGATGACCGGACACGACTTTCCGGTTTAGACGAGGTACCGGTCGGTGCGACCGGTCGACCCAAGCGCGACTTCGACGAACCCGCGGTTCTGCCCAGTCATGGCCCGGCGCGCATCATTTCGCTGTGCAACCAGAAGGGCGGCGTCGGCAAGACGACGACCACCATCAACCTGGGTGCCGCCCTCGCCGGCTACGGCCGCCGCGTGCTGGCCATCGACTTCGACCCGCAAGGCGCCCTCTCCGCCGGTCTCGGTGTGCCCACCCACGACGTCACCACCATCTACGACCTGCTGCTGAGCGGCTCGGTCAGCCCGCACGACGCCATCCAGAAGACGTCGGTGCACAACCTCGACATCATCCCGGCCAACATCGACCTGTCCGCCGCGGAGGTGCACCTCGTCAACGAGGTCGCCCGCGAGCAGATCCTGGCCCGCGTGCTGCGCAAGATCTCCGGCGACTACGACGTCATCCTGATCGACTGCCAGCCGTCGCTGGGTATCCTCACCGTCAACGCGCTCACGGCCAGCCACGGCGTGCTCATTCCGCTCGAGTGCGAGTTTTTCGCCCTCCGCGGTGTGGCGCTCCTGATCGAGACCATCGACAAGGTGCGTGACCGGCTCAACCCGGCCATCGAACTCGACGGCATCCTGGCCACCATGTTCGACTCCCGCACCCTGCACTCCCGCGAGGTGCTCGAGAGGGTCGTCGACGCGTTCGGCGACAGTGTGCTCGAGACGGTCATCGGCCGCACGGTCAAGTTCCCCGACGCGAGCGTCGCCGGTGTCCCGATCACCGAATTCGCACCCGAGCACGCGGCCGCCAAGGCCTACAAGCAGGCGGCGCGGGAACTGATCCAGCGTGGCGCCGTCGCCTGACGCGGACGCACCGAAGTCGTTTTCGGTCGCCCTCGGCAACTTCGAGGGTCCGTTCGACCTGCTCCTGTCCCTGATCGGCAAGCACGAACTCGACATCACCGAGATCTCCCTGAGCCGGGTCACCGACGAGTTTATCGCCTACCTGCGCGGCCTCGACCAGGACGAAGAGCTCGACCAGGCCACCGAATTCCTGGTGGTCGCTGCCACCCTGCTCGACCTCAAGGTCGTCGGGCTGCTGCCGCAGGGTGAGCTTGTTGACGCCGAAGACGTGGCTCTGCTTGAGGCCCGCGACCTGCTGTTCGCCCGGCTACTGCAGTACCGGGCCTTCAAGAGCGCGAGCGCCTGGTTCCAGGGCCGGCTCGACGCCGAGTCCACCCGGCACGTGCGGGCGGTGCGGCTGGAGGAGAAATTCCGCCGCCAGACTCCCGAGCTGGTCTGGACTCTCTCCCTCGGCGACTTCGCCGCCCTGGCCGCCCTCGCACTCACCCCGCGGGTTCTGCCCGGCGTGGGGCTCGACCACCTGCACGCGCCGCTGGTCAGCATCCGTGAACAGGCGGCCTACGTGGTACGGATGCTGCGCGCCGCCGACACGCTCACGTTCCGCGAGCTGATCGTGAGCGCCGAGGTGAAGGGCGTCGTGATCGCCCGTTTCCTGGCCGTGCTCGAGCTGTACCGCCTCGACGCCATCTCTTTCGACCAGCTCGTGCCGCTCGGCGACCTCAGCCTGCACTGGAGTGCCGAGACCTGGACCGATGACACCCTCGCCAACCTCGGAGCCGACTATGAGCATTGACACGACTATGAGCAGTGACACCGCCCCCGCAGCAGAGAACGCAGAGAACACAGAAAACACAGAAAACACAGAGGGCACGGATGCCCCGCGCCCCCCGCTCGAGCGCACCCTCGAGGCCATCCTGATGGTCGCCGACGAACCGCAGGGGCTACTGCAGCTCGCCGCGGCCGTCGACGCCACGCTGGGCGAGGTGCGCGCATCCGTCGCCCGGCTCGTGGCCGACTTCGACGGCCTCGCCGGCACCGTGCGCCGCGGCTTCGAGCTGCGCGAGGTGGCCGGCGGCTGGCGCATCTACGTGCGGCCCGAGCACGATGTGACCGTGGCCGACTTCGTGGTCACCCAAAACCCGAGCCGGCTTTCGCAGGCGGCCCTGGAGACTCTCGCCGTGATCGCCTACAAGCAACCGATCAGCCGCGGGGCTGTAGCCTCGATTCGTGCCGTTAATGTGGATTCGGTCGTGCGCACACTGCTCGGCCGCGGTCTGATCACCGAAGCGTTCACCGACAGTGAGACCGGTGCGATCAATTACGGCACCACAGACCTTCTGCTAGCCCAGCTCGGAATCAACTCGCTCGACGAGTTGCCATACCTATCGCCGTTGCTCAATGACGGCGCGAACGGATTTGAGGAATTGCCATGACAACCGACAACCAGGGGATTCAGGGGACACCCACCAATCTCGAGGCCGCCGCCGACGGCGTGCGCCTGCAGAAGGTCATGGCCTCCGCGGGCGTCGCGTCCCGACGGGTCTCCGAGGAGATGATCGCCGCCGGCCGCGTGCGCGTGAACGGCAAGGTCGTCACCGAGCTGGGCCGCCGGATCCACCCCGACTCCGACCTGATCATGGTCGACAACGTCGCCGTGCAGCTGGACACCAGCCGCCGCTACGTGATGCTGAACAAGCCCGTCGGCGTCGTCTCGTCGATGCAGGACGAGAGTGGACGCCCCGACCTGCGCGAGTTCACCGACCAGTTCGAGGAGCGCCTGTTCAACGTGGGCCGCCTCGACGCGATGACGAGCGGCCTGCTGATCCTGACCAACGACGGCGATCTCGCGCACGTGCTCGCGCATCCGTCGTTTGGGGTCTTGAAGACCTACATCGCCAAGGTCGAGGGCCGCGTGTCGGCGCAGACCGTCCAGCTGCTGCAGAGCGGCATCGAACTCGACGACGGGCCCATCTCCGCCGACAAGGCGCGCATTCTGACCAGCCCTCCCGGCGACGGCTTCAGCCTGGTCGAGCTCACCCTGCACTCCGGCCGCAACCGCATCGTGCGCCGCATGATGGAGTCCGTCGGCCACCCCGTCGTCGACCTCGTGCGCCGCCAGTTCGGCCCGCTGCACCTCGGCACGCTGCGCGTGGGCGCCGTGCGCGACCTGACCAAGGTCGAACTCGGGCAGCTGCTCACCGTGTCGCGGGCCGAAACCAAGATCTAGGCCCAGGTCAGGAGTTCCAATGGTTGCATCTCGCCTGATCGGGCCCGTGCGCGTCGTGGGCACCGGCCTGCTCGGCACCAGCATCGGCCTGGGCCTCCGCGCGCGCGGCATCGACGTCATCCTCGCCGACGCGTCGCCGACCAACCTCAGCATCGCCGTCGACTACGGCGCCGGCCGCGCCGCCACTGCCGGCGACCTGCCGCAACTGATCGTGGTGTGCGTGCCGCCCGACGTGACGGCCGAGATCGTCGCGCGCGAGCTGGCCGCCCACCCGCAGGCGATCGTGACGGATGTCGCCAGCGTCAAGCTCGCCCCGCTACAGGAGCTCCGCGCACTGGGCGCCGACGTGTCCCGCTACATCGGCGGTCACCCGATGGCCGGCCGCGAACGCGGGGGACCCCTTGCCGGCCGCGCCGACCTCTTCGTCGGCCGCCCCTGGGTGGTGGCCGCGCACGACGCGATCAGCTACCAGCAGGCCACCGCGATCGACGACCTGATCCTCGACCTCGGCGCGATCCTGGTCGAGATGAGCCCCGAGGAGCACGACAGTGCGGTGGCGCTCATCTCCCATGTGCCGCAGGTCGTCTCCACGATCATGGCGCGCCGGTTGACGGATGCCGCCGGCTCGGCCCTGAACCTCGCCGGCCAGGGTCTGCGCGACGTGACCCGCGTCGCGGCCAGCGACCCCGAGCTGTGGGTGCAGATCCTCGGCGCGAACGCCGAACCCGTGCGGGACATCCTGCTGGCCTACCGCGACGACCTCGACCGCTTCATCGACGCCTTGGAAGCCCCCGCCGCACCGGGCGCGCGCCGCAAGGTGGCCGAGGAACTCGCCGGCGGCAACGCCGGGGTGGCCCGCCTGCCCGGCAAGCACGGCCAGGACCGCCGCTTCGTGTCGCTGAGCGTGATGGTCGACGACACCCCCGGGCAGCTTGCCCGACTCCTCAACGAGGTCGGCGAGGTCGGGGTCAACCTCGAAGACCTCCGCCTCGAGCACTCACCGGGCGCCCAACTGGGCCTGGCCGAAATTTCTGTACTCCCTGAGGCCGTTGGTCGCCTCACCGAAGAGCTGGCCGCCCGCGGCTGGCGGATTGCTGGTTAATCATGGGTCGTCACTCAAGCCCCCACATCGTCGCCATCGACGGGCCGGCCGGCAGCGGCAAGTCCAGCGTCAGCCGCGCCGCCGCCAGGCGCATCGGCTTCGACTACCTCGACACGGGCGCCGCGTACCGGGCCTTCGCCTGGTTCGTCAGCGACCGGGGCATCGACCCGGAGCACACCGACGCCGTCGTGGCCGCCCTGGGCGACTTCGACTACTCCATCGGCATCGCCCCCGACGAGCACGTCGTTCGGGTCGGCCGGGCGGATGTCACCGACGCGATCCGCGACCCCGCCGTCTCCGCCATCGTCAGCTCCGTGGCCCGCATCCCGGAGGTGCGCACGCACCTGACGGAGCTGTTTCGCGCCATCGCGGCAAGCTCCAAGCGCACCGGAATCGTGATCGAGGGCCGGGACATCACCACCGTGGTCGCTCCCACCGCCGAGATCCGCATACTGCTCACGGCTTCCGAGGAGGCTAGAATGAATAGGCGCTCTGCGGAAATATCGACCCAATCGGCTGAAACCGTGGCGGAGCAGCTGCGATCGAGGGATCGCGCTGACTCACAGGTTGTCGAATTCATGAGCGCCGCAGACGGTGTGACCACCGTCGACTCCACCCATCTCGACTTCGAACAGACCATTGACGCGGTCCTCGACGTCATCAATACCTACCGCGAGGCCATCGCATGACCAACAACAACGACTTCGACGACACGATCCCCGACCCCGACACCGAACTGGTGACGCGCCTGGACGATCTCGATGACGACCTGGTGACGCAGCGCGCCGCCGCCCTCCGCACCGGATTGAACGAGTACGACCTCGCGGACGAGGACTTCGACGTTCTTGACACGGTGACGGAAGACCCCGACGCCATCCAGTACCTGCCGGCCCTGCCGGTCATCGCCATCGTCGGCCGCCCGAACGTGGGCAAGTCCGCGCTCGTGAACCGCATCCTCGGCCGCCGTGAGGCCGTCGTGGAGGACACCCCCGGGGTGACCCGCGACCGCGTCACCTACAAGGGTGAATGGCACGAACGCCGCTTCAGCCTCGTCGACACCGGCGGCTGGGAGCCCGACGCCAAGGGCATCGACGCATCCGTCGCCGCGCAGGCCGAACTCGCCATTGAACTCTGCGACGTCGTCATGTTCGTCGTCGACGCCAACGTGGGACCGACCTCCACCGACGAGGCCGTCGTGCGCCTGCTGCGCAAGGCCGGCAAGCCTGTCTTCCTTGTCGCCAACAAGGTCGACGACATCCGCCAGGAGCCTGAGGCCGCGAGCCTCTGGGCGCTCGGCCTCGGCCAGCCCTGGCCCGTCTCGGCCCTGCACGGCCGCGGCGTCGCCGACCTGCTCGACGCGATCCTCGAGGAACTCCCCGAGATCTCCGCCGTCGCCAAGCAGGAAGTCGGCGGACCGCGCCGCGTCGCGATCCTCGGCCGACCGAACGTGGGCAAGTCGAGTCTTCTGAACAAGGTCGTCGGCGAGGAGCGCGTTGTTGTCAACGAGCTCGCCGGAACCACGCGCGACCCCGTCGACGAGCAGGTCGAGCTCGGCGGCAGGGTGTGGCGCTTTGTCGACACGGCCGGCATCCGTCGTCGCGTGCACCTCTCGCAGGGCGCCGACTTCTACGCCTCACTGCGCACCAGCGCCGCCCTCGAAAAGGCCGAGGTGGCCGTGGTCCTGATCGACGTGACCGAGGTGATCAGCGAGCAGGACGTGCGCGTGATCGACCTGGTGCTCGAATCCGGTCGCGCCCTCGTGCTGGCCTTCAACAAGTGGGACCAGATCGACGACGACCGTCGCCGTTACCTGGAACGTGAGATCGAGCAGGACCTGGCGCACGTCTCCTGGGCTCCGCGCGTGAACATCTCGGCCAAGACCGGCCGCCACATGGAGAAGCTCGTTCCGGCCCTCGAGACCGCTCTCGAAGCCTGGGACACCCGCATCGCCACCGGCAAGTTCAACGCGTTCCTCGCCGAGCTGGCCGCGTCGCACCCGCACCCCGTGCGCAGCGGCAAGCAGCCCCGCATCCTGTTCGGCACCCAGGCGTCCAGCCGCCCGCCGACCTTCGTCATCTTCACCACCGGGTTCCTCGACCCGGGCTACCGTCGCTACATCCAGCGTCGCCTGCGCGAGGTCTACGGCTTCGAGGGAAGTCCGATCAACATCAGCATGCGCGTGCGCGAGAAGCGCAAGCGCTAGCCGCTCAGCGCGTCACAAGGCCCCGATCGGGAGATGTCTCATCTCCCGGTCGGGGCCTTTTCGGTCGTCTGAACCACCAGCTCCATCACGACCCGGCCTTTCCGCACCCGCGCCACGGGCCTGGGCGACAGCCGCTCACAGCCGCGCCGCCGCAACTCCGCGCCGCCGATTCCGACCCGCACCACGAAGCATGTGACCGGCCACACGGATGCGTCGTCAGGCTTCTGCCGTTTGCCCACGGTGACCACCGTCGCCCGTTGCAGCCGCGAATACGCCGGCTTCGGCTCAACCGCGCACCAACCGACCGGCTCTCCGTCGAGAAATGCGATGACGCCCGGCCCGGGCGCGCTGGCCTGCACCTGCTCCCGCAGCATCCCGGCGCACGCTTGCGCTGTGGCGTTCTGGAACTCCCGGTTCGGTAGCTTGAAGTACTGGCACCAGCATCGTGCCGCGTCGTCGCGGGTGGCGAACACCTGGCTCACGTCTTCCCGCAGAACGGATGCGGCGGCTTCGATCCTGATCTCGCTGTCTGCCGGCATGCGCTCACGCTCCGCCCGCGCCGTCGCTGTGCCACTGCATCGGTCGCCCGTGCTCGGTTCAGCACCGCGACTTTCCCTCCGCGGCCCAGACGGTGCGCGAGTGGTTCCCAGACGCGGTAAGATATTCAAGTTGTCTCCTGCTGATTCTGTTCGTTGGAATCGGTGCAGGAGCGGCGGGCTGTGGCGCAGCTTGGTAGCGCACTTGACTGGGGGTCAAGGGGTCGCAGGTTCAAATCCTGTCAGCCCGACCAAAGGGCCGTTCGCGAAACTCTTCACGAAACGGTCCGGTCGAAACAAAAAGAAATCGCTCCTGAGGCTTCTCAGGAGCGATTTCTGGTTTAAGGGCTTCTCGCGTCCGATTCCGGTCGCGATTCTTGAGTTGTGGTTGTCCTCTCGGCTGCTGAGCGTGTTTTCAGGCGTTTTCACGCGCGCCGGATTGTCTCGAATGCTGGGTGTTTTGCCCTCTCGGGCAGTATCGGTTCCTGAACCGGACGGTCACGTCCGAAGCGGTGGTCCGCCGGTCTCATCCGATGCAGGGTGTTTGGCCTTGTCCGGCCGCATCACGCCGGCCGGGTAGGTGTCGGTGTAGGGGTTGTGCCATTCGCGGTCGCGTCGGCGGATCGGAGGCACCACGGGCTGCCCGTGGACCTGCTTCTTGGCGTCTTCTTTGATCTTGTCGCTGATGAAGGCGGCGATCTTGCGCAGGTTGAAGTTCGTCAGCAAGATGCTCACGATGATCTGGGCGGCGCCGAATCCGCGGACGCGGCGTCTGCTGGCGGATTCGATGTCTTCGGGGCCGTTGCTTTTGATCTGGCTGTTCAGGGACTCGATGGAGTTGCGGGCATGGGTGTGGAATTCATCCCACTCCCTAGTCCCATACTCGAACGCCTGAGCGTTGCGCCGGTTGTTGGCGGTGTCGAAGGACACGGAGTGCTGACTGCAGATCTTGTCGGCAAAGTCGGGCAGGTTTTCTCCGTCGACAGCCGGTCGGACTTTATCCGTGACGGTCTTGAGGAGCTCACGGAGGGGACAGGTCACGGTCGGGCTGGGGCCCAGGGCAGGGCAGCGCAGGACGACGCGGTCCTTGGCGTCCTGCTTCTCTTTGACGTGGAGTTGGAACGCGGTGCGGTTCTTGACGCGCTCCCGGTAGGTTGCCGTGTCGATGATGTTGCCCAGGAGCTCTTTGGTCGCGTTTTGAAGCGGCTCGGGAGTGGCGGGACAGTATGTGCCGCCTTCGATGTATAGGGCGCCATGGTCGCCGCCTTGGTGGCCGAGGCGGTCGACGCGGTAGTCGGTGGACGGTGTGAAGCCTTCCTTGATTGCGTCGTTGTGGAGCCGGTCTGTTGTCGAATTCGCCCAGTACTGTTTGTCGGCGTCTCCGACCCCCGGCTCTAGCCCCGTGGCTTTAGTTGCCCGCATGAGGGCTACCGCTTCCTCGGCGACGCGGACGTTGGGCAGGCTCATGGTCGCGGCGACGGCTAGCGCGGGGAACCGGCGCTTGCCGGGTGCTTCGGAGTCGACGCGGACCGCAATGTTGATTTCCCAGCCCCATCGAAAGGTTTCAGAGCCGCCGTTCTTGTCGGGGGTGGTGAGATCGACCTGCCCTCTTCCGGCGTCGGTTCTAGGGCCGGAGGTGACGTGCCAGCCGGCGTAGGCGTCGACGGGGCCCGGCTTGAGAGTTCTCATCTCGTCGACTCTGGCTTCCTCGGCGACTCGTTTTGCGAGGTTCTTGCGGGAGTAGCCCTTAGTGTTCGGGGTGCCGATGTAGGTCTGGTCAAAGGAAACATCAACCTTGTTTGTGACGCGGCGAATGGCGCGTGATTGCTCGTTGAAGGTCATGACCAGCAAGAGCTTCGTGAATTCGTCTAGTCGAGCTTTTCGTTTCTCTTCCAGTTGCACGTCATGCGTGCGAAGGATGTCCTGAATCTCGGTGTACGTCTTGGCGCGGCGGCGTTCCTGCGGGAAAGGATCCATCAAATCGTTTATCCGTTGAAAGGCTCGGGCGGTGTTGCCGTACCAGCGGCTCTTCTCGGCGAGATGAGCGATAAAGGCACTCCTTGGGGTTTCCAACCCAAGGAGTTCGCGGGAAGCATCGCTTAGGCGGAACATGAAGAGATCCCGCAGGTTCGTGAGGAACATAGCGTTACCTTCTTTGGCCAGCAGAAGGAGCCCAGTGAGGACTGCTCGTTCAGAGATGAGCGACGGGCGACCACCGATGCTGAACGCGGCCGCGTCCTCGCTGCTCCACTCCTGCAGTTTGTCGAGGACACCGGATTTGCGTACCCGCCCCTCCGCTTGTTTCACGGTCTCGTCGTCAATGAGCTGGTGGGTCCGGCCCCGACCTATGACTTCCGCTTGCGTCATCCCGCCGAGGTCGGGCTCGTACCCGTTGAATTCGTAGTCGATGTCGCCGGCGCTCATCGGGTGGCCTCGTCGCCAACGATGAGTCCGATGTAGTCGTTGATGTTCGCAGCTCTGGCGTGGATGAGGTGTTTGTCGAGGCTGTGCGCTCCGACCAGACCAGCGAGTGAGAGGAGTACCGGGAGCGGCAGCCCGTTATCGATCTGGGTGACGATCCACGTGGAGCGAAGCCTGGATACCGTGGCGCGCACGCGCGCGGGGTGCTCGGTAAGGAAGGTCTGGAGGGTGCGGGGTTGGTATTCATCGAGACGATAGCCTCGGAAGACGAAGTCGTCAGGGGTGCGGTTCTTGATGCTCCGCAGGAGGGTTCGGTTCCACGGGTTCAGAACTGGAACGCGACGCGGGCGCTTTCCGGGCACGTTCACGAAGACGCGACCGTCGAGGACCTCGATGTCGCCAATGCGCATGTCGATGATTTCCTGCGTGCGCAGGCCTGCACCGCCGGCAAGCCCGAGGATCGCCCACGCGTTCTGTCGCTTCAGCGGTGTGGTGAGGCTTGTGGCCCAGCTGTGCATGGACGCGGCGTCGGACAGGGTGAAGGGGCTTCGGCCGCGGATGTAGGGGGCCGGGAGGCGCTTGATGTTGGTGCCGACGAGGGTGTCGGCGATACTGCCGAGTTGGCGGACCACTCCCCATCGGTGGCTCTCGGAGTGTTTGGGGAGGCGTTCTTGCAGGTATCGGTAGACGTGGTTCTGCGTGTAGATGATTTCCGGCGTTAGGCGACTGCCAGTCGATGTCCAGACCCAGGCGCCGAACCGGGCGGACATGGTCATCAGCCGGCGAACATTCTCGAATGTGCGGGGCTTCATCAAGATGGCGTTGGTGATCGTGAATTCTCGAACGGCCTCCCACTGCACGGGTGAGAGTTGCGGACGATACCGGATGATGACGTGCCACACGTGGTCGGGGAGCTCCGGGTCCAACCCGCGGAGGTGCGCGTATGTTGCGGAGTCGCTGAGGAAGATGTCGTTGAGTCGGTCTTTTCGGGTCACGAGCAGCTTGTGTGCGGCGATTTTTCGAATGCAGCGGGTGAAGTGTCTCTTCCCAAACATCGCCGATCACCACCAGAAATCTAAATACCTGGTCAGACCCTATTATCTGGATCGCATTGCTGATTTTGTGTGCCCTGTTTTGGGGACAAAAATCGCCAGCTTATCCAGGGCCGCAAGGTTTTTGAGGCCAGATATACGCAATAGTTCCTGCGGTGGAGTGCCAATGGCGAGGTGCTCGAGAAGCCAGGTTGTGCGCATTCGGCTGGGTCGTACGTCCAATTCGGTGCGGGCACGCAGTAGGAAGTCAGTGATCTGTCCGGAGGTCGCGCTGGCTCTGCCGCAGCGAAACATCCAATCGTTCGGGTTGAGGTCCGCGAGGACTCGGAGTACCGGTCGTTGCCAGGCGGTCCGTATGGGCACGACTCGGGGTCGGCCCTCCCAGACGATTACCTGAACGTCGCCGTTGCGGGTGTCCAGGTCGGCGACGCGAACACCGAGGAGTTCTCGGGCGGCGAGCCCCGCGCCGAGCCCAAGTGCGAGGAGGGCGATCGCGTCCCGTTGCCGCCTGGGCGTTCCTTGCGCCGTCGCCCAACTGTAGAGCGCGGCGACCTCATGGGGCGAATACGGTTTCGTCGGTGCTGACCGGGGGATCGGTCGGTGGTTTCGCGTCAGCTCGGCGGGGTTCAGGGTTTCGACCATCAACCACAGGACTGCCCGGTGTGTGGCCCTGCTGCCGGTGGTATGTCCGGTCATTCCCAAATGGATGAACTCTTCAACTGTCGCGCGGCGAAAGATACGCCTGCGCTCCAGCGGGGTTCCACGGCTCTGCCAGCACCACAAGACGAACGCCACGGCAGCGGGATAGAGGGAGCGTTCCGAGCGACCGGATTCGAGGGACGCGTCCGCCACCGCGTCGCTGACGAATGCTCCGATCAGATCCCAGTACGGCAGCGCATTGATGGGGCGGTAGTCGACGGGGCGCTGGTCACCCATCAGAGCCGGACCAATGTTTTCGGTACCGGGTCGATGCGGACGATGTTGATGGATTCGCGCTTGGTCAACCACACCCCCGGCAGGTTCAAGTTGATCAGCAGAATCAACGGGTGCCCGACCCGGCAGTCGACGACTTCGACGAGATCGATGTCCTCACCGTCCCGGCGCAGGCGCAGTCTCGACTGAAGAATCGGGCTGGTCACCCGTCGAAGCAGCCGTTGATCGAGGTCGAGCCAATATCGGCTGGCGGATTCGGTGGTTACCACGAAGCATCCGATCGTGTCATCCGTCAAGGCGTCCATGGTGTGTTGTTCCCTTCAAGGCGGGCGAGTTCTGATCGATTCGAGGGACGCCGGAAGTCGGCATCGGTACCTGGCCTGCAACAGTCGGGGGAGTCCGTGCCGGCTACTCGGCGGAGCCCGTGGACGCGGGGTCGATTCTGACGATGCGGCTGGAGAGATGCCAGTAGCCGTCTAGGAATTCGGCCTCGAGGCCTTCTGCTTTCATCAGCCAGTAACCGCGCTTTCCAACCGTGCACTTTACGATTTCCTCCAGCGGTCGCGGCTGGTCGTTCACGGTCGCGCTGGCCCGGGGACCGGGGAACCGCGTGACCGTCATCGCTTCGAGGTCAAACCGGTGCTGCGATCCCTCTGTTGTGACGATCCAGCATCCGCCCTCGGACCCGTTCAAGGTGTCTGTCATGGTGCGCCCGTTTCTTGCGGTGACGGGGTCCGCCTGTCGGACTACTCCGGTCGCTGGAGCACAACAGTACGAATTCCACCGGTTTCAAACCGCCGACTCCGTGACAAATCCGCCAGTTCAATTCAGCCGGTGCCACGTGCCGCGCATAGACCCTTCGAGGCAGCAAATCGTGCGGCCCGGAAGGGCGCACCATGCAAGACGGAATCACCCCCGCAGAACTGCACTCCAAAGCATTCGCTCTTTACACACAGGGACAGGACTGGGATCAGCGATCCGCTTGGTACGCGAAAGCGGACGAGCTTGTGGCCAGTGGGGGCGAACCTGATCGTGGCCATGGAAGGAAGCGGGCGGCGAACTGGGCAGGACAGATCTACAACTACGAGAATTTCTGGCGAGAGCACGGGCGCCCCCGAGAGAATACCCGCGACAGGGCCACCCTCTTGGCAGAGGAAGGCCGATTGGGCATCTGGGCGACCTACCAGCGCAACTTCGAAAGCACGTTGTGCCAGTACCAATGGATTCGCCTTGACATCTCACCCGCCTTCGTCTGGGACCTGCACGAAAGCGGCTGGCAGGACACCCTCGACAGTTGCATTGAGGACGTCGAGAAGAAGGGGCATCTCCCCAACCTCAACCCGGCAGATCCGACGGAGTTTGCGCGTGCACGATGGTTCAGGCGTCAGCTTCGGCATGTGCAGACCGGCACTCTGTCCAGGAGCCGCGCTGAACGCTTCGCGGCGCTCCTCAAACTGGCGAAGACCACGTGAACGGCCCGATAGGAACGCCGAGGCTAACGTTGTCCCGCTCCCGGTCGGATGCCCGTGAGGGTTCAGGCCGTTGGGCGGGCGTCCTCCTGGGCCCACTCCAAGACCCTTGAACTCTGCCCGCTTCGCAAGACATCCCACCGAGTTTCTGGAGAGTCCGGGTAGGCCTTCTCAGAGAGCCAACCGGCCCTCGACTCTGGAGCAGTGAACGTTGTGGACAGCGCCGTCAGAACCGCCTGCAGCCCATCGACAATTCGGCCGTTCTCGAATTGGTGCACAACGTAGAAGTAGCTCTGGCCAAATTCCACGCCGAGGATGCGATTCTCCGCTCTCCAATTCTCGAGCCTTCTCGAGGTCACACCGAAGGCTGCCATCACCGCCTTTTCTGTGGCCCATGGGCCGAGGCTGTCGTAGTAGTCCTGACTTTCGCTGTTCATCCGATACTTCCTTTCTCTGGGCCTGACCGCCTGGCCAGAAGGCGGGCGCGCGGTGTGCCGCTCAATCTTTGTGGAGGAAAGCCGCGATTGTCCGCAGGTTGTAGTTGGTGAGCAGGATCGTGACGAAGACTTGCGCTGCGGCGAACCCGTAGACCGCTCGTCGAGATGATTCCCCGATGCTTTCACGACCGGGGT
Organism: Cryobacterium sp. TMT2-4; assembly: GCF_004402575.1. NCBI lineage: Bacteria > Bacillati > Actinomycetota > Actinomycetes > Micrococcales > Microbacteriaceae > Cryobacterium > Cryobacterium sp. TMT2-4. The sequence goes on along the minus strand of NZ_SOGE01000028.1, from coordinate 90,646 downwards.
TTTGAACGGCGGCGTGGAACTGTTCAACGGACGTCTGTGCGTGCCCGTGGAAGGCTTCCCATTCCGGGCTCTCGTAGTCGAAGGCCGGCCGCTGGCCCAGGCTCTCTACGGGCTGGTCGACGCGGTAGTTGGTCGCGGGAATGAAGCCGAGGTTGAAGGCGGACTCGTGGATCAGCTCGGCTGGAGCGGTGGCGAGGTACGGCCTATCGGCGTCGACGATGCCGGGCTCGAGCCCGGTGTCGAGGGCCGCTCGCATGAGCGAAACGGTTTCCTGCGCGATAGCGACGTTGGGCATGCTCAGCGTGGCGCTGACGGCGAGGGTCGGGAATCGACGCAGCGCGGTACATTCGGAGTCCACGCGCACTGCGATGTTGGCCATCCAGCCCCACGCGAACGCGTTGTCGCCTTTCTTCCATTCGCGGAAATCCCATCCGGCGAAGACGTCTGTCGGACCCCGCTGGAGGGTCCTAGGGTCGGCACCGGTTTCGGCCGCAACCTTGGCGGCGAGGGTCTTCCTGGAGAAGCCCGTAGTGGTCGGCGACTCAATGAATATGTGGCCGACGGAGATATCGATGCGGCTGGTCGGACGCCGAAGGTCCAGCGGTTGTTGCATGAATGCCATCTGCAGGAACCCGTTCGTGAACTCGTCCAGTCGGGTTTTCATCTTCCCCTCACGGATCGAGTCGTGCCCATCCAGGGCGGCCTGAACCTCGGTGGAGGTGAGCGCACGGCTCCGATCGTGCGGGAAGGGATCCATTAGAGCCAGCATCCGGTGAAAGGCATTCTTCGTGTGGCTTAACCAGCGTTCCGGGCGGCTGTAATCACCGGCGATTCCATTGGTCGCGGTCGGGAGTCCGAGGAGTGCGCGGGACTTGGGTGTCAGGCGGTACTGAAAAACCTCGGCGAGGGAACTGATCCACAATGCCCGGTGTTCGCTGGCGAGTAGGAGGAGCCCGACCAGAATGGCCCGTTCGGAAACCAATGGACGCCCGGCGCGGCCGGTTGCCTGATTGTCTTCGGCGCTCCACGCTGCGAGCTTCTCGAGGATGCCTGTCTGGGTGACGCGAGCTGCCGTGGCAGCCACCCGTTCCTCACTGAATGGGTCACCGTATCTGTCAGACCAAGCGTTGGCGTCATGGGCGGAATTGAAGCTGTCGTTCAAGTCAGTGGTCATGCTCGGGCCTGTCTGTTTGTGGCGGAATTGAGAATGTTGGTGAGTCACGGATGCCGCGTGCACGGATGCCGCGTGCACGGATGCTGCGTGCACGGATGCCGCGTGCACGGCATGTGGGCGCGCGGGATTTCGGCATGTGTTGGAGAGCGCGCGAGCACGCTGTGGGATCCGCCGTGGGTCTGGTCGAGGGTGACGCAGCCGTTCCTGCTTCGAGAGCAAACCGCTGAAGCACCACGGTATGGAGATACGGCATATGAAACCGCCGACTCCCCGACATATTCTTTGTGGGGGAGTCGGCGCGGAGAGTCAGTTGACCTGTGAGTTGACGACGGCTGTGGGTGCCTCCTCCGCATCACGGATGAGCGGGCGGAATGCACGACGGGGCGGGCGGCCGAGGACCTGGACACTCGGCATTCGCCAGACGAGCCCAGTGCCGCCTGACTGCTCATCTGGACGGAACGGAACAACGGATCCTCGACCGGAGAGTCCCTGCCCTTCACTCAAGCATTGGCGCCACGTCATCGAGGTCTACTCGAACGACGGTGACGGATGCGCGAATCCTGGAGGCGACTTTTCTTGCAGCATCTTCGCTCTTATGCCAGGAGAGGACCTTCGTGCTGACGCGCGCATCTGGCTTACTGGTCGATCCCGTGAGTGACAGCTGGATTTGCGAAATCGATTCCTCCAGAGACGCAATCCGTGCAGCGACAGCGGTGGTGAGGCCTTCTTCGTGGTTCAGGCCCAGGCCGACGAAGAAGGGAACGTCACCACGGGTAATCGATTCAGTGGCCACGTCTACTACGTTGTGATCGGTGTCAGTGAGCACGGAAACATCGGATCCCTCGAGGCTGGCACGCAGGATGTGGCGCGGCTCGATCTCAGCCGGGATTTCCAACACTTCGAAGGTAACGACCATGCCCTCCAGCGCGACGCTCAACGCTGACACCTCACGCCGAGCGGCGTCGATACGGCCTTCATCCGCACTTCGGATCTCTTCCGGCGTCATCGATGAAGCGACAATCGCCCATGGGTAGTCGGCTGTCTCGAGTTCGGAGGACGTGGCGATCGTGCCATCTGGGAAGGTGATTGTTCGTGTGCGCATGGTGGTGTTCTTTCGATTCTCTTGGAGTCGTGAAGACCCGAACCTATGCGCCAATTCACGGGGATCAGTGCCAATTGCCCGAAAAAGCACCAGTTCTGGGGTGCTGAGGGACCGATTTTGCTCGATGGATGCTGTGAGAGAGGGCCCATGACCCGTTCCTCATCGCCCGGTGTCCGCGTTCCTGAACTGCCCGCACTGGCTGATGGCGCCGAGGTCAAATGCGCCTACCGTCGCAACTGCCTCCGCGTTTTTGGCGATGACGTTCATCTCGTTACCGGCGGGTCAAACGGCGTCATCGCCGACTCGGAACCTGAGATCGGCCGGCACCGTGCTCGCCTCCCTCCCGAGTTCCAACGAGTGTGACGAGACCTTCTTGGCACCCGTGTTCGCGGCCCTGCGCCGCTCGCGAGCATCGACCAGGGAGACGCCTTGTCGGGGCGGGCGATGGTTCACTCGATGGCCCGGCGGGCAGGGCTGTTGCCGCTGCCCACGGGTGGTGCAGCGGGGAGTTTCGCGAGGAGCGGACCTATCCGGCGCAGGGGTGAAGCGGCGTTGACCCCTGCGCGTCCTGTAAGTGACGGCAGTTCAGGGGGCGGCCGGCCTACCTCCCGACGAAAAGGTCGGCGGCCAGATAGATCGTGCTCTGCGGTACGGCCGGTTTCGGGCTCAGATCCGCCAAGGCGAGGGACTCTGCGTAGCGTCGGGCCTGCATAACCACGAACGCGATGGCCGTGTCCCTGCCGGCGAAGTAGCTGTGGAACGCTGGCTCTGAGATCTCACCAGTGGCTCCGTGGTCCCGCCAAATTTCCTGAGGACTGCCCACAACCGTTGCCCCGATCGTGAATTCTCCGATGATTCGGCTGATCGGGGCGGTCGCATAGATCACAATCCGCTGGATGTCAGGGGCGAGCCGGCGCTTTCGGAATTCGGCGCCTTTGCTGCCGTCGAGAATGGCGTTGGCGTACTGGGGATGGATCGGCATCAGAGCGACGCGTTCGCCGGTGACATGCATCTCACTGCGGTATTCGAGTTCTGACATGGGGTGGCTTCCTTACTTCTGGGGGCGATGCAGGAGCTGTTTTACTCGTGCGCTGGTGTATGTGCGGCGAAAAACCCCGGACTACACCCGCGGCACCCTCGTGAGCTCGCCGTCGCCGACATCGGCTTCCAGATCCTTTCGGCGTCCGGCCGCCAACGGCGCCGCCGTCATGCTGGAATCCTCGTGACGTACCTTTCCGTCGCTGCAGACAAGGTGGAGTTCGCGCTGGCCCGATGGTTGGGCCGGCAGCTCCGACAGTTGCAGATGGGGACACAGTTCGAGAGACGGGCTGCACAGCTCGCTGTACTCATGGCCCTGCCCGAAAGACCGACTCGTCGACAACGGATGCCCGGCGTGCACCCCACAAGGAACACCGCACCGTAATTTGGTGACATGGCTGTTCACGAACCGGAGTCCGGATGGCCAGGCCATCCTCGACGTGCGCACCCTTGGACTGGAATTCATTACCCGGGATGGTGGCAACGAAGGACGCACGGAATGAACACGGATTCGCGTGAGCGACGCTGAACGGAGCATCGAGGGGGCTGGAGCCTCGCTGTTCAGCCGGGAGAGTGGCGTTAGAGCGCCATTCTCCTCGCGGCTTTCCGAAGCCGCTTGGGAATTGTCACAGGGCGGAGCGGATTGTCGAGAAGCTGCCAGACCACAGCGAGGACAGTGCGCCCAAAGTTGGCCGCGATCCGCTCGACGTTGATGCCGCTCCGAAATTCCCAGACCATCCGGTCGCGTTCGTCGGGCTCGTAGAGGTGACCATGACGTGGAGCGAGGTCTGCAACATCTAGATCTCCTGCCAGCCCGAACAAGAGCTCGCCGAGGCGGATGGCGACGTCGTGGTCCTCAAAACCCGCAGCGTGTGCGATTTCCGCGATGCTGCCGCCATTGTGAAGACCCTCTAACAGCAGCGTGTCTGTAGGTCGCACAATAGGGAGGTCCATTATCCCCGCCTTCTTCCACCAGGGAGCGCTGTCGGGCTGGGACGAAATTTGATCCGCCGGTACCGCCGGCGACGACGCCTCGTCGCTGTCGGCTGTGGCGTCGGTGACGTCAGTGATGTCCGCCGGCTGCCACGGCGTTCTGGCAGCTGGGACTTCGGATGCTGGGCTCACCTTCGCCGGAGCCTCGACTTCGCGTCGGGTAGCCCATCGCACGGACGACGGCATCAATACATTTGCCGGCGATGGGCGGGAGCTCGCTGACGCTTCCCCCGGACTTGCTCCGTCGATCTCGGGGGCAGCACCGACGCGCAGCAGAAAGGCTTCTCGACCTTCCTTGACCTCTTGGCCCACCGAGAACAGACCGTCATCGAGGAAGTCTCGAAGCGATGACGAGAATGCGGGATCACGCAGCTTCACCATCGTCTTCTTCTCGATCTGACGGATGCGTTCCCGGGTCACCCCAAAAATGTCGCCAATCTGATCGAGTGTCTTCGGCTGAATATCGCCTAGGCCGAAGCGCATGCGGATTACGCCGGCTTCGCGTTCGCTCAAGAAAAAGTCCAGTAGTCTCTCGAGTTGGTCTTCCAGCATCAGCGCTCCGACCAGATCTTCGGCTGACTGTGCCTCATCGTCTTCGATTAAGTCGCCCAGCGGTGTCCAGACAAGCCCCCCGAGGTCGTCGTCAGCCAGCATGAGGTCATTCAGCGAGCGCGGCTCAAGATCGAAGCGGAGGACGGTCCGCACCTCATCCACGGTCGAGCCGGCGGCGGTTGCGATCTCCTCGAGGCTGGCGGCGCTCGAAGTCGTTGATTCGAGATCCCGTTTGATCTTCTGGAGCCGATGGATCTGCTCGACCATATGTACTGGCACGCGGATTGTCCTGGACTGATCAGCGAGACCCCGAGTAATTCCTTGACGAACCCACCAAGTGGCATAGGTCGAGAACTTGTAGCCCAGCTTGAAGTCAAACTTCTCGATCGCCCTCAGCAGGCCCAGATTGCCCTCCTGAACGAGATCGAGAAAATCCAGCCCCTGGCCTTGGTAACGCGCGGCTAGTGACATCACCAGTCTCATGTTCGCGCCAAACATCTGCGCCTGCGCCCGGTGACCGTCTAGAGCTACCCAATCCAACTCTCGACGAGCGAGTCGCGACATGTCGGTGGCCACTGCAATTCGATCCTGAGCGAACAGCCCGATCTCAATTCGCCGTGCCAACGCAACTTCTTCATCGGCCGTAAGTAGCGGAGTCTCGCTAGCCTTCACGCGATAATCGCGCACGGGGTCGAGGCTCACTACAACGTGCTCTAGACCAGGCTGCGGAGTGAAGTCATCGTCCGAGTTGCTCGGATCGAGCCTGTGATCCTGCTCACTCTCGCCGTCCTCATCCTGACCGGTGGACTCCTCTGTGGCTTCGATTTCGGCCAAGGGTTCAGTATCTCGTGGTGTAGTGCGGACCACGCCAAACTTGCCAGCGCTGCCAGCGCTGGCGGCATTGGCGGAGGGCTCATTCTTGGCTTCTTCCTCGGGATCGAAGACGTCAACGATGTCCTCGTCAGCGACTTCGTCCTCGGGCTCATCAGCCTCGATCACGGTGACGTCGAAGGAAGCCGCCATTGCGGCAGCGAGAACGGAATGCCATGCGTCAATTTGATCGAGAGCAGACTGCACGAGGCGCTCTTTGGCGAAGTATTCCTCGAGAAGCAGGAAGAGCGCCGATTTCAGCAGCGATGCATCCCCCAGGAGGCCGGCCCCAGAGCCGCTCAGTCGACGGCGGTAACCAGCGTTGAGCCACAGTGCGCGAGCGGCATGGTCTACCCAGAAGACCTGGCCGGGCTCGAGTTGCCGCCACTTGATCGTTATCGGCCGTGCATCCTCGCGGTGACGGAGCTCGGTCTCGATTGTTGCGAGCACGTCGGCGGGCAACCCGGATTTGACTTCGGTCACTGGCTTCACTTGGGCGGCGCGGCGGTTCGCCTGTTGCATTGCTCCCCGAGCATCGTCAAGGAATGATCGGAATCCGGTCTCACCGGCAGCGTTGCGCGCGGTCTCGATGGCGTCGATGAAACCCGGGCGCAGCACCACGCCGTTCTTGTCCGGGCTCAAAGCGACATCGGGCAGCAGATCATCGGTGAGGTCGATAGCGACGCGGGCGAGCTGCACGTCACTGGCGTCGGAGAGCAGGGAATGCCAGCCACTCGCTTGGAGCAGGCGGTTGTTGCGATAGAGATATAGCCCCTGCCAGTGAGGGCGTCTTTCTCCGAGGAGTCTCGCGGCTGGCCCCGAAGCATTGGGCGGAAGAATATGACAGGTCGCGATCATTCGCCCGCCGCTGGAGGTGATCGCCGAAATCTCCTTGGGGTACCCGGTCTTTCCTGAAAGGTGAAAGGCGAATGGGTCCAGGGGCACGACCGTACTCGGTGCCCCTGCCCTGTTCAGCGTCGTGTCATATTGCTCGATCTCGATTCGGATGTCACCGGCTGCGAGGAGCCGGTGAAAGGTAAGGCCGAGCGTCTGGCGCAGCTCGACAATGGTCTTGCCGAGCCATGCCCGCCGGGTGGAATCATCGTGAGCGTTTGAGACCGTGTCCAGCCCCAGCCACTCAACGATGGTGCCGTTAGAAACAATTCGGCGGTCGAAAGCTCGGTCGAATCCATCCCAGGCTGCGCGGTCGGAGAGCACGTCTACATAGCCGTCTCCACCGGCGTCGTGCCGGCGGAGACTCCGGGCGACGGGTTCTTCGAATCCACACCGCGAATAAACCGTCAGGACTTTGGCTTGGCTCATCGAGCTTGATTTCATGCCCATACCGAAGTGTCCCAACGCGCCGTCTTGGTACTCGCGCTTAACGGCTAGTCCAAACGCGCGCTTGAGCTGTGCCGCAGTCATCCCCGCACCGTCGTCGCGGATATGGAGACCCATCACGTGAGAGTCCTCAACGAGGAAACGGATGCTGATGTCAGATGCCCCAGCGTCGAGGCTGTTGTCGATGAGGTCTGCGATGGCGGAGGAGAGGGAATGACTGAGACCGATGGCTCCCAGAACCGATGGGTCGACAATGAGAGGCTCGCGGTCAACGATCTCAATCTCGTTAACGTGGTCTAGCCGGGACAATCCTGAGGTCATGACGTGATGCTATCGATATCCGGCGACATGGCCCGGCCCTCGGTCGGTTCGGGCAGTTCGCGCTCGATAAGGTAGAAGGACCCGGGCGGGGGGACGGTTCGCGCGTGCGCCCGCCAGGTACATCTATGACGGAGGACCGTGTGACCGCACGACGCAAGCTGATTGAAGTCGCCCTGCCCCTGGAGGCGATCAACAAGCAGTCGGCCCGCGAAAAGTCGATCCGCCATGGCCACCCGTCTACGCTCCACCTGTGGTGGGCGCGTCGCCCCCTGGCCACGGCCCGCGCGGTGCTGTTCGCGCAGTTGGTCGACGACCCGTCGGCCCGGGAAGACGAGTTCCGTGACGAAGCGATCCGTCGCGGCGAAACGGAAATCGACGTCTACATTGAACGCCGCGTGGTCGCCGAACGCGAACGCCTCTTCGATCTGATCACGCGCATGGTCGACTGGGACAACCTGAATGATGAGGGTCTCTTCGATGCGGTGCGGGCCGAGATCATGCGCTCGACCAACGGGAATCCGCCGGCGATCCTTGATCCCTTCGCCGGGGGTGGCACCATCCCCCTCGAGGCCCAGCGCCTTGGCCTCGAAGCTCACGCCTCTGACCTCAACCCGGTCGCCGTGCTCATTAACAAGGCGCTCATCGAGATTCCACCGAAATTCGCGGGGCATCCACCGGTGTTTCCGGATGCCGGCGCCCAGAAACTCGGGGGTTGGCCCAAGGCGACCGGGCTCGCCGAAGACGTGCGCCGCTATGGCCAATGGATGCGCGACGAAGCTGAACGACGCATCGGTCACCTGTACCCTGAAGCGACCCTCGAGGGGGGAGCCTCGACGACAGTGATCGCTTGGATCTGGGCACGCACGGTCATCTGCCCGAATCCGGCCTGTGGTATCGAGATGCCGCTCGTGCGATCCTGGTGGCTGGGAAAAAAGAAGGGCAAAGAGGCCTACGTTGTTGCGACCGTCACCGATGGCAAAGTCCAGTACTCCATTGGACACGACCCGAAGTTCTCCCCTACCTCTTCAAATGATGGGACGGTGACGCGGACGGGAGCTCACTGCTTTTCATGCGCTGCAGCTGTCGACCTCGCATATATTCGCAATGAAGGTCATGAAGGTCGGCTGGGCGCAGCTTTAATGGCAATGGTCGCAGAAGGGCACCGATCGCGAACCTACCTCGCCCCAGATGAACTCCAGAGATCCATGGCAGAAGTACCCGCACCGCCTGATCTTCCCAAAGGGGCGCTCCCTGAGAAAGCGCTTGGCTTCAGGGTGCAGGCGTACGGCATGGCCAACTTCAGCGACCTCTTCACGAATCGTCAACTCGTTGCACTAACGGTGATTAGCGACCTCGTCAGTGAAGTCCGAGAGCAGGTGATCCAGGACGGACTTATATCGGGGCTTTCGATGGGTGCACGCCTCGAAGATGGAGGAACCGATGCCGCCGCGTACGCCGACGCTGTTGCGACTTACCTAGGGCTGGCAATTAGTCGAATGACTGACTACCAGTCTTCTTTTGCTTCATGGTCAAATCACCCTAAGAACGAAGTCATAGTTCATGTGTTCGGCCGGCAAGCAATTCCAATGGTTTGGGATTTCGCCGAAGGACATCCATTAGGTGAAAGCTCTGGATCGTACTTAATCATGATTGCCGCCATTTCGAGGGCCCTTGAGAATCTCTCGTTGGGCCCAGTTGCCACAGTAAGACAGGCAGACGCGACGAAGTCGTCCTTCGCTGGCACTGTCCTCTCGACTGATCCGCCCTACTACGACAACATTGGCTATTCTGATCTTTCAGATTTCTTCTACGTGTGGCTCCGCAGGTCTCTCCGAAGCGTCCACCCTCGGCTGTTGAGCACAATGCTTGTGCCGAAGGCGGAAGAACTCGTAGCGAATCCCTTCAGGCATGGCGGCGCTGAAGGAGCGAGATCCTTTTTCGAGAACGGTTTTGTTGATTTCTTCACCACTGCGCGAGAGACGTCTTCAGCTGAAGATTATCCGGCGACTGTTTATTACGCTTTCAAACAGACGAACACCGATGACACTGGAACTGCTTCCACAGGCTGGGAGACGATCCTCGCGGGACTCGTGGCATCGGGCTGGCAAATCACCGCAACCTGGCCAGTGCGAACTGAACTCTCAGGCCGTATGCGCAGCAACGGCGCGAATGCACTCGCCTCGTCCATCGTGTTAGCCATGCGGCCACGGCCAGCAGATTCACCCGTAGTTGATCGTCGTGGATTCATCGGTGAATTGAAGACGACGCTACCCGAATCATTGCGCGAGCTGCAGCAAGGCGCCATTGCCCCGGTTGACCTCGCCCAGGCCGCCATCGGCCCGGGAATGGCAATCTTCTCGAAATACCAGCGGGTGATCGAGCCTGCCGGCGGGGACATGGGTGTTCGCGAAGCGTTACAGCAGATCAACGTGGTTCTCGACGAGGTGTTGTCGCAGCAGGAAGGCGACTTCGATAGCGAGACCCGCTGGTGCCTCACCTGGTTTGAGGGACACGGGTTTGAAATAGGCAATTACGGTGAAGCCGAGACTCTGGCCAACGCGAAGAGTGCTTCAGTGTCGGCGCTCTCGCGGTCCGGTGTGCTCTCGAGTGGCGCCGGCAAGGTGCGGCTCTTCGCCCCCGCCGAACTGCCTCAGGATTACGACCCCATGACAGATGATCATGTGAGCCTTTGGGAGATTACTCTGCAAATGGCTCGCGCACTGGGGGAACAGGGCGGCGGCCTCGCAGATGCAGGGCGCATTCTGGCCCGGGCCGAGGAACGTGGCTTCGACATGGCGCCCGCCCATGAGCTTGCCTACCGGCTGTTCGCTCTCACAGAGAAGAAGGGCTTGGTTCAGTCGGGCATCCTCTTCAATGCCCTGGGCTCTTCGTGGCCCGAGCTGCGTGCCGCTGCAAAAGCAGTAGTGGAGGCCCAGCCTACGAAGACGGTCGTAGGCACCTTCGATTTCGATTCGCTCGGCGAGGGCTAGGAGACAGACGATGGCGAAATCCAACAGTGACCGGATCAATGAGGCGCTTGACCTGCTCGTCGAGGCGCTGGGGCCCGTGATCGACCAGGTGCTGCTTCCCTTGCTCCCGCCGGGAGTCGACGATTGGCCCGCCTTGCTCGCCGCCAAGGACGATGTTGGCGGCAAGTCCTACGAGCGCACCGACCCGCAGGTCCAACTGCGGGTATTCACCGAAAGGTTGGGAAATCTCGGGTTCCCCTTCGGCCAAGTGCTCTCTCGTGCCGAGCAAAACCTTGCGGGAGAGATGCGCGACGTGCGCGACAAGTGGGCGCACAAAAAGCCCTTCAGTGCAGACGACGCCTACCGGGCGCTGGACACCTGCGAACGGCTGCTGCGTGCGATCAACGCTCCGACCCAGGCGGATGGGGTGCGCAAGCTCAGGCTCGATGTACAACGTGCCGCCTACAGCGAAGAAACGCGCCGTGACACCCGCAACGCGTCCGCCATGCCTGCCCTCGCTGCCGCCGACCTCGCGCCGTGGCGCGAGGTCTTGCGCCCGCACGCCGACATCGCCAGCGGAGACTTCGCCCGCGCTGAGTTCGCCGCCGACCTGCACCAGGTCTCCAACGGCATCGGCACCCGCGACTACACCGACCCCGTCGAGTTCTTTGCCCGCACCTACCTCACCGACGGGCTCCGCACCCTGCTCACCCTCTCAGCCCGCCGCCTCGCTGGTGACCTCAACGCGGCCCCCGTAATCAACCTGCAGACCACCTTTGGCGGCGGCAAGACCCACTCCATGCTCGCGGTCTGGCACCTCTTCAGCGGAAACGACCTCACCGCCTTCCCGCAGGACGTGCAGGGGTTGCTGCATGAACAGCCGGCCGACCTCTTCCGCCGGCCGATCAAGCGCGTCGCTATCGTCGGCAACGAACTTGCTCCAGGACAGGCCTGGAGGAAGCCGGACGGCACAGTTGTTCATACCCTCTGGGGAGAGCTCGCCTGGCAACTCGGCGGCGCCGAAGGCTACGCACTCGTGGCCGACGCTGACAGCTCTGGAACAAATCCCGGTGCGGCCCTGCGTGACCTCATAGTCGCTTACTCACCGGCGCTCATTCTCATTGACGAGTGGGTCGCCTATGCCCGCGGGTTGTACGGTCGCGACGACCTTCCTGGTGGCTCCTTCGAGACTCAGTTCACGTTCGCCCAGCAACTCACCGAGGTTGTCAAGTCTGTACCGGGAGCGCTGCTTCTTGTCTCGATCCCGGCCTCCGACATCCGCCGCGACGGCGAAGAGCCGACCGCCTCTGACCTCGAGGTTGGAGGGGCTAACGGGCGGGCAGCGCTGGAGCGCCTGCAGAATGTCGTCTCGCGGGTGGCACAGAACTGGACCCCCGCGAGCTCACAGGAATCGTTCGAGATCGTGCGTCGCAGGCTATTCGTCGAACCCAATGCGGACGCTCGCCGACGCATAGACGCCACTGCCCGCCAGTTCTCGGAGTTCTACCGAAAGCAAACGGGAGAGCTGCCCGCTGAAACGCGCAGCCCCGAATACGAGGCGCGGATCCGGGCGGCTTATCCCATCCACCCCGAGTTGTTTGACAGGCTGTACGGTGACTGGTCGACGCTGGAACGGTTCCAGCGCACCCGCGGCGTACTACGGCTGATGAGCGCCGTTGTCCACGCACTGCACGTCGCGGAAGATGATTCACCTCTCATAATGCCCGGGTCGATGCCGTTGGCGTCGGCCGCCGTGCGTGACGAGGTGAGTTCTTACCTCGATGACGCGTGGAAAGCGATCATCGAGACCGATATCGACGGCGAGAACGCGACCCCCGTGCACATTGACAGGGAACGCCCACTCTTCGGCGCTCGGGCCCTGACCCGGCGCATCGCACGAACTCTGTTCATGGGGTCCGCTGCCACACTCGGCAGCACTCACAAAGGTATCGAACGCCAGAAGGTCTTCCTCGGTGTTGCCATGCCGGGAGACACGATTGGGAACTTCGGCTCGGCACTGCAGATGCTCGGTGATCGCTCCACCTACCTCTATGCAGAGGGGCAGCGCTATTGGTTCGATCGGCAGCCCTCGCTAAACCGTATGGCGGGGGAGCGCGCGTCTTCGCTGAACGTCGAGGATGTCTACGCTGAGGCTGTGCGTCGTCTGAAGCTTGGACCGCGCAGTACGCCCGAGTTCACCGACGTCGTAGTGGCGCCGCTGTCGACCTCCGACTTGGCCGAGTCGGAATCCTGCCGTCTTGTGATCACCCACCCGCTGCACACGCACAACGCTAGGGGCAAGGAATCCACGGCGTGGAGCTTTGCCCTGGACCTTGCCCGTAATCGCGGCGGGGCACCCCGGCAGAATGCCAACACCTTTGTCGTGCTCGCGGCCGATGAGGCTCGCTGGAGTGAACTTGACGAAGCCATCCGTACCTACCTCGCGTGGAAGTACATCGCGTCCAGCGTCGCCGACCTCGACCTGACGGCAAGCCAAGCGGAACAGGCTCGGACCCGATCCGACGAGGCCAATCGGGTCGTCGACCAGCGAGTGGCTGCCACCTGGATCTGGGCGCTCTACCCCGTTCAGCCCAACGGCGCCCAGCCGCTGTCCCTCGAGACGAAGAAGATCGAAAGCGGCGAAATACGGCTTGCTACGCGCACCGGTGAGAGGCTCGCCAAAGACGACGTGATCTTCACACAGAGCTCCCCGCGGTCGCTCGCGCTGGAACTCCGGCTGCACCTGCGCACCAAGTGGAACGACGGCCGCATCAGTGTGGGAGAGCTGTGGGAATACCACGTGCGCTACCCCTACCTCGCGCGGCTGAAGGACAAGGCCGTGTTGATCGATGCGATTCGGGCGGTTATCGCCGACCCAGGCTGGTCCGATATGGGCTTCGCCCTGGCCTCCGGCTACGACGAGCAGACTGGCGACTTCATCGGCCTGCGCGTACCCATCTACGAAACACAGGTACCGGCGATCACCGACGACACCCTGCTGGTGGCTCCGCACCTTGCCGAGGCGCAGCGGGCGAGGGATGCACGGACGCTCGAGCCCGTTGACTTCAGAAAGCCCGAGGTAACACTCCCCGGCCCAGGGGGCGTCACTGGATCCAATGGCGGCAGCGGCCCGGTCGGTCTCCAGTCGAGCGTCGATATAGCCGTTGCCAATGCCCGCTACACGGGGGTGGTTGAGTTGCGCACATCGGAGAATCTCGCGGCACAACTCAAGATCATCACCGAAGAAATTTTGGTTCACTTGCAGAACGCGCATCTCGATACATTCGAGGTGCAGCTCACTGTGAACGCGGGTCGACGGGAAGGGTTCGATACCGACATTGTCCGCACGGTGACCGAAAACAGTCGCACGCTCGGCTTCGTGAAGAACCGATTCGAGGAGTTGTAGTGAGAGCGGCCACTCCGGTCGTCGTCGGGAGGCGTACGGTCATGCCCGACCCCTCCATAACGCGCGCAGTTGGCATGCACCACAGCTTCGAGACGGCTATCGCCGACCTCGTTGACAACAGCGTCGATGCCGATGCGAGCCAGGTATTGATCCGGTTTCTCCAGTCCGATGGTGCCGTGACTGGGTTGCAAGTCATCGACAACGGGCGGGGCATGGATTCCAACGCCCTCGATCAAGCCATGACCTTTGCCAAGAAGCGAGAGTATGGCGGCAAGGACCTGGGCCATTTCGGTATTGGCCTGAAAGCCGCATCGTTGAGCCAGGCTGACATCCTGCGGGTCTATTCGCGTCGCGATGGAGCCCAGGCCGCCGGAAGGTCAATCCGCGCCGCGACGCCGACGGAGGTCGAGGACCTCGATCACGCCGGTGTCGATGCGTACCTCGCCGCGTTCAAGCTCGATTTCTCCCTCGCCACTGGCACGGCGGTGGAATGGGCCGAGCCACGCACCTTCTTGACTGCTACGAACAAGGACGATCGTGCCCGTTGGCTTGACGAGCGGATTGGGACGGTAAGGACGCACCTTGGCATCGTGTTCCATCGCATCCTCGAAGCGAAAAAGCTGACCATCATGATCGAGGTCTTCGATGTCGATCGGGCCCGACCAGGTGTCCCGCGCACGGTCGACCCCGTCAACCCGTTCGCGTATCGCCAGGTTGGCAGAGGGAGCTTCCCTGCCGACCTCACCATCACGGTTGACCGGGCCACCGTGCGGGGTCGAGTGCACCTCTGGCCTGCAGCACAGTCCGGATCGCCGAGCTTTCGTTTGAACGGGCGTCCCGGGAGTCTCGCCCAAGGGTTCTATTGCTATCGCAACGATCGGCTGCTGCAGATGGGCGGCTGGAACACGCTCACTGTCGTTCGGCCCGAACTTGAGTACGCACGGATCGAACTGGACATCGATGATGCCGTCTCTGAGCACATCGCCATCAATCCTGAGAAGGCCGGTCTGGAACTCGACTCCGATCTCAAGGCAGCCATTCTGGCGGCAACGGTGGGGAGTCAGGGGCTGCGCTTCGCCGACTTCCTGGAGGTGGCAGAATCCACCCGGCGGGAGTCGCGCAGTTACACGAAACGCCCAGTGGCGCTGGTGGAGCCCTTTCGCGGGTTCAGCGCCGACATGCTGGATGCGTTTTCCGCCTCGGTGGAGTACTCGGATCACGCGGCTGTCGACATCCGCTGGGAGGTGCAGGACAGCGAGGACCCGATTCGAGTCGACCTTCCGCAGCGCACGATTTGGCTGAACGCCCTCTACCGCGGCGTCATCGTGGGGCGTGAGAGCAGCGACAATTACGACGCGCCGTTGGTGAAAACCCTGCTGCTATTGGTCTTCTCGCGCTACTTCGAGGGGGACATGCTCGGCTCGCGCGAGAAAGCGGAAATCGCGGCCTGGCAGCAGCTGCTCACCGCGGCGCTCCGCGATGAGATCGCAACACAGGCTCGACTTATGGGGAGTACCGGCAATGACTGAACGCATCGACGTAGATGACCTCAAACATCTGACACCCGAGACGGTTGAGGCTTACTTCGGCTCCGGAGTGCAGTCGGCGTTCATCTTGGACGGACGAGTGAGCGCTCGTCTGGAAATCGATCCCCAGCATCATGAAATGCGGCTGCTCTGCCCAGCGGTTGGGAGTAACCCCGATGTCACGTCCTACGAGCGTATCTCGTTCGATCGGGTCAACATCTTGGGGGAGCCGGGCGAATGGTTCGAACTAAGCGTCGATGCCGCGGGTATGCACTACGAGGCGTATGTCCTCCTGGAGTCAATTGTTGACCAGCTTCGAAGCGGTGCATCTTTCCGTCATGCCGTCTCAGAGTCACTCGCTGGTCTCAAGGATCTGCTTGCCGGCCGCAAACGGATGAGCGAGGCTGTCATCACCGGCCTCATTGGAGAGTTGCTCGTGTTGCGCCACGTGATCGGGAAGCTTGGCGATGAGACCGCCCTCGCAACTTGGCTCGGACCGCTCGCCGAAGAGCACGATTTTGCCCTGGAGGAGTTCGAGGCAGAGGTCAAGACCACGCTATCGGAGGGGCGGGTTCACCTGATCGGCTCCGAAACCCAGCTGCTGCCGACGCCTAGTCGGCCGCTCTACCTCATCTCAGTGCAACTCACGAAAGCCGGTGCCGCAGCCGATTCCTTCACTCTGCCGGAACTCATCGAAACCGTTCGAGCCTCGGTCGACTCGAGCCGTGTTCGAACCTTCGACAAATACCTTGAAAGCCTGGCCTGGAGCCAGACCGATGCAGACCTGTACTCGACTCGCTACCAGCAGCGTTCCGTGCCGAAGGCGTACCTGGTTGATGACGAGTTTCCGGCGATTACGACGCCGCGGCTAAATGCAGTGGTGCCTCAGCGCACCCTTGTCACTGGTGTCAGTTACCGCGTCGACGTTTCCACACTTCACCACACTCAGCCGCCTGCGCCGCTAGAGAATTTCTGCGAGGACACCAAATGATGACACCCGAGATCACGGCCGCGATCAGCACAGCTATCCGAGGAGCCCTGGGAGGCATGAACCACAGCGGACCAGAGAGTCTGCTCGTCATGGTGAACCTGAAGCTAACGCGGGCTCGCGTGACTCTCAGCGAGGTCGAGTTGGTCGACGCAATTGTCGCGACCGATGTGAACGACCCTGCGCGCACATCCACCCATATCGCCTTGGCACGGTGGGATGCGGAGCCGGAGGATTACTGGACTGGTGAAACGAAGGCCGCAACCTTCGCGCGTCGTGCCCAAACCCTTGACCTGCTTGAAATCGGGGGACCGAGCCGGGATCGCCTGAATGAGGCTTTCCCGCTTCTCGCGCAGCAGGACATCGTCATATCGGGGCCCTGGGATCCCTGGTACACCAAACAACGTCAGCAGGAGCGCGATTTCTATTGGAAGGCGTACCGGGGAGTTCTCGAAGGCAAGGGGTGGGATCCCGCCGCGGTCGCAGCCTTGGATGTATCGACGACAAACATCATCAGCCGGCTCGCCGACCCCGCAGAAGAGAAGGCCTACCAGTCCAAGGGCCTCGTGGTCGGCTACGTGCAGAGCGGAAAGACCGCCAACTTCACCGGGATCGTCGCCAAAGCCATCGACTCGGGGTACAGGCTCATCATCGTGCTAACCGGAACGGTGGAGCTCCTGCGAGCCCAAACTCAACGCCGCCTCGATATGGAACTCATCGGTGAAGAGAACATCCTCGAAGGGCGTGACCCCAGCAACCCGGACTTGATCAAGGGTGTGGACTACGTCAGTACGGGTGACCAGGACTGGATTGACGGCAATTTCCTGCGCCATGGTGTTCCGATCATTGAGCTTGACGACGTGCCCCTCATCAAACGGCTGACAACGATGTCCGGCGATTACAAGTTGCTCAAAGCGGGAATCGACGCCATTGATTTCCGGCGGGCCGGAGCGCTCAAGGACCGGTCCAAGCCAGTCAATGACCCCGTTAACCTCTTCTCAAGCGACGTTCGGATTGCGGTCGTCAAGAAGAACCAGGCGACACTCAAGAAGCTACTCGCGGACCTGACGGCGGCGCGCGCCGATCTCGGCGAGATCCCCACGCTAATCATTGATGATGAGGCTGACCAAGCCTCGGTCAATACCATCAATCCGAATCGGCAGCAGTTCGTCGAAGAAGAAAAGAAGCGAACGGCGATCAATGGCCTCATTAGCCAGATGCTCGGTCAATTGAAGCGCGCCCAGTACATCGGCTACACGGCCACGCCCTTTGCCAACGTCTTCATCGCTCCCGACGATGCTAAGGACATTTTTCCCAAGGACTTCATCATCAGCCTGGAGCCATCGCCGAGCTATATGGGAGGCAAGTCCTTTCACGACATTGACGGACTCCCCTCGGATGAGGCGATCACGGCGGCAAACTCGAACGAGAAGGCTTTCGTACGCGACCTCATTTGCGACGAGGGCGAGGGCGAGCTGGCCGAGATGCGCCAGGCGCTAGATGCGTTCGTTCTCACGGGCGCTATCAAGCTGTGGCGTCATGCGGCCGACTCCACGTTGCGCTTTCGCCACCACACCATGCTGGTGCACGAGTCGGTGAAGCAGGATGAGCACTCCGAATTGGCCAACAAGCTCAGGTTGGTGTGGAAGCACGCGGACTACTCCAGCCCAGCGGGGCTCGACCGTCTCGAAGATCTCTATCGCGCTGACTTTCTGCCAGTTTACGAAGCCCGGGACAATTGGGGCACGCAAATGCCCGAAACCTTCACCGACCTCACAAAGCACATTGGGCGCGCTGTTGACCTCATCACCGCTAGCGGAGACCCGGTAGTCGTGGTCAACGGCTCGAAGGACAGCGACTACAAGGCCGTGGACTTCCAAACCGGACCTTACTGGCGTGTCATGGTCGGCGGGGCCAAGCTGAGTCGCGGCTTCACTGTCGAAGACCTCACGATTTCGTACTACCGACGCCGTGCCGGTGCCGCAGATACTTTGATGCAGATGGGGCGCTGGTTCGGCTATCGACCGGGCTACAAGGATCTGGTCAGGCTCTACATCGCGCGCGATGCGAAGGACGCTCGCGGTAAGACTTATGACCTCTATGAGGCCTTCACCTCGATCATTGAAGACGAAGAGGCCTTTCGCGAGCAGCTTCGCAGCTTTGCAATCCTTGGCGACGACGGTCGACCGCAAGTGCTGCCGATCGACGTGCCTCCCATGGTCTATCAACAGCTGCCGTGGCTCAAGCCGACGGGTGCCAACAAGATGTACAACGCCGTTCTTGACTTCGAGGGAGACGGCGGCAAGTTCAAGGAGTTCCTTCGTCAACCCGACCGCGGCAAGGGAGCGGCCAACGAAACGCACTTCGCGGCAGTGCGCGACTGGGTGAGCGCCTTGGGCGCAAAAGAAACCTTTGAGTACAAGGAAGGTGTGCCAGCGAAGACGAAGACCTTCGATGCGCGAGTTGCGATCATTCCGGCGATTGACCTGTATGCGGGTATGGAGAAGTTCCAGTGGACCGCCAACTATTCGCTGCAGCCGACACTGCGGTTCATGAAAAGCGCCATGGACAAGGGTGAACTCGTTGACTGGGCCGTTATGGTTCCCTATCTGGAAGATGCTCCTGTTCTGAACGTCGACGGCACTGATGTTCCCCTGCTCACCCGTACCCGACGCGCAGATCGCCCTGGCTTCACAGGCTTTTCATTCCGTCAGCGTTCGGCCATCATGCGCATCGCCGGCAATCTCAATGAACACGGCGGACCCGCAGCGGAGGCGCTTCGCACCCCAACGCGGGGCGCGCTACTTCTGAACTTTTCGGCTGACCCTGATGAAAAGGATCCCAAGGGCCGGAAGCCGGCGGGCCCCGGCTGGGAAGGCCCAATCGGATCTGCCGATGTTGCCACGATTTTCGCTCTCGCCCTTCCGTACCTCAGCGCTCCTCGCGGTCGAATCGGGTTCCGGGTGCGCGACAACTCCCAGCCCGACAAGCCCATCCTCAACGAGGTCGATATCAAGAAGCTCGGCATCACAACCGACGAGTAGAGCGGGGGCGAACCGCTTGTGCTTGGCAATCGGCTCTCTGCCGGTTTTAGCAGTTCAGGCCTCGACTTAGCCCGTTGAGACGCTGTTGGCGATGCGGCCTGTGGAAGCGACTTCTTTGAGGACGAATGGAAGCGCCTCTAAGAATGTCAGGGACGGATGCTGTGCATGAGTATGACGATGCCACCGAGAGGGGTGTCGAGGCTGCCCGTCGATCATCCAGATGGTGAGGCCAAGGGCGTCGATCTCCGTCTGCAGCCACGCAAGCTGATCGCGGAAATGGTGTCGTGCGATCCCCGATGGTTCTTGACAGCCATAGGCGAGAATCACAGCATCAGCGGTATCGAGGGCTGCGGTGAGCTCCGATCGGGCGGCGAGCCAACCTTCAGGTAGGGCGCCGGCCGTGGTAATTCCGGTCGTGCGGTAGGTGGAAATGGAGAACACATTGGCAATGGAGACGGAGGAGTAGCCGAGCGTCTCCCTTGCCAACTGCACTCGTTGGAGGGTGCGCACCCCGCTCGTGGTCGGAGGATTCGAGAGGATCACCAACAGGTGACCATCCAGGCGTGGAGGAGTGGGGGGCATCGTTGATCAAACCTACTGGAGTCGTCTTCGCTCTCGTAGGTCTTGCAGCTCAATGGCATCGGAGCTATCCGTCCGAGACCCGCCTCGGAGGTCATTCACAATCTGTCGATCCACGTATCTTCCTCGCGGTCTGTCCAAGCGTTGCCTGTGCGTTCGGTTCCTAGGGTGCGTGTGCGCTCTGAGAGCCCGAGAATCAGCTGGTGTGCGTGCGACGCCTGCAACTCGCCGGGGGAGCACACCCGTTGCCCGGTGAGTTGGAAGACAACCTCAAATTGCGCTGGCGCGTCCAGCACCCCGAGGCGTTGGAATGTCTCGCGAATCGTGCTGCGTTGCTCTGATGAGATCATGAGGGGCAGGGTTGAAGAGGCCGCGGGAGGATCGCCGAGATCAAACAGCGAGAGTTCATCGGGCATGTGAATGGTCCTCTGGAGTACTGGGCACTTGTGAGGCGAAGTGTCGTCAACACGAAGTTCAACGGTACTCGTTTGGCCAGCCCAGTATTACGAGCTTGGAAGGCGACAACCCTAATTACTCTGATTAGTTTGTGAGATGACCAGGAAGTCATGTTGCAACGGAGGTGCTTTACCAGGGGTCTCGTCCCTCTGGTGGCTAAGGCGGAGGTTCTTGCGACATCATGCCGGTTGGGTGGCCTTTCCCCTTCGCGAGAACGGACCTCGACAGCGACAGCGAGAGCGGTAGTTAGGCCCTACGCTGAACCCATGGACCGTTGGAACTGGATGATGATCGAATTCGCGCCTGGGACGAATAGAGGAGCGCCAATGATTGGCCCTGGCGAGCTTTCTCGAACCGTCGCGCGCGACTCTATCCAACAGACTTTGTCGCGTATGGGTACGCCCATGGCGGATGTGTGGAGAAAGGGAGCCAAGGATGACACCGTGACCGTTGGCAACTTTGTCTTTGCCATCTACCAGCACAAACAGGGGCAAAGCCAAGAAGGCGCCGTTGAGTGGCGGAAGGATTTCGCCGCCCTCTTTCGAGCCCACGGCCAACGAAGCGCATTCGGTACACCAGTCTAGGTAAGGCAACTCTGGCCTGCGACGAACCATGGGCTGTGGAATGCAGCTCCCCATTCGCTTGAACGGCCCGGAATTCTGATCTGGTCGAATCCCTCACTCTGTCGCGCTGAGGGACCAAAGTCGTGCACCTGGTCGCGGAGTGGAAGTTCGACCGAATACAGCATTGTTCATGCGACGTACTAGGGGATCGTTGCGCGTGCCGTGTCGTTGGCTTGCTGCAATAGGCGGTCGCGTTTGCGGAGGGTGCCCACGAGCTTGGGGAACGTGCCTGGCACCTGTGAGGCGTTATCGGCGGCCTGGACACCCTGTACGGAAGAGACTGCTCGGCCGGAACGGCCACGCACTAGCCAGCGTGGTCGGGGCGTGCAATCTGCAAGTGTCAGCCTTGGCAAAAGTTTAGATCACCGTACGGCGCTCCCTGATGCGAGAAGTGCGAAGTCCTCAGGTAGACGTACGAACCGCTCGCGGCGACTTTCAATCTTTGTTCCATCCCCGTTCTGCGATGGGCTGACTCGTGTCTTCGCGCACCGGGGGCGAAGCGTGGTGGGCCAGGCGCTCGGAGGACAGCACCAGAGTGCAGGAGCCGGCATTCGGAGCGTGAACAGAAGCAAATCGGTACCGGCACGCCGTATCTTCGACCTCGAACGGACCGGGCCACGATAGGTGGTCGGGCTTCCTTGTTGCTGGTCTGCCGCGTTTCAGGGTTCCCGGGAAGGGCCCTTGGCTGCGTTGATAGTCTGCGCGTGCGCGTCGATATCTGGCCCCGTGAAGAGACGGTGGAAAGCTTCGTCGAGCACTCTGGCGCCGTCCAGTACCTCCATAGTGGTCAGGTCCGAGTCTTCGTGAGTTCCGGCGTTCCCGAGCCACTTGACTGCGAAGAACAGATCGGCGACCGGCGGACGGTTGGGGTCGGCGTTCCGCCACTCCTTGATGCGCTCGTGAGCGTTACGAAACTGCCCGTTTGATCGGGTCGCCGAGATGCCCTCGGAGGTCAGGAAGCGTTCCACTGTGGCTCGTAGAGCCGTTGCGGCTAGGCCGGGATCGGTGAAGAGCACACGAGATGCGCGCAGTACGCCCTCTCGGACTTGGTCGGGAGCCGACTTAGGGATCGGCATCATCAACATGGGCGGGTGCAAATGCGTGACAGCGTAGTACGAGGAGTAGGAGTTGCCTTGGTATTCGAACTCGTCGTCGCGGCTGGACTTTTGGGAGTAGTTGACGCGGTAGTCTCCGGTGCCATGCACGGCTTGCTGGCACTCGGGATTCTCACACTGCCCGCGAATGGCGAACGTGCCGGAGATCCACTCTGGCTCGAACGCGGGGTGGTTGCGCGCCGATGCAGAATCGTGGCCCTCATCCTCGATAGGCGATGAGAACCCGATGTACCCGGCCTGGCAGTTGGGGCACGATGGGCGCGGCCATGGCTGGTCCGACTCGATGGGCCTGGCGAGGTCGGAGAGCGCGGTGTCCACTGGCATGCCTCGAGCGTAACCTGTTCCACCCACAGCGCTGTCGCGGCTCCAGAAGCCTGGCTTGTACGTCGCTGGCTTCTTGTCCGTTGCCGATGCCGTGCCTGTGGCCCTCGTCACCGGTTCTGCCGCGTCACAACTCATGCGATTAAGTCCACTGCCTGTCGTTGTGGTTGCTGGTTCGCCTTTCGTGATCACTTTCGACCTGACCGGCCGGGGGCTCGTCTGGTCCTGCGTCGGGCGGGTACAGCGATGATTCGCAAGAAGATGGGTTAGGTGGATCGGGCCTGTGTAGTTTTCGTAGCGCGCCAGGCACTACGACCAAATGTGCGGGCCCGGGATCCCGCCCTCTTGCGCACAAGCCTGCCACCGTTTCGCTGGAGGCTCAGTACCGAATTAGAGACTGGCTTCGCCGGCACCCACCCGGGTGGCCGTGAGCATCCCGACGCCGAGGCGCTGTGTGCATCCTGGGTGAACCACCTCGAGTCGGCCGATTTGGGTGCTGGCTACCCGGATGAGGCCAGCCGGCTGCGGGCGGTCACGCTGGGCAACCGGCCGCTCACTGCCTCCGTCGTCACGGACCCCAAGCTCGACCGGTCGATGTTCCCGGAGGACTGCGCGTAGGCCCGGTTCGTCCTGCTGTGGGGGTAGGGCGCTGGGCGCTTTCTGCCTCCACGCCGGGCGTGGCAATCGGATCGAACGCCACATCCGCGGGGATGCCAAGGATTTGCATGCTGGCGGACTGAGTCGGGTCGACCTCCTGAGATTCGCATGACTGGTTCAAGTGGGTGTTGCGGCTCTTCGTGGTTGCGATTTCTTGTTCAGCTACGTAGCTCAAATTGATTAGTCCGTTTTCACGCGCGTCGCATTGCTATACCAAGCTGATGATCGATCGGATTCTTCAGGTTTGGTCGTTTCCGGCGGGTCATGCTGGGGTTCACGACGCCGGCAGCGACAGGGTGCGTCCGGAGTCGAGGTGGCCGATCTGGCGAACAACGGCCTGATCGCGCCGGGATCAATGTTCCATGCGCGACCACAGAGGCATCGCGAAAAGACCGCCGTTTTGGGTGAGGACGGTCGGCTATCCGTCAACGGGGTCTTCTCCGACTACCCCAGCAGCGCGGCCCGCGCGGTCACCGGCGGCCTCTCCGAACCGGGGTGGTGGTTCTGGCTCACTGCCCTCAATGGGACGAGATCGCTTTCCACTCTCCGCCAGGAATACCTGGACGGGTTCGATGACGCGCCTGAGCGGTTCGGCGCCGACACGAATTAGCAGCGGGATTCGGCCCCACAGACGTCAGCGCAGCTATCGGCGTGAGCCCGAACAGCACTGGAGCCGTGGGTTCCCGATTTGAGAAGCTAGAGAATCTGCGAAGATGGCGCTGCCCCTGCAGTATGGACGCACGTAGTTTCGAATTACACCTGGAGTATCTAATGGACTGGCAATTTGACAAGCGAACGCAGTGTTGGTCGGTTCTAACGACAATGACGGTCGGAGATTACACAGCGCTTGTATCGGACGCTCACGAAGCACAAGGATCGCTCAGCGGCCAGCGTGGAGTGCTGACCACGACAACCGCGAAGCGAATCCGATCGCGAATGGTCGAGGACCTCAAGAAGGGCGCACTATTGCCGGCAATAGTAATCGGCGCTGTCCTTGACGATAAAGAGTTCGCCTTGTTGCCATCGCTAGGATCCGACGGGCCCGGAGAATTCCTGCCCAAGGACCGAAGCTTGCTTTCGATCATCGACGGCATGCAGAGGACCGCGGCACTCATTGAGGCTGTCAAAGAAAACAACGACGTTGCCAACCAAGTTGTTAGGGTGGAATTCTGGCTCACGGACAACGTGAGAGCGATGATCTACCGCATGCTCATTCTTAACACCGGGCAGGTTCCGTGGACTATTAGTCGTCAGCTTTCAGTCGTCTTCGCGCCGCTTCTTGAAGAAATAGAGAGGAACGTTCCGGATCTTGACAAAGTTTCGTCCCCTGACCGTCCCGGGCGCCGTGTAGGTGCAGCCCAGTATTCAAGCGACGACCTAGTCGAGATGTACATTGCGTTCTCTCTGCGGAAAACTGCAGTCGACACGAAAGAAGCGATTTCGGACGAATTTTCCCGACTTGATTTTGTAGACAACTTGGCGGATTCCACGTTCCAGGATCAGTTCTATGCAGCGCTCTCGATGCTGAGTCGACTCGACAAACTGTTCGCGGGGTATCCCGGGGACTCTGAAACGCCCGCTGGCCGGTTTGTCTTCGATCGTCAGCCGGCGCGGATCGGATTCATTGTCGCCGTCGGAATCTCAGTTCTTGGCCGACCCGGAGCGGACAGAACGAGCATTGAGCGCGTCGAACGAATGGCCAAGCTCGAAAAAGCACAGGAAGGTCTTTCCTCCAAGCTATCCGTGGCTGACGAAGTAGTGCTTCACGATTTCCTACGTCTCGATGTTCTGCGTGAAGTTCTGGACAAAAAGGTCGGGCAGGTGGGACGTTACGAGCGGTCCGTATTCTCAGAGGCATTCAAGGTGCTCGTCGACGAAGACTTCGAACTAGCCAACTTGGAGCCCTGCTGGCGAGCCAGCTGATGAATCGCGACATGCGTGTGGCGAATGGGGCTGTCTTCGAACGGCTGGCACAATATTGTGCTGATCGGGACGAGCCGATTATCGGCGCGGAGAAGGTTCGTTGGGTTCATGCGGATGATGGGTCCGATGAGTACCTGAAGCATTTAGTCATCCATGAATCGATCGGCTTTGGTCGCCATCGATTCTTGGCTTGGCTCGAACGCCCAATCGGTGTTATCGAAGTCGGCGATGACTCGGGAGCCGACGAGGTTGCACATGAAGCAAGCCACTTCATCGGACTTATCGGGTTCGACCACGATCCCGATCACGCTGAGCTCCCGGTCCGCGATTGTGTTTGGGGCTTCGATGTATGCCTCATCGCAGAGCTGCCCGTGCGTCCGAATAAGGCGCCGATCGCAATTCGAGATATCGTCGAAGCCGCGAGCAAGGGTGACGTTGGATACATCGGGCACGAGAACGACTCCGTGTTTTCGCTCTTCCCGTCCATCAAAGTGCTTGCTAGCCTCACTCCAATCGATCAAACCGCTATCTGGGCAATCTTCCTGCGACTCTGTGTTGACGAGAGTCGCTTAGGTACTTCGTGGATCGAATCAGATCTAGCCGATCTCTTGGTCGTATTGGCGGAGTTGAACGTGCCGTCGCTTCCATATCGAGAGCTATGCCGCGCTGTATTCGACATGGACCCTCGCAGCCTTTACATGTCGTTGTACCGCTGCATCGAGGCAACGTACGCATACGAAACTGCGACCAAGGTGGGGACCGCGTTGTCAGTGGGTCGCGCGTGGTACGAGATAGCAGCTTCGCTTGATGCAGAAATGGGGTGGCATCCCCCAGAAGCACAAAGTCTGAATGGCGCTCTGTCACGTGCTTACCGACAAGACCTTGAAGAAATATGCGATTGCCTCGGTGCGACGATAGGCAAAGATCTAGATGTTTCGGCAGGCAAAGCAATATACAAATTGCGCAACCAGATAGTTCATTACCGACCGACGAACGACCCCCTGAACATGGAGGAAATGGATTGGAATCGGCTTTGCGAACTCCTGCTCACCATTTCTCTTGACGTTTTCGACGCAGCCTATGGATGAACGAAATCACCCAGAGGGAGTACGTAGGGCGCAGAGTCCCACCAGCGCGTGGGCTGTCGGTGGCGGCTGATTAGAACCTGGGGGAAGAACAGGAGATGTACATGTGGCTGGGGGACTCGGCGGGCCTGCGATCAAGGGATTCGTTTCTGCCTGCTCTAATGCCATACGCAGACACTGCGAAGACAGGCTGAGGCGTCAGGCGGCGGTGGATTTGCTGTCCTGGATCCCTGAACTCCGTCAGCTGCTCGTCCGGCTCGAAGCGGAGTGTGATGAGGCCGCGTGGAACGATGCGATGACCCGGGCCTACGCGTCGGTGCGCCGGGTTCGCGAGCTCACCCCGCGGGGTGGGGGCATCTGCACCACTCGATTTTCGATGCGATCGGCAACGGTGCCGGCGGTGTGGCGTGGATCGATGTCGCGCCGTCGTGGGCCGGGGACGCGCTCAGCTACAGTCCGGAATGGTCGACCAACGCAGCCTACTATCTCGACTACGTCCAGGGGCGGGTCCGGGCCTGGCGCAACGAGTATGGCGCCCGGAAGGCAGCAAAGGCGACGCTGCTCAGCTACCAGGACTGGCTGGTCCGAACCCGGCGATACGGCGCGGACGTTTAACGCGGCGCGCCACCCCGGCTCCCGGCACGTGGGGGGAGCGCGGGTGGGGGAGTGCGGCTGAGCGGCTACTGGCGGGTTTCGGCCGTGCTGACATAACCGGTCCTATCGGCCAAACCCTCGGGCGGCTTGACGGTTTCAGAGCTCGGGGTTACAGCCGTCCGCGGTGACGGCCTGCTGGGAATCCACCCACCAGATCGAGATGCCCGCCGCGTCGAGGGACGACTTCGTCTCGGCGTAGAGCGTTCGATAACGAAGGAAGTCCGGAAGGGCAACGACGCTGTGGACGCCGGGTTGCTTCCCGCGCAGTTTCATCGCAGCGAGCAGGGCCTGCCCGTACCAGTGACCCGCTTGCGTGCTCGGTGAGGTGCGCTTCGATTCGGTGGCCCGGGCCGGATCGGCATAACCCCGGGACGGGTAGCCCTTGACCTCGATACCAACGGTCTCGTCTCCCCGCGCTGCGACGACGTCAATGCCGCGTTCCCTCGTCGCAGTGTTCGCCACCGACAGAATGCGCCACCCGCGACCCGCCAACCAGGCGACGATTGCCGACTGAACGTTCGCTTCGGTGTGCCACGACTCATCGACCACCGGTGATGGTGATGTGGCTGACACGTCGGCGGGCTCCGAAGCGGGTGGACTGATCTCGCCACGGATCTCGTAGCCAAGGGTCGCGAGGTGTCTCCTAGCGGCCCGAGACTTGAAATCTGCCCGGGGAATGCCGGTCGCCGTCTCGAATGCTTGCATGACCGGGAACCAGATGGCGTTGACGCGAACTGCATGCTTCAGGATGACTTCTGGGGCCGCCTCCGTGAGTCGCGCTGACACGGTCGCACGCGCAAGCTCATGCTGTATCCCGTTGAGGGTGAACCCGATCGCGCGGTCTTCCGTGCCGTCCCTGGCAAATGCGAGTGAGGGGGCTGCCTGCTCGGTGACCCCGTTGCTGTCGGGAATCGAGGACGTCGTCATCACCCGAGCATACGATGGGGCGGCACTAGAGAGAGTCGAGAAGCCCCCGACTGGGCAGCGATTCACTAAGCAGAAGGGCGCGCCGGCCAACTCAGCTCGCTCTTCAGAACCCGCGCGAATTACGTCGGAGCTGCAAGTATCCGCGCTTGGCGCAGAGATCCTGCCACGCTTCCTCGTCAACGGCGCGGTAGTGGCGACCTCGGACAGCACAGATTCGGATCCAGCCCTCTCGGCTTACAAGATTTTCCGCGTCAATCGAGTCCGTGTTGTCGCTCGAACGATGGCCTGATCAGTTGCCGTGAGTGCGTCGACCATTGGAACCGTCCCTCTGCGATGGCGTTTTTAGCAAGATGAAGAACCGTTCGTTCACGTACGGACCCTCACCTTGTATACGTCGACGAGGAGCGCAGTGCACGAGAGATCGGGCACTTACGAACCTAGAGAGTGCCTCCGGTGACTGTCAATGGCCCTCCGTTCTGCCCACGGGTGGGCATTGGCGCTGTCGGCTACGCGCTGACCACAGTGGCCACATCCACGACATCGTCCGTCAAACGGGAAGATGGAGCCGTTCACCTTGGGGACAGTGCTATTTATTCGCCCTAGGGTAAGAGGGAATCACACGAGCGACAGGAGTAGCGATGAGCAGCGAGATCGAACTGGTGAGCGACGGGGACGGTCTCGTGGCTCTTGGGGCTGCAGCCGATATCGAGCGGTTTCTACTTTCGACGGGGCTAGACCAGGCTCCGTCGCGGGAGCTTGATCTTCATCGGCTTTGGTCGTTCTCGGGCACGGGCGCGGCGGCCGCGCAAGTAGGCGCGGATCTCGCTGCGAACTCCGGTCGTTGGGTGAAGCTGACCGCCGAGTCGGCCGAAGCCATCAAGAAGTTCGGATTGATGTCGACGAAAACCGGCGGGGTCAGCCACGCGATGATCGGTAAGCCCGGCGACATCAAGCAGTGGCTTCAGATCGCAAACCCGACCGTATTGCTCAGCGGGCCGTTTGCTCTGACCGCGCTGTCCACGATGATGCAGCAGCGCGCGATGCAGCAGCAGATGGACGAGATAGTCGAGTATCTCCGGGAACTCGACGAAAAGGTCGACGACATCCTGCGGAGCCAGAAAGACGCAGTGCTAGCCGACATGATCGGCGTTGACCTGATCATCGAAGACGCCCTAACTGTGCGTAACCACGTCGGGCGGGTCTCCGAGGTTACCTGGTCGAAGGTGCAAGCCTGCGGGATGACGCTCGCGCGCACGCAGGGCTACTCGCTCCGCCAACTCGACAGCATCGCCGAAAAGCTCGAGAAGAAAGCAGATCTCGGTGAAATCGCCAAAGCGACCAAAGCAGCCGAGCCAAAGGTGCATGAATGGCTCGCGGTCCTAGCGCGGACGGTCCAACTCCAGGACGGGGTCTCAATACTCGAACTCGACCGAGTGCTCGACGCTGCACCTGCTGATTTGGAGACTCACCGATTCGGACTGGCTAGGGCCCGTCAGAATCGTGTCGAACTCATCGCCCGCAGCACGGCACGCATTCTCTCCCAGATGAACGAGACCGTGCAACGCGCAAACGCTGCGGTACTTCTCAACCCGTTCGACTCCCCAGCCGCAGTGAAATCAAGTAACAAAGTCGCGGTCGGCCTTCTTGAATTCCGTGCGCGGCTCGGGATCGCATCACGCCATGAGTCCGAGACCGCGAAGCGGTGGGGCCACGCCGTTTCTGAGGCGCGAGACAAAGTTCTTGCGTCTGCATCGGGAGGGGTCACTGTTGCCGGGCGCTTTGGGGCCGAAACCTTCGACCGGGCCACCGAATCTTTCCGCGCGGTTGACATCGACGGCGACGGTATCCCTGATAAGCCGCGGGCGGTGGCTGCTGCCGAGAATGCCAGCGCCGCGATCAAGGGTGCGACCTCCGGGGTTACCGACGCGATCGGTTCGATATTGAGGCGCAAGTCAGATAAGCGGGCCTCCTCCGGACAATCGACTCCTGAGGCCGCCACTGACGGGCCATGATCTGCCACTGTCGGGAGAATAGGCCGGGATTTACTCCTGCTCCAGTCAAGGGACGGCTCTCCGCTGACTCGCTGACCACCGCGCACGTGCGTCGTCCGTTCGACAGGTGCACAGCGGAGTCGGGATTGACGGTGTGACCACGCACATGTTCCCCTGCGCGGATTCGACCGCGGTCAACGACAACGCCGGCATCGAACTCGCCGCACGGCTCATACTCCAGTCGTTGCCGTGTTCGCGGCATGCTCAATCGATCTCGTCCTGATCGGATTCGTCGTCGTTTCCGGGTTCCGCTCGCCGACGCTATGTCGGATGCGAGGAGCAGGTCCAGTTCCGACGCTCAGAGCAGAGCAGCAAGTCGATCGCCTCGCCGTCCGGTCGGCGTTGCAGCCTCTATGGTTCTCTCGCGCCCAACCATTAGTTTTAAAAACCCTGGTCAGCGTCGGCGTGTCGAGCCAATGAATACAAGACTGGCTTACTATTAGTTGTCGGCGGCTCGCTCTCGGGGCGGCGCATCCAACGAAAGGAAATCCAATGGCGAAAGGTCACGAGTGCCCGGATTGCGGCACCCATACGCTTCAGCGGATCAGCACTAACTGGTTGGAATGCTCTTCGTGCGGCCTCAAGAAACGGGCGTCGTAGCCGACACCGATGCCGACTGGGATCGGTTAAGGGGCTCGCGAAAAGAAGTCGACTCGCACTGATCGTCTTGGGCCAGATCGTCATCCTGGGACAAGCCCAGTGCCAGTGGATTCCCGAGCCTAAAGGCATATCTAGTTCAAAGATAATTGCGCACTCGTGCGTCCTGAAAGAGGACGCTCGCGCAGTCTTGCCTGTATGGGTATCAGAAAGGTGGCGGCGGCATGCCCACAGGACCAAAGCATCAGAAGTACTACACGATTGACGGGGGCTCCTCCCAGTACGGGGAGGATTGCCGTTGCATGATCGGGGAGGACCACGACGCAGCGGACGATTCCGGCGGCGACTCGCTGAGCGTTTGGGATGCCGCAAACATCTGGCTTTCGAACGGCATGGATGAGGACTACACGTTCGGTTATGGCGAGGATGAGCTTAGGCGTGCAGCTGGCATGGGATGAAGGCGGGGGCTGGCCCGACACTAGGGGTGAGTGGTGTGACGTCACGACCTATTCTCGGACACTGCCGCCACCAATGGTGAGCCGCTTCCTCAAACTCTTGGAAGCTGTGGATGAGTTCCTCTTCGAGGTAACGGAGTCGGTCAGGCAGAGGCTGGTCGAGGAACTGGCCAAGTCTGATCGTGCCGAGGGTGCCCGCCCGACTCTGATCTACGCGACGGAGCTGAATTCGATCGGCGAACGAAGCGATCGCCCTATCCCACCTCAAACAAGCTGCACTGGTCGTCGACACCGCTGAGCGGCAAATGAATTCGCGCCTCGCGCCTCGCGCTCGATCCGATCCGAGTCAGAGGTCGGCCCGGGCCTCGCTGGAGGAAAAGAGTGAGGACTGCGTGGGAAAACGAGATCCACAGTCTCTGCCAATCCGCGCCCTGCTGGCTTTCGCAAACGGCCCACCAAATGTCCCGGAAACTCAAGGGTTTCCGGGACTTTTTTGGTTAGAGATTTGACTACCCCATCACAAACCCATCTTTTACTCCTTTCCGGAGCCGTTGAAACGGCCTTCCCATCCGAGGCGCCGACGTCGTTTTCGGTCCATCCCGATATTCCGGGATTGCGGTGCGCACCTTCTGGGTATGAGCATCCACAACGAATACCCAACCTCCTCCGATACCCCCTCTACCGACGCGTGGGGTCTGGAACCCTTGATGGACATCAACGAGCTGGCGTCCTACTTGGGCATACCGATCTCCACGGTCTACGACTGGCGTGTGCACGGCAAAGGCCCCACGGCCTACCGGTTCGGCAAACACCTGAAGTTCGCCATCTCCGACGTGCGGGCCTGGATTGCCGAGCAGCGGGAGCCGTCCAGCCCGCCGCGGCGCACCGATCGGCGGTGAGCTGAAGTGTCGCGGCCACGGTTGACGATCAGCACCTTCGGGGACATCACCATCCGGGTGGCGCCGTCCGGCCGATTCGAGGCTCGGACCCGCTACCGGGACTGGGACGGTCAGACACGCCAGGTTCAGGCCACCGGCGACACCGCCCGGGCTGCTGAGCGATCGCTGAAGAGCAAGCTCACGACGAGATACCTGCAGCAGCCGACGAACACGTCGCTGACGCCGGACAGCTCGTTCGAGGACTTGGCGACGTACTGGCTCGAGGACATCGATATGGAAAATCGAATCTCGAGAACGACCCGGAATCTGTACGAGCGCAACATGCGCACGCTCGTGCTCCCCGTGTTCCGCAGTCTCACGCTGCGGGAGATAGGTGTCGCTCGTTGCGATCACTTCATCAAGCAGCTGGCGAAGCTCTCCCACAGCCGGGCCAAGCAAGGTCGTGTCGTTCTACGGCTGGCGCTTGAGTTGGCAGTTCGTCATGAGATTCTCCCTAGCAATCCGATGGATCACGTGTCCCGCCTGTACCGCGAGCCGCATCTCCCCGATGCGCTCACGGCCCCGAGGTGAACGTGATCCGCGCGGCGATCGCCCAGTGGGAGAGCGCCGCCGATCACATCTCCGGCCCCAAGCCCGACGGGCAACTGGGTGCGATCATCGAGGTCATGCTCGGCACCTCAGCCCGAATCGGCGAGGTGCTGGCCATCCGCCGCCGGGACATCGACATCACCAGCGCCATACCGTCCATACGCCTGGCCGGCACCATTATCAGCCGCAACGGCGAACAGACCTTCCGGCAGGACCACCCCAAAACCGCCAAGTCGCGTCGCGTTGTGGCACTGCCCACGTTCACCGCCGACGCGGTTCGCCGGCGTCTTGCCAATGCCGGGAGCATGGGCCTGGATGAACTGCTGTTCCAATCCCGGGACGGCACACCGCTGGCCACCGCGAACGTGCGTCGACAATTGCGTCACGTGCTCGGGGGAGCAGGAATCGAGGGCGTTACCCCGCACATGTTCCGCCGCACGGTTGCGATCGCGGTCAACGCCAACGCCAACATCGAACTCGCCGCAGAGCTGCTTGGCCACACGGACACGAAGATCACGGTGCAGCACTACATCCAACGGAGCGAGCTGGTGAACCCGGCGACCGCGGCTCTCCTCGACAGAGCATTCGCAAAAGACGAGGACTAAACGCGGTGCTGCCACCGAGGCGGCTCCCTCTCATCTGGGGTTCTGCGTGCCTCATGCTCGAGTTCGTCATCGCACGGGTGGGACGCCCGGAACTGGATGCGGAGCCGAGCTGATCGAGGTCGTACCGATGGACCAAATCAAGACGCGTCAGCGCGATCTGACTTGGGGGTGGATGTCGTCGCTTGAAGAGTACGACCCATCGCGCACCTGTGCATGCGCTTGTATATTCGAGCGCAACTTGGTATCAGTTGCATCAATGATGCCGGCTTCGATTTATCGGCGACTTCAAAGAGTCGCCGGGCGACGTGAGAGGGCATGGTGGCGGTGGTGAAGCGGATGCTGAAAGCCGATGATTCGAAGTGGTGGGTGAGGGATCTTGGTATAGCCTTCATGGTAGCAATTTTGGTTGGCGGCCTGTCGCTACTGGGGCAGAAATTGATTGACGACGAACGAGCATTGCGGGATGCGCGGGTCGAGAACCTTCGCTTCATTAGGGATATTTCTGTCTCGGCCACGTTGGCTGAAACCAGGGCGGCGGCCGACGTTGTCGACGAAGAAGCCGCGGCAGACGATTTCGAGGCACGGAGGTATACGCCCCTCAGCGGGCTCGACCTGAAGGATCA
Source organism: Cryobacterium sp. TMT2-4 (assembly GCF_004402575.1). Taxonomy (NCBI): domain Bacteria; kingdom Bacillati; phylum Actinomycetota; class Actinomycetes; order Micrococcales; family Microbacteriaceae; genus Cryobacterium; species Cryobacterium sp. TMT2-4. The sequence continues at coordinate 57,164 of NZ_SOGE01000028.1, read as the reverse complement.
GAACCTGGCCGGGCTAACCCTTCCGCGAGCCGATTTATCCCGTTCGATGTTGTCCGGCGTGGACTTCACAAGCGCAGATCTAACCGACGCCGACCTGAGCAATACGACGATGACCTCCGCCCGCATCGTCAGTGCGACGATGCCAGAGGCAGACATTAACTATGCAAATCTCGACGACGCCGAACTGACTAGCAGCAACTTTCGCAAGGCGCAGTTCAACCTAACCTCAGCCCGCAACTTGAATCGAGGCCTCGAGTCTTATTCGAAAAATGACTTCTCCGGCGCACAGTTCCTGGGATCGGACTTCACCGGCTCTGATTTGTCCCAGTCGGACTTCACGGCCGCTTTTTTTGATGGGACGGTTATGCGAGAGGTCAACTTGCGCGGAGCGATCTTCGCCGGCGCGCTCGTAAGGGATGTAGACCTGACTGGTTCGAATCTTGATGATGTCGATTTCAGTACCGTCGATTTCCAGGGGGTCGTGCAGCTAACGGGCGTTTGTTGGACCGAGACGACCCGATGGCCTGAAGGATCGGAGCTGCCGCCGGGCAAAGTCGACAGCTGCGATCCGCTGGCGGGGAACGCGTGGCGGCCTTAACTCTTGCGCCCTTTTGTCTCGCCCGAAGGCCAACCAGCAGCCCTCGCATTGGGCTGCTGCGCGAGAAGGTGATAGCACCTTCTGGCGATGAAAAGAACACTATCTCGCCATGGACAGCGGGGATATTCGGGAAGAGCTGAGTCCAGAAGCCGGCCACGAGCACTGCGGCAGAAGGCGACGCCGCGTCGGGCGCAGGGACGTCGATATCACGAGCGCCGTACCGTCCATCCGCCTCGCCGGGACGATTGTCAGTCGCAACGGTGAGCTGACCTTCCTGCAGGACCACCCCAAACGGCCAAATCCCGTCGCGTCGTGGCATTGCCCACGTTCACCGCCGATGCCGCTCGCCAAAGTCGGCAGCATGGGTCTGGATGAACTGCTGTTCCAGTCCCGGGGACGGGCACCCCGCTGACCACAGCGAACGTGCGTCGTCAGTTGTGTCACGTGCTCGGGGGAGCAGGAATCGAGGGCGTTACCCCGCACATGTTCCGCCGCACGGTTGCGACTGCGGTCAACGCCAACGCCAGCATTGAACTCGCCGCAGAGCTGCTCGGCCACATGGACACGAAGATCACGGTGGAGCACTACATTCAGCGGAGCGAGCTAATGAACCCGGCGACCGCGGCTCTCCTCGACCGGGCATTCGCAAAAGACCAGGAATAGACAGATGTCGCGAGCAGCGAGCGTCCCGTGCATAGCCGTGTGGCGCAGGCAGGTAATCATGGCCGGACTCGGTCCTTTTGTGCGGAACAGATTCGATCGAGCAGTGGTCATTGACCTGCGCTGACTAATGTGGCAGGCGCGCATGGAAGAAAGTGAGTCGTCAATCGACGGCTCCATTGTCTTCCCGTAAGAAGAACCTTCAACGTACGATGCGGTCTCGTTGGTCCAGATTGCCGGAGATCGTGGCGTGCTGCTCCTAGTCTTGCGGCATGTCGACACAGCCGCGAGAAGCAAAGAATTGCCTTCGGTCCATGCGGAATTAATTTGGCCGATACAGTCTGCATCTCTTCTGGACGATGCCGCTCGCCTTTGGTTCCGGGTGTGTGGCGGCCCGCTTGGTCGGCTTCGACGGGTGCCTCGGTGACCCTGGTGGGTTCGCGTCGTCGAGAGCCTGGGCCGCGGCAAACGTGGAACTCGGCGCAGGGATTCTCATGATCGCGGCTGTGGGGCTCACGCCGTGACTTGGATAGTTCTGGCTGCGACCGAGCGCCGGCCTTGGAACCTCCGTCCTCCGGGTGCCCGGCCGGGTCCGCCGATCAGGACAACCCGACGATCTCGCCGTTGTCGTCGATGTCGATGCGTTCGGCTGCCGGTGCGGACGAGAGACCAGGCATGGTGCGCATGTCGCCGCAGATGGGATAGATGAACCCGGCCCCGATCGACGCACGCACCTCACGCACCGGCAGTCGCCACCCGGTGGGTGCTCCCTTGATTTTGGGGTCGGCCGACAGGGACAGGTGTGTCTTGGCGATGCACACCGGCAGGCTGCCGAAGCCTGCCCGCTCGTACTTGTCGAGTTGCCGAGCTGCCAGAGGCGAGAGGTCCAAGCCGTCGGCGCCGTACATCTCGCGCGCGATCACATCGATCTTATCGACCAAGGGAAGTTCGTCGGGATAGAGCCGGTGGAAGCCCGACGGTTCAGCGCAGGCCTCCGCAACCGCCTCGGCCAGCTCGACCGCACCCCTGCCGCCTTCGGTGAAGTGGTAGCTGATCGCCGCGCGCACACCTTCCTCTGCCGCGACGTCCATGATCGCTTGATGCTCACTGTCGTAGTCGGTGGGAAATGCGTTCACCGCAATGACCGGCGTCACTCCGTGCCGTCGGATGTTGGCGATCTGCCGGCGCAGGTTCGCTGCCCCGGCGATGACATCGTCGGGATTCTCGGCGAGCATCTCCGGTGGCAGCGGTCGGCCGGCGACGACCCGGTACTTGTTTGAGTGAGTTTTCAGGTCACGCACGGTCGCGACGATGACGGCGGCATCCGGTGCCAGCCCGGAGGCACGGCACTTGATATTGAAGAACTTTTCCGCGCCGATGTCTGCACCGAACCCCGCCTCGGTGATGAGGTAGTCGCCGGCATGGATGCCGATCAGATCGGCGACGACCGAGGAGTTACCGGTGGCGATGTTCCCGAACGGACCGCTGTGGACGAGCACTGGCGTCTGCTCCACGGTCTGCATCAGGTTCGGCTTGATGGCGTCCTTGAGTATCGCGGTCATGGCGCCGGCCGCCTTGAGCATCTCGGCGGTCACCGGTTCGCCGCCGCGGTTGTAGCCGACGACGATTCTTCCCATCCGTTCACGGAGATCCCGCAACGACGTGCACAGCGACAACAACGCCATCACCTCGCTGGCTGCGGAGATGTCGAAACCGGATTGGAACGGATTGCCGTCGTCAGGACCGCCGAGCCCGGTGATGATGGTGCGCAGCTCGCGATCGTTGACGTCGAGGACACGTCGCCAGGTGATCTCATGGGGGTCGAACCCGAGACGGTTTCCCTTGTGGATGTGGTTGCCGATCATCGCCGACAATAGATTGTGGGCCGCGGTAACGGCGTGCGTGTCGCCGGTCAGGTGCAGGTTCAGTGCCTCCATCGGGACCACCTGAGCGTAGCCGCCACCAGCGGCTCCGCCCTTGATGCCGAACGTCGGCCCCATCGACGGCTGCCGTATCGCGACGATCCCGAGCTTGTCGATGTGCCGGAAGCCCTGACCGAGCCCGACCGCGGTGGTCGTCTTGCCCGACCCGAGTGGAGTCGGCGTGATTGCGGTGACGACGACATACTTGGCCCGTGGACGGTCACGGAGCTCATCGATCGCATCGAGGGAGATCTTCGACGCTGCACTTCCGTGCGGTTCCAGCAGGTGTGGACCGATGCCCATGTCGGCTGCAACCTCTTCAAGCGGGCGACGGGCCGCAGCGCGCGAGATAGCGAGATCCGACGGCATGGCCGTGGTGATTGATCGAGATGGCTTGAACATGGTGCCTCCTCAGCGCCTCAGCGCCTCTGGGGCCTGGTGACCCAAGCGTACTGTCAGGCCACGGGCTCGTGCCGGCGTGGCGTGGAGCAGTTCGAATGGGGCGTGCGGTACTGCCCCGGGTCCAGTTGACTCGTTGGAGCTCGTCAGAGTCAATCAAGTCGTCATCAGTCCCCATTAAACGAAACGTGATGAGACGACTTTCCGAGGCGCTCGGGGCAGGGGTACCGAGCCCAGCGACTAGGTCCGGCTCAGTGCTTCCTCATCGGCCGCATCATTCTTCTGCACGGCGAATTGGGTCCGGTGCAATTCCTCGTAACGCCCACCCACAGCCAGCAGTTCCTCGTGCGTACCGCGCTCCACGATCGAGCCGTCCTCAACCACGAGGATCAGGTCTGCGCTGCGGATGGTGGAGAGGCGGTGTGCGATCACCATCGCCGTCCTTCCCTCGAGCGCCTCGCTGAGCGCCGCCTGCACGGCGGCCTCAGACGTCGAGTCCAGCGCCGCCGTCGCCTCGTCGAGGATGACGACGCGCGGCTGGGCGAGCAGGAGCCTCGCGATGGTCATCCGCTGGCGCTCGCCCCCGGACAGTCGGTAGCCGCGCTCACCGACCATGGTGTCCAGCTGGTCCGGCAGGGACCGGATGAGCGGCTCGAGCCGCGCACGGCGGACGGCGTCCCACACCTCGTCGTCGGACGCCTCCGGTCTCGCGAGGCGCAGATTGGAGAGGATGGTCTCGTGGAACAGGTGGCCGTCCTGCGTCACCATGCCCAGGGTGTGCCGCATGGAGACGAAAGTGACATCGCGGACATCCGTCCCCGCGAGGCGCACGGCGCCGCTGTCGACGTCATACAGGCGCGAGAGGAGCTGCGCAATTGTGGACTTGCCGGCACCGGACGTACCAACGAGGGCAACGGTCTGCCCCGGCTCGATCCTGAAGGACACGCCGTGCAGCACCTCCTCGCCGCCTCGGGTGTCCAGCGTGGCAACCTCCTCGAGAGAGGCGAGGGAGACTTTGTCCGCGGAGGGGTAGGCGAAGCGGACGTTGTCGAACTCGACGGCCACTGGGCCTTCGGGGACGGCGACGGCGTCGGGCTTCTCCTTGATGAGCGGGTCGAGGTCCAGCACCTCGAAGACGCGCTCGAAGCTGACCACCGCGCTCATGATCTCCACCCGTGCGTTTGCGAGGCTGGTGAGCGGCGCGTAGAGGCGGGTGAGGAGGAGCGCCAGGGTGACCACGTCACCGGTATTCAGCTGGCCGGCGAGTGCGAGGAAGCCGCCGAGCCCATAGACGAGCGCGAGGGCGAGAGCGGAGACGAGCATCAGGGCGGTGAAGAAGACGAACTGCAGCATCGCGGTCCGGACCCCGATGTCGCGGACGCGGGCGGCGCGGACGCGGAACTCCTCGGCCTCCTCGTCGGGCCGACCGAACAGCTTGACGAGGGTGGCGCCGGGCGCCGAGAAGCGCTCGGTCATCTGCGTGCTCATGGCGGAATTGTGATCGGCGGCCTCGCGGCGCAGCGCGGCGAGGCGGCTGCCCATGCGGCGGGCGGGTACCAGGAAGATGGGGAGCATGATCACGGCGAGAACCGTCACGAGCCAGGACGTGCTGAGCATGACGATCAGGGTGAGGATCAGCGCCACGAGGTTCGTAACCACGCCGGACAGCGTGCCGCTGAAGGCCTGCTGGGCGCCGATCACATCGTTGTTGAGGCGGCTCACGAGGGCGCCCGTCCGCGTGCGGGTGAAGAACGCGATCGGCATCTTCTGCACGTGGTTGAAGACGGAGGTGCGGAGGTCCAAAATCACGCCTTCGCCGATCCGCGCCGAGTACCAGCGCGTCACGAGTGACACGGCGGCGTCGGCCACGGCCACGAGGGCGATGACGACGGCGAGCCAAACGATCGTGGTGACCTCGCCCTGGGCGACGATGACGTCGACCACCTGGCCGGCGAGTACCGGCGTCGCGACCGCGAGGAAAGCTCCCACGATAGAGAGGGCGATGAAGATCAGCAGCTTGGACCGGTAGGGCACCGCGAACGTCATGATCCGCCGCACGGACTCACGGGAGAAGCCGCGCTTGCCGTCCCTGGCGGTCGAGATCTTGTGCAGCGAGCTCCAGGCCGCGCCTTCCATGCTCATTGAGGTTCCTTCCGTGGGTACCAATCTCAGTTTAGATGGCGACTTGCCCGAGCTTGGCGACGCTGCTGCCGAGGTGACGCGCGGTGCGCCGGTCAGCGTCATGGACCGCGTCGGGTCCGCGGTCATTCCACGACTGTGCGCCGGTTCCCCCCGTCATGACCCAGAAACCTCGTGTGACAGGACTGCACAGGGGCTTGGCGGACAAGGGCGCGACGGAGGTGGTCGCGCTGCGGGGCCGTCAGTTGGGCCGTCCCTCATCTGGACGAGCCTGACACATTCATTTGGTGCTGTCGCTTGTCACAAGGGTTTCAGCGGTTGTACCCTTGTGACATGTTGAGTGTAAAAGAGTACGCCGCCCGCCAGGACATCTCTGTCGCGCGCGTGCACCAGCTGATCCGCGAGGGCAAGGTCGATGCCGAGAAGATCGGCTCAAGCTGGGGAATCGACGAGTCGGAGCTCCGTCGACAGCCTCCGCTCTCCCGCCCGCTGAGCCCGGCCAACTCATGGTCGCTCATCGCTCTGCTGTCGGGCGTCGAACCCGAGAACATGGAGGCGAAGGCTCGCTGGCTCCTGAACCGCAAGTGCGCTGCCCTGGCAGAAAGCAATGCGCCGGCCCTCCTCCTTGCCAGCTGGCTCCGGAATCGCGCACCGGTCCGTGCCTTGCACGCGAACGCCGATGATCTCGGTGACCTCCGCAGCGACAAGCGAATAGTCCTCTCCGGAATCAGTGACGACCGCGCGGGGCTTAGCAGCGAACATGAGGTTGAAGCGTATGTTGACCCCGAGATCGCCCAGCAGCTCATCAACGAGTACCTGTTGGTGAAGGCGAAGAATGCGAATGTCTGGCTCCACCTGGCTCGTGTCCAAGCTGACGCCGACGGGCGAGCGCCGCTGGGCCTTGTCCTCGCTGACCTCGCCGACCACGCCGGGCCACGCGAAAGTCAGCGGATCAAGGAACTGCTGAGCAACCGATGACCGTCATCGACATGCCGGTACTCGGTCAGAGGTCCTCGCTGGCTTGGCACGCCCTTTTCGACCTATCCGAGAAGGTGCCGAATAACTGGTGCCTGGTTGGCGGCCAGATGGTGCACCTCTGGTGCGTCGAACGCGACACCACGCCGAATCGGCCGACCGACGACGCGGATGCTGTTTTGGATGTGCGCGCGCAGCCGACCATCCTCCATCAGGTCACCAAGGCCCTCGTTGACATCGGATTCGAGTCCGCCGGTGAAAGCCCAGAAGGCCATCAGCACCGGTGGACCCGCGGCGATGCCACCATCGACCTCCTCATCGCAGAGCACGTCCGTGGGAAGGCCGCAGCACGACGAGGAGTCACAGGCGGCACCACCCTGGACGCCCGAGGATCCAACCAAGGAATCGACCGAGCCGAGCTGGTCACCGTCAACCATGACGGGCGCCAGGCCCAGATCTGGCGGCCGAACCTGCTCGGAGCACTCGTCCTCAAAGCTGCCGCATTCACCGCACCGCTTGACCAGGGCGTCAAGCGGCATCTCATAGATTTCGCCGTCCTCAGCACCCTGGTCACCCGTGGAGACCAGCTGGCCGTGCAGATGAGCAAGCGGGACCGCCAGCTGCTCGGTAACGCGATCGGGGCCATCCGCATAGATGGGACAATCATCCCCGTCATCGACGGGGCTGACCTCGGAATCGAACGGCTGACCATCGCGCTGAACGCGTAGCAGCGAGGCCGGTGGCCGGATGGCAGACTCAGACGCTTCGGCCATGGCGTTGTCGTAACTGTCGCCCGTGGAGCTGGCCTTGCTGGGTTGAGCGCTGCCCGGGACCTGATGAACGCCGGGTCGGATGTTGTTGTGTTGGAGGCTCGCGCGCGGCCCGGCGGGCGGGTCGAGCAAACCAGGACTGCCGCTGGCCGCGTCGTGCAACTCGGCGGCCAGTGGCGGCATCCAGATGGCCCCCTACGGCCAGCTACTAACATCGAGTTCATGCCGACCAATAGAGACTGCGCTCTGCTCAACAAGGCTGAGAAGCTTCTCGTCATCGAAGATCTGCGTCGACGCGTTAACGTCGTGACATGAGCGACCAGAAGGACGTGACGGCGCGTCGGGGTACGAACCTCCCGGCGATGGCCGATTTCAATCAGTCGGTTATTCTCGACGCCATCCGTCGATCCGCCACCGGCCTGAGTCGCGTCGAGCTCGTGACTTCTACCGGGCTTTCTCCCCAGACCATTTCAAACATCACCAGGCGCCTGCTTGACAGCGGGTTCATCGAGGAAGCCGGCAAGGCGGGCACGGGGCCCGGTAAACCCCGCACGATGTTGCGGCTCAATCCCGGCGGGCGCTACGCGCTCGGAGTTCACGTCGATCCGACGGTCGTGACCTTCGTAATGCTTGATCTCACCGGCAGCGTCGTGAGACGGTCGAGTTTTCCGACCCCAGCGGTGATGGACCCGACCCTCATCATCGAACGGATCGTCGAGGCGCTCGAGCAGCTAATCGACGACTCAGGAGTGCCGCGGGAACGGATCGGCGGGGTAGGCATTGCGGCCCCCGGGCCGATCGACAATGTGCTGGGTACGGTGGTCGACCCGCCGCACCTGATCGGATGGCATCGGGTTCCGCTGCGGGACGCGCTCCAGTCGGGCGTCGGGCTTCCCTCGATCCTCGACAAGGACGTAACCGCGTCGGCGATCGCCGAGATGTGGGCCGGTGGGGAATCCGGATTGGGCAGCTTTGCCTTCTTCTACCTTGGCACCGGCATCGGGGTCGGTCTCGTAATGCACGACGAAGTAGTCCGGGGAAGCTCCGGAAACGCAGGAGAGGTCGGGCACATCGTCACCGATCCAGCAGGCCCGAAGTGCTTGTGTGGGTTGCGCGGGTGCATCGCTGTGACCTGTACGCCCCAGGCACTCGTCCAGGAAGCAGAGCGCTTGGGCGTCCTCGACGATGCTTGGGGCGCCAACGACACTCGCACTGTCGATTCGCGGTTCACGGAGCTGTGTGCGGCCGCTGAGGCGGGCAACGCGACCGCGATCGAGATCGTGGAGCGCTCAGCCGTACGGATGTCGAAAGCGGTGGCTATCATCGCGAACCTACTCGACGTCGATCGCGTGGTACTCGGCGGCCCCTTCTGGGCACGCCTTTCAGGACATTACCTCCGCAGGATCCCCGAGTTGCTCGAAGAGCTCCGCGCCACGCGAAGCATCCACCGAATCTCAGTGGCGGGATCAACGGTGGGGGAGGACGTAGGGGCGATTGGGGCAGCCTGCCTGGTGCTGGATCGCGCACTCGCTCCGAATCCCAGAGCGCTCCTTCTGTCCTGAGCGAGTGCGGAACTCGGCAAGACACGCCCGGTCAAACCTTGATGCTGGTTTATCTAATCGATGTACTATTAAATCGAGGCACGGCAGCGAGGCATCCTCTTCTCTCCAGTGCGTCGGCACCACATTCCGCATGACCATCTGTACTTGGAGCAAAGGGGAGCACCATGAAGAAAAGAGCAGCAATCGCCCTATCTGCATTCGCGATCGGCGGACTGGTAGCACTCACCGGATGCACGGCCGGATCGGCGCCATCCGAGGGCGAAGACAAGGTCCTCAAGGTCGCCTACATCAAGACCGACGCCTTCACCGCTCTCGACACGCTTTTCACAACCGCCAAGGCGGACTTCGAGGCCGCCAACGAGGGCGTGACCGTCGAATTGCAGCCCATCGCAGCAACAGATGACGACTACAAAACCAAACTCGCCCTCTCACAGCGCTCGGCCGAGACCGCACCGGACATCTTCTACGAAGACACCAATGCGTTGCGAGCGGACGCGGATGCCGGGTACCTCCTCAACCTGGATGAGTACGTCTCCGAGTGGGAGGACTGGGACCAGTTCACCGACGCCGCCAAGGTGGCAGGCGAGGGCGACGACGGAAGCATCTATGCCGTCTCCCTCGGTACCGATACTCGTGCGATCTGGTACAGCAAGCCCGTCTTCGAGGCGGCCGAAATCGCTCTCCCTTGGGAGCCGAAGAGCTGGGACGACGTCATGGAGGCCGCACGCCAGATCAAGGCGAGCAGTCCTGACGTCGTGCCGTTCAACTTCTACGCTGGAACAGGCACCGGCGAGGGCTCGAACATGCAGGGCTTTTACCAACTCCTCTATGGCACCGAACTCGGGGGAGATTCGCTCTACGACTCGGAAACCTCGAAGTGGGTCACTGGCTCGCAGGGGTTCATCGACTCCCTCACCTTCGTCGACGAGCTCTACTCCGAGGAACTCGCTCTGACTCCGGCACAGGCGCTCGATCCCAACATCTGGAAGAGCATCTTCGGGGAAATGTTCCCAAACGCGACTCTCGGCGCAACGATCGAGGGCTCCTACACGCCTTCGTTCTGGCAGACCGGTGGCTCTTACGAGTGGCCCGAGTACGTCGACGACATGGGCGCAACGGTGTTCCCGACCCAGAACGGCCAGAAGCCGGGCGGCGTTAGCATGTCAGGCGGCTGGACACTCGCAGTCGGAGCTAAAACTGCCGACCCGCAGCTTGCCTTCGACTTCATGGCGATGGCGCTGAGCAAGGACAATGCACTCGCATACGACAACGAGAACTCGCAGATTGCCGTTCGCAAGGATGTCGCCGCCGACGAGAGCTACATTGCCGCCAACCCCTTCGTCCAGACCGTCACCGACATCGTCGAGGTGACGAACTTCCGTCCGGCGACGGCTGACTACAACCAGATCTCAGCCGAGGTCCAGAAGGCCAACGAGGCAGTCATCACCGACAAGGCAACTCCCGAGGAAGCGGCCGCAGCCTACGACAAGGCAATCGAAGAGATCGTCGGTGCCGAGGGCGTCATCCAGAAGTAGCAGTACCGAGACACCCAGGTGCGCGCCCACAGATAAAACGGGAACAGGAACACAGTGACTGCAGAAGTGCTCGCACCGCAGGACACACACGTGCGGCGGCCGGAACCGAACTCGGGTTCCCGCCGCCGCCGGGTGCGCGGAATTGTCAAGGCCGTGCGGATGATCCCGCTCGTGCCGGCGATTCTCATCATGATCACGTTTCTCGCCGGACCGATCATCTGGTCGGTTTACGGGTCGTTCACGAATGCGTCGCTCACCGGTGTCAACGCGAGCAACCCCCAGTGGATCGGCTTCGACAACTACGTCAAGCTCGTCAACGATCCCGTTTTTCCCCTCTCGCTCTGGCTGACCGCGATCTTCACTTTCGGCTCCGCTGTGATCTCACAGAACATCCTTGGCCTTGGTCTCGCGCTTCTCATGCAGAAGGCCAATAAGAAGGTAACCGCTTCCGTCGGCACGATCATCGTCGCCGCGTGGATCCTGCCCGAGATCGTCGCCGCCTTCGTCTGCTACGCCTACTTCAGTGCTGACGGCACCCTCAACCAGATTTTGGCGAACTTCGGTATGACCGGCCCCAACTGGCTGTATAGCTTCCCCATGTTCGCGATCATCCTGGCGAACCTGTGGCGTGGCACGGCGTTCTCGATGATGGTCTACCAGGCCGCCCTCAACGACGTACCGCCGGAGATTACCGAGGCGGCAATGATCGACGGAGCCGGCGGCTCCAAGCGCCTCTTTCTCGTGACCATTCCCATGATCAAGAACACGATCGTGACGAACACCATGCTCATCAGCTTGCTCACATTGTCGGTCTTCACCCTCATCTACGTGATGACCGCGGGAGGGCCCGGCAACGACAGCACAACGTTGCCGATCCTCGCTTACAAAGAGGCATTCCGATTCAGCAACATCGGCTATGGCACAGCCATCGCCACCGTCATGCTCATCATCGGCGCGATCTTCTCCGTCGTCTACATTCGGGCACTGCGTCCGCAGAAGGATTAGCCGATGTCAGTCATCGCCGCACCGCCCGAGGCCCGGAAGTCCGATCGGCCCGTCTCGGTAGCCTCCCCCAAGAAGAGCGTGATCGGGTTCCTCGCCAATGCCGTTCTCGTCCTGATCGGCGCCTGTTTTCTTCTTCCCCTGTGCTGGCTCATCTTCGCGTCCGTCGACAACAAGGCCACCTACCAGACCAAGTTTCCTGAAGAGTTCTCGCTGGACAACTTCGCGGCTGTTCTCACTCCCGAACTCACGTTCCTTCCGCTGTGGAATAGCCTGATCATTTCCGTCGGTACGGCAGGTATCACGATCGTCGCCGCGCTGCTCGCGGCCTATCCGCTGTCCCGCTACCAGGCGAGATTCAACAAGCCGTTCATGTACGGGGTGCTGTTCGCGACCGGGCTGCCGATCACGGCAATCATGGTGCCGGTCTACAGCCTTTTCGTCCAGTTCAATCTGCTGGACTCGATCCCGGGCACGATCCTTTTCATGGCCGCTTCGTCTCTGCCGATCGCGATCTTCATGACCAAGAACTTCATGGATTCGGTGCCGATCACCCTCGAGGAAGCAGCTTGGATCGACGGCGCATCGGCGATGGGAGCCCTGCGCCTGATCGTGGTTCCCTTGATGAGACCGGGCATCGCCGTGGTCGGTATCTTCGTCTTCTTTCAGGCCTGGGGCAACTTCTTCGTGCCGTTCATCCTGCTCCTCTCGCCGAGCAAGCAACCCGCCGCGATCAGCATCTACAGCTTCTTCGGCCAGTACGGCGCGATCGCCTACGGACAACTCGCAGCGTTTTCGCTGGTCTATGCGGTGCCCGCCATCGTTCTGTACGTTCTCGTGTCCCGCGGCATCGGCGGCTCGTTCGCCCTCGCGGGCGCAGTCAAGGGATAACTCACCATCACGCCTCGCCGCGCGGCGAGGACCATCGCGGGCTAAGGAGCCACCATGCATGACAATCGAGTCCTCCTCGAAGCGCGAATCGAGCGCGTCATCCGGGAACGGATCAAGCCCGCCGTCTATCGCCGAACCGCCCCGCTGACAATCGCTTCCTGGACCGTCGATGACGAGCCGGTGCCTTTCGACGCGGCCATCGGGCAGAGCTACGAGCCTTTCGCCGTCGGCGGTGCGTGGGGCAAGCCCTGGGGTACCGTCTGGTTCCATCTCACTGGAGGTGTGCCCGCCGAGTGGGCCGAGGATGGCACCCGGGCTGAGGTCGTCGTCGACCTCGGGTTCTCCGCCACGCTCCCGGGCTTCCAGGCCGAGGGCACCGCCTACACGGCGGACGGCGTGATCATCAAAGCGATCGAACCCCTCAACAGCTACATCCCGGCGGGAAACGCTGGGGAGCCCGTCGACATCTACCTCGAGGCGGCCGCCAATCCGAATATCGCCGGTATTTTCACCTTTGGCGTTACCGAGCTCGGCGACAAGGCCACAGCGGGCGACTCGACCAGTTACGTTCTGCGTCGGCTCGAACTCGGACAACTTGACGTCGCCGTATGGGAGCTCCTGCAGGACACCTGGACCCTTATCGGCTTGATGAATGAGCTTCCGCACAGTCTTCCGCGACGGGCCGACATCCTGCACGCGCTCGGACGGATGGCCGATGCTCTCGATCCCGACAACGTTGCGGGCACGGCGGCGGCCGCCCGTGCGACGCTCGTCGGCGTGCTCGCCAGTCCCGCCTACGCGAGTGCCCACCGCCTTGCCGCCGTCGGTCACGCCCACATCGACTCCGCCTGGCTGTGGCCGGTGCGCGAGACCGTGCGCAAAGTCGCGCGAACCTTCTCGAACGTTCTGGCGCTCATGGACGAGGACCCGGACTTCACCTTCGCTGCCTCCTCGGCGCAGCAGTACGCGTGGCTGCAGGTTTACTATCCGGAACTGTTCGAGCGGGTGAAGAAGCAGGTGGCGGCGGGCCGATTCATTCCGGTCGGCGGGATGTGGGTCGAGTCCGACACGAATATGCCCGGCGGTGAAGCGCTCGCACGGCAATTCGTCGCCGGCAAGAAGTTCTTCATGGAGGAGCTCGGCGTCGAGCCGCTCGAGGTGTGGCTTCCGGATTCGTTCGGTTACACCGCATCTCTGCCGCAGATTGTGGCAGCGGCGGGATCTCGCTGGCTCCTCACGCAGAAGATGTCGTGGAACGAGACCAATCGGATGCCGCATCACACCTTCTGGTGGGAGGGCATCGACGGCACGAGAATCTTCACTCATTTCCCCCCAGTCGACACCTATAGCGCGGAAATCTCCGGTAAGGAGCTCGCCAAGGCGGAGCGGCAGTACGCCGAAAAGGGGGTCGGCACTACTTCGCTCCTGCCATTCGGGTGGGGCGACGGCGGTGGAGGCCCAACCCGCGAGATGCTGGCCGCTGCGGCCCGTACGCGTGACCTCGAGGGATCGCCACGCGTCACCATGACGACGCCGGAGCAGTTCTTCCAGAGCGCGCACCGCGAGTACATCGAGGCGCCGGTCTGGTCGGGGGAGATGTACCTCGAATTCCATCGCGGCACCTACACCTCCCAGGCCAAGACGAAGCGCGGCAATCGTCGCAGCGAACACCTGCTCCGAGAAGCAGAGCTTTGGGCCACTGCTGCGACAGTCCTTCGAGGTACGGAGTATCCGTACGACGCCCTCGACGACGTCTGGAAGACTGTGCTCCTACAGCAGTTCCACGACATCCTTCCCGGCACCTCGATCGCCTGGGTGCACCAGGAGGCTGAGCGCAACTACGCGGCCGTCGCGAAGACTCTGGGTGAACAGATCACCCGATCCCTCGAGGTCCTGGCCGGCAGCGGCAGTCATCCGCTCACATTCAACGCCGGACCGAACTCACGCGACGGCGTCCCGGGCCTCTCCGCCGCGACCGCGGCGAGGGCGGGTGCGGCCAAGGTCACCGAAAGCGGGGCCGGTTTGGTGATTGCCAATGACCGGGTGCGTATCGTCATCGACGATCGGGGACTCATCGTGTCGATGCGCGACCTCGTCGCCGACCGAGAAGTCATCCCCGCCGGCGAGACTGCCAACCTGCTGCAGCTGTTCCGGGACACCCCGATCCAGTGGGACGCCTGGGACATCGACGAGACGTACAAGAACGTCGGGCGCGACTTGACCGAGGCTTCCAGCGTCGCTGTCACGGACGACGGATTCGGGGTGCGGGTCAACCGATCCTTTGGTTCCTCATCCGTGGTCCAGACCCTTCGACTCAACGGCGCGACCGGTGCCCTCGACATCCACACAGCGATCGACTGGCACGAGTCTCAGAAACTCCTGAAGCTCGCCTTCCCCCTCGCGATTCATGCCGACCGCGCAGCATCCGAAATGCAGTTCGGACATGTCTACCGGCCGACCCACGCGAACACCTCCTGGGACTCCGCCCGGTTCGAGACTGTTGCCCACCGCTGGGTTCACGTGGGCGAGCCGGGCTACGGTGTCGCCGTCGCCAACGACGCAAGCTACGGGCACGACATCCGCCGCGCCGCATTGCCTGGTGGCGGCACGAGCACCGTCGTACGCGTCTCCCTCCTGCGCGCGCCCCTCTTCCCCGACCCGGCCTCGGATCAGGGCCAGCAGGAGTTCGTCGTCTCGCTGCGCGTCGGTGCCGAGATCGCGGATGCCGTCGACGAGGGTTATCGAGTTAATCTGCCCTTGCGCGAGGTAAGGGGAGCCGGCCCGGTGGCACCCCTGGTCGTCGTGACCAATCCGGCGATCGTCGTCGAGGCTGTAAAGCTCGCGGAGGACCGTTCCGGCGACGTGATCGTGCGGCTCTACGAGTCACTGGGCGCGCGTGCGCGCGGTGATCTGGCTCCGGGATTCGGCTGGTCGGACGTCACGGAGACCGACCTGCTCGAGCGGGAGACTGAGCCAAGCGCCGTGATCGGGCGCCCAGACCGAACCATCTCGCTTTCGCTCCGCCCGTTCCAGCTCGTCACACTGCGCCTTCACCGCACCACGACAGAGAATCTCGAATGATGACACCTCGGCTGACGAGACTGTCGGCGGTCCGGGAGTCGGCACCACACTAATCCTTTATCCAGCGGTCAGATTGAGGCTTAGCGCGGTGCCGTTCACGACCACACCCACCCAAGGCGTCGCCGCAGCCGCCGGCGGGCCACTGTGGCCGGCGACTGAAGGCCGGACTGGTCCATTCCGATGGGCATCGCGCAGAAGAGTCCCGCTAAGCGAAGTAACAGTGCTGATTGGTTCTCAGAGAACGTCAACGCGCTGACCCGTCCGCAACTCTGTCAATCATGCCCTCCGCCTCCACATCTGAATGACGTTGTCCGCGGCCTCTGCCTCGACCACAGCCCGTTCCCGTGCCCGTTCCGCAGCCTGACGTGCTCGGACTTTCCCTGCCACGTCGAGCAGGTCCACATCTGCTCACCGGTCATTGAGACGCCGCGGGCGCCGGTGCGCCGGGTCCGGCCGCGGATCAGCGCGTAGTGGGTGCGGAACACGGACGCCCCGATCGCAGCCTGGGCATCGTGGAAGAACACCACGTTGGATACCGGTGCACTGCCGTCGTCGAGTGAGAGGAAGACGACGCGTTTGCCGCTTCGCATTGGGGGTGTGTGGGTGGCGCGGCGTACTGCGGCGACGAGGGCTTCGGTGCCGCCAGGCAGGTTGACGAGTTCTGAGGCGGGGGTGACTCCGAGTTCTTTGAAGAGGGGGTAGAACCGGGTCATCTGGTGCTGGCTGACGGCGAGGCCGAGGTCACGGAGTTCCACGTCCGTTTGGGTGCGGCCGCGGAGGTCGAGGGCAGTGACCGACCGGTAGAAGTCAGGCAGCGGCAGGTCGATGTCGAAGGCGAGCTGGTCGGGGCAGAAGGGGAGGGCGCGGCTACCGAGGCCCTGGATGTGGGCAAGGAGGTCGCCGCGGCGGGCCCGGTCGTAACCGACAAGGCTGGGGTTCGCTTCGCCTTGCTCAATATTCACCAGTTGGCGGCGGCTGACGCCGGCTGCCGCATCGAAGTCATCCACCGTCCACTCACGTGCCAGGCGCCCCGGCGGATTCGCGAGCCAATCGTCTAGGCGAGGGCGAGTGTGTCCACAGTCAATCCAGGCTGATGTTGTCCCTGCAGGCCGATCCTGCCGGTGTAGGCCAGACCTTCAGGCACGGGTTGCATCGAGTGCACACTAGAATATGAGGCACAAGTCATATTGGAAATAAGGAGGAGACGATTGTGGCAGCTTCATCTACTCTCGTCCGCGCCGCTCGCCGGAGCAAACACCTCACTCAAGCGAGACTCGCAGAGCTAACCGGCATTGACCAGGCCAGCGTCTCCCATCATGAGCGTGGACGGGATGCTGCCTACAGCACGGTCGATCGGCTGCTCGCCGGCGCCGGACACCGCCTGTATGCCGCTCCCACGCGTCGTGATGACGCTGCCAGCTCCGCAGAGGCGATCAGAGAGCATCTTCGAGCGAAGGATACAGACCGCGCGCTCCGGGCTTTGCTTCAGTTGAACGATAATCTCATCGCCGAACACGGACTCGTTCGAGGAATCCTTGGGCTGACGGAGCCGGAACCCACCGGCGATCATATGTGGGATGCCGCCATCGCGGCTCTCGTGGCATGGCGACTCAATCAAGAGAACATCCCGCTGCCTGGATGGGTCAACAACCCCGATCGCGCACTGACCGAACCTGTCGTGTTTCGGGTCGACCCGGCCGACCCCGCGCCCGAACGTGATGACGTGCCGAACGAGTTCGCCGAACGCGGCGTTCTTGCATGGGCAGATACCTTCGCGAGCGTCTGATGTCCGGCACCGCGCTGGACCGCAACGCGATCATCATCGGCCTCCGTGATCTCGTCGCCGAGCTTCGTAATTCGGGTGAGGTGGCCGGCATCCGGCTCGTGGGCGGTGCGGCACTTGCCCTGTGCTACTTCGATCGGGGGACCACGCAGGACCTGGATGTCCTTCACGTCCGCCCCGGCTCGGACGATTCCGTCGCTGCCGCCGAACGAGTCGCACTGAAGCATGGGTGGGACGCGAAGTGGCTGAACTTCGAGGTCACGAAGGCCGACGCCGTCCCGACCCTCGGCCGCGTCGTCGAGTGGGAGACAATTGACGATGAGGACGGCATCGTTTGACTAAAGCTCCCGTTGACGTCGGCTTCGAGTCCGCCGGTGAAAGCCCAGAGGGCCATCAGCACCGGTGGACCCGCGGCGGTGCCACCATCGACGTCCTCATCGCAGAGCACGTCGGTGAGAAGGCCGCAGCACGACGAGGAGTCACAGGAGGCACCCCCCTGGAAGCCCGAGGATCCAACCAAGCAATCGACCGGGCTGAGCTGGTCACCGTCAACCATGATGAACGCCAGGCCCAGATCTGGCGGCCGAACCTTTTTGGGCTGACGCTGGGGCGTCGACCTGAGGATGCCTGATCGCACGCCATCAGAGCCTGCTGGGGCGGTTCTCAAGATGATGTTAGCGTCGAAGTCGCTGATACCGTCAGGAGTTCCAATGACCGACGCCCTACCCGTCACTTTCACTGCAGGCGATGCTGGCCAGTGGCGTATTGATCGCATCATCGCGGTGACCGGTGACGGGCTCCCCGCCGCCGCGCGTCTGCTGATTCGTGAAGGAGCGGCAGAGGATGAATCATGGTTGTCGGGGTCATCGGCCACGGACGCCCCGGGGTGGACCCTGCGCGGCACCGTTAGTCATCAGCGTTACACGACCGCTGCCGAACTGGCCGAGCTGACGGCGCGGTCACCGGCTCTGGCCCGACCCGGCGCGACCGTCGCCTCCTTTATCCCCATCACCAAGTCAAAGGAGTGGTGGGAACTGGCCCAAGACGAACGTCGGCAGATTTTCGAGGAAACCAGTCACCACATCCGACGTTCCATGAACTCGCTGCCAGCTGTGGCCCGGCGGCTCCATCACAGCCGTGATGGGGGTGGGCCGTTCGATTTTTTGACCTGGTTTGAGTACGCGCCCGAAAGTGTCGCGGATTTCGACGAGCTGCTCGATGAGTTGCGGAGCACCGAGGAATGGATCTTCGTCGAACGCGAGGTCGAGGTGCGCTTGTCGCTCGGTTCGCAGTGACGAGCGCCCCGACGCC
The DNA here is from genome assembly GCF_004402575.1 of Cryobacterium sp. TMT2-4. Taxonomy (NCBI): domain Bacteria; kingdom Bacillati; phylum Actinomycetota; class Actinomycetes; order Micrococcales; family Microbacteriaceae; genus Cryobacterium; species Cryobacterium sp. TMT2-4. The sequence continues at coordinate 38,536 of NZ_SOGE01000028.1, read as the reverse complement.
GGTCAGTTAACCGCAGATGATGAGCAACGGGCGAGAATGTCCCTCCGGTTCTGGCCTTGGCGTGGTGTCCGGTGGCTGGGGCGTTGGTGGGTCGCTAGTTGCTCCGGGACGGTCCCCGTTCTGGAGCTGGCGGGGCTGCGGGCGGTGAGGCCACCCACCCGGACACAAAGTCATCGTCGTAGAGGGATTCCCAGCCGGGGTTCTTCGCTATGGGTACGTATGTCTCGGCGTGGGCGTTGAGCCAGTCGCCACCCCGCCCTCGGTTGTCGGCGATCTCGAGGGCCTACTCAAGCGCTCGGGAAGAGGGACGAATCTCAGCGTCGATATCGTCGGTGAGACCACGATCAGGGATGTATCGAAGGGACAATGCGGCGCCTCCAATGAAGTAGACACCGGTGCTCAAACCGTCGCCCTGCAGACGTTGGACAAGGTCCCGGAGGCCGTCGATCAGGTCGGCTCGGCCAAGACGGTTAGCACTCTGCGGCATTTTTAGACACTCGCCAGGACGGACTTGTCTAGTACTATGTTGCGACGGGAGAACCCTGCCGGCACGTTCTCATCCCGAATCGTCCTCGTGTAAGTGCTGCCTGAAACATCCGTTGTTCCGGGGTGGGCGAGCAGCTCTTCGCTTTCCGAGCCGTCTGCGCTCACCATGAACGGCCGTAGCCGCGTGATGGCTGGGATGCCCGTTCCCCCACCCGCTTCGAACATCCGCAGGGGTGAACGTTGGCCTTTCCAGCAATCAAGAACCTCCATCGAAACGGGGGTGCGATACTACTGTTGCCGTATGTTCACGATCGAGCCGCTGCCCAGCCACCCCGCTCCGGATAACCCGTCGGGGAAGCTGATTCTCTTGCGCCATGGGGAGACGGAGTGGTCGAAGGATGGCAAACACACTGGGCTCACGGATATTCCGCTCACTGCCCGGGGAGAGGGACTTGCCCGCGGCGCGGGCAGGTTAGTGGCCGGTTACGATTTCTCCCTCGTGCTGACCTCGCCGCTGCAGCGTGCGCGACGCACCGCTGAGCTCGCTGGCCTTCATGCTGAGGTCGATCCGTTTCTCGTTGAGTGGGACTACGGCGGGTACGAGGGGCGTACGACGCGGGACATCCGCAGTGAACTCGGCTACAACTGGAGCGCATTCACCCACGGCGTGATTCGTGGTGAAACGCCTGGTGAGACGGTGGAGGAGGTCGCCGCCCGCGCGTCGCGGGTGCTCACGCGGGTGCTGCCTGCCATGGAGGAGGGAGATGTCGCCCTGATCGCGCACGGACATTTCCTGCGCATTCTCACCGCCGTGTACCTGAGGATGGCCCCTCGATTCGGTGCTCAAATCAGCCTGGATGCTGGATCAGTCTCCGTGCTGAGCTATTACCGAGAGCAGCCGGCCATCTTGTCGTGGAACTACGGAGCCGAACTGCCTTTGGTGCCCTCAGAGTCCTAAGTCGCGACCCAAAGTGCTGAAGGACTTGGGATCGCGGTGCCGACCGCGACGGTTCAAATGGTCATCATTTACTCATCACATTCATCTCGATTCGACCCAAATTGACAAAGTACACTTGCAGGTAGTGAACCGCCCGGTTCCCTGTCAACACAGGGGCATCCGCGAGTTTTTCGAGATATTCGGCGAAGACAAAGTTAAGGCTTGAGCCTTCAAGGGGTCGCGGGTTCAAATTCTGTCAGTCCCACCAAAGGGCCATTTGCGAAACTCATTACGAAACGGTCCGGTCGAAACAAAAAGAAATCGCTCCTGAGGCTTCTCAGGAGCCATTTCTGGATTATGGGGTTCTCGCGTCCGTTTCCGGTCGCGATTCTTGAGTTGTGTGCGAGATCTGCGGCGACGGCCAGTCCGGGAAACCGGTGCTTCCCAGGGGTTTCGGAGTCGACGCGGACGGCGATATTGATTTCCCAGCCCCAGCGGAAGTTTGCGTTCCGGGCCTTCTTGATGGGTGTGGTTTTATCGAACTGCCCTTTGGGCGTCGACACCGCTGAGCAGCGAATGAATTTGCCCCTCGCGCTGGGTCCGATCCGAGTCAGTGTCCGCCGGACTATTGCTCGAGCGTCGTTAGTCCATGAGGTCGGGCGCGCGCCAGACTCCAGTGCGGCGGCATCCGTTGCCCTCGATTTGCACGGGTGGGATAGTGACCTCATGGTGTGGATGCGAGGGCTAGCCGGCGCGATGGCGATCGCCCTCGACGGCACGGGCGCCGGAGCGCCCTACGATTTCACGTGGGCGTTTGTCCTTCAACCTCGAACCGACGGGTCGACGCGGCTTGTCGTTCGCGAGCGGTACGCGTACCTCACCGACTGGGCCAAGGTGCTCGTGGAGCCGATCGAGATGGTGAGCTTCCTCATGACCGAGCGGATGCTCCGGGGCATCCGGGACCGTGCGGAGCATTCTCCCTCGCGCACCTCCTTGCGGTCGCCGAACCATCGTTGAGCGATTCTTATTGAGATCCCTGTTCCTGGCGATACTCGGAAGGGGACGGGACGACCCCCTTGCTGATGAAGCCGGGAGAGAGTTAGAGGTCACTCGCTCCCGCTTCTGGCATCCGACTGCGTCGACGCGGTGGAGAACGGGTGGCCGCCTCGATGGGCAGTAACCCCGATCCGCTCGCCGAGAGTGGGGTGACCGAAGAGGCTCGCACCCAGGCCGCCCCGTCCAGATTCCGCCGTCGCGATGAGGACTCGCACATGTCGAGGGGTGCTCGGCCGGTAGCGGCGACGCTACTGTTTGTCGCTAGCCTGGGTCCGCGGTTCTGATCCGGTTCCTACGCCGTTCCTGAATGCCCACGCAGAACCCTGTCGGCATCCGCGATGGTGGCGCTGCATCGTCGTTAGGAAGTCACCGTGTTTTGCTGGAGAAATCGTTCGGGTCGAGGCCGGCGATTCGACGCGCATGCTCGTGGAGTGCTTCTTCGCTCACGGTGTGTCCAGCATCTGCGAATCGTTCACGCAGCGCGTCGAGGACTTGGAGCTCACTGTGGCCGGCGAGGTCAGCTTCCTCCTGTGCGAGAATCCCCGCCACCTTGTCCTCGTCCGATTGAGAATGCTGGTCTTGGATCGGTTCACTCTGTGTGCCGTCACCATTCATGCTGCTCCTCCGATCTCAAGGGTTCTATTAGCAAGCCTAACGTTCAGAGTGAGACGCGGACAGGCTTTAGTGTGAAGCGGTCGACGTGGACCCGGATGTGCTGCGGGCGGCCGAGTTCGACTTCGCCGGCCCGAGCGTCGCCTTCGAACGCGTCGACGAAGCTGTGGCGGACCACCGCGCTGCGGAAGGGACGAAGTGGATGACCGGCCTCGGTCCCGACCTGGACAGGGTTTTATCTGCCGGGCTCCTGGATGCCATCAGCGGATTCCTCAACGATTTCGGGGCGGCCGCGCCCCTGCCTGCGCTGATCTGGACGCTGGGGTTCGAATACGACGCGGTCTCGGTCAGGCCGAGCCGCTCCACGGCGCGGGCACGATGACCCACAGCACGACGGCTGGCTCGCCGCCCTCGACCCGCCAGGTGTGCGGCTCTCGACCGGGGAAGGTCAGTGCGTCGCCGGCGTGGACGGCCACGGTGCGACCGGCGAATCGCACGGTGAGTGATCCCGAGACGACGTGGAGCGCTTCGACGTCGCAGTTGATCGTGTACAGATCGGTCCCGCCGTGCGCGTCCGGCTCGAGTTCTGATCGCAGCAGCTGAACCCGCTCCTCGCCGCGCGGCGACATCAGTCGCTCGTCGGCGTGCACTCCGCCCAAGTTGATCCGCGGAGCGTCGGCGTACGCGACATGGTGAACGTCGGGCTCGGCGAAGAGCGCTCCGACGGGCAACGAGAGCACCTGACACAACTGGACAAGCGTTGCCACGCTCGGTGACGTCTCGTCGCGCTCGACCCGGCTGAGGAAGCCCTTGCTGAGGCCCGTCGTCTGAGCGACCTGGGCGAGTGACATGCCCTGAGCGGTGCGCGCGGAGCGCAGCTTGGCGCCGATGGGTGTCGCGGTGCCTTCGGCGGTGGGGTGGATGGCGCGCACAGTTCCTCCTCGAAGCTGCTCACACATTCGTCCTTGACGATCTGCACGGGACAGCGTACGGTAGCGCTGTAGTTGTCTATAGCGTACCGAAAGTTGTCAAATATGCAACCGTTCAGCAAAGATGCGACGGATGAGCCCCGCGGGCCGGTGGACGCGAGTGTCGTGCCCCGGTTTGCCGGAATTGCGACCTTTGCGCGACTCCCGCGGCTCGACGAGGTCGAGCGGGCAGACATCGCGATCGTCGGGATTCCCTTCGACAGCGGAGTGAGCTACCGACCCGGTGCTCGGTTCGGCCCCGCTCATGTGCGCGAGGCCTCGCGCCTACTGCGACCGTACAACCCTGCGCAGGACGTCTTCCCGTTCGACGCCCAGCAGGTCGCCGACGCCGGCGACATCGCCGCGAACCCGTTCGACATCGCTGCTGCCGTGGCCGAGATCGAGGCGGGCGCGCGCCAGCTCAGCGAGCACGCCGACCGACTAGTCGCCATCGGCGGAGACCACACGATCGCTCTGCCGCTGCTTCGCGTCGCGCACGCGCAGCACGGGCCCGTCGCGGTATTGCACTTCGATGCCCACCTCGACACGTGGGACACGTACTTCGGGGCGCCGATGACTCACGGGACCCCCTTCCGGCGGGCGTCCGAAGAAGGCCTCATCGACCTGACCGCGAGCATGCACGTTGGAATTCGCGGCCCCCTGTACTCGAAGGACGACCTCGAAGACGACGCCCGGCTCGGCTTTGCGATCGTCACGAGCGAATTCGTCGAAGAGCACGGGGTCGCGGCCGCCGTCGAACGCATCCGCGCCAGAGTCGGAGACGCGCCGCTCTACATCACGATCGACATCGACGTACTCGACCCCGCCCACGCGCCGGGAACAGGAACTCCGGAGGCGGGCGGGCTCACGAGTCGAGAACTACTGCGGATGCTGCGTGCCCTGGCCGACCTGCGCATCATCGGCGCCGACGTGGTCGAAGTCGCCCCCGCGTACGACCATGCCCAGCTGACCGCTGTCGCGGCCAGCCACATCGTCTACGAGCTGCTGAGCGCGATGGCGCCTGGGGTGACCCACCCCGACCGACAAAGCCCCGACCTGACGTAGAAGTCCCGAACCCGACCGACAAGCCCGACGCAGGAGACACCCATGACACTGCCCACCCCAACGGACGAAGAAGTCCGTGCCGCGGCATCCGCCATCGTCGAGGCGTTCGCCGCCACCGACGGCCCGCGCTACTTTTCACTCTTCGCACCTGACGCAACCTTCGTCTTCCACACCGAATCTGCGCGAATCGAGGACCGGGCTGCCTACGAAGCCATGTGGGAGGAATGGGTGGGCGGCGGCTGGAGCGTGCAATCTTGCGCATCGAGCGCGGCCGCGGTGCAGGCGTTTCCCGGCGGAGCCGTCTTCACCCACTCCGTCAGCACGAGCGTGAGCACCGTGGACGGACCCATGTCTTACCGGGAGCGCGAAACGATCGTCTTCCGGTCTGATTCTGCCGGCCTCATCGCCGTCCACGAACACCTGTCACCCCAGCCCTGACCCGACCCCATTCATCGAGGAGCCCAAAGATGTCGCCCTACACCCTTCTTGAACGCCGACTGGACACCAACTCAGATGACGCGGGCCCGGTTCGCGGAACCTACTCGCTCGGCCGCGTACTCATGATCTGGCTGGCCGCGAACCTTGTGGTCACCACCCTTCTGACCGGCACGCTCTTCGTGCCGGATGTGCCGTTCGGCCTCGTCATCGCTCTGATCGTGGGCGGAACGATCGTCGGAGCAGCAGTGCTCGTGACGGTCGGTGCGATCGGAACGCGCACCGGCCTGCCGACGATGGCAATCACGCGCGGACCGTTCGGGACGCGCGGGAGCCTGCTGCCGGTGGCCGCCAACGTGGTCATCCTCATGGGCTGGAGCTGGGTGCAGGCGATGCTCGCCGGGATCGCCCTCAATTACATCGTCGCGTCGATGACCGGGTTCTCGAACCCCGTCATCTTCGCGGTGCTCTGCCAGACGATCGTCGTGATCCTTGCGATCTTCGGCCACGCCGGAGTCGCTCGGGTGGAACCGTGGTTCGCCGCGGTCATCCTCGCGATCGCCGCCTACATCTTCGTCGTAGCGTTCTCTACGTTCCCGCCGGCAGAGTTCGCGGCCATCCCGGCGACGCTAGAGCCGTTCTACTCCCCGGGACTGGCGTTCGATGTCGTGGTCGCGACCGCCATATCGTGGACGGTGCTCTCGGCCGACTTCAACCGCTTCGCATCGACGACCCGCGCGGGCGTGGTCGGCTCGGGAATCGGTTACACCCTGTCGACGGTGATCTCGATGACGCTCGGCGCGAGCGCGATCGGCTACGTCGTCCTGCGGGGCGGCGACGCGATGGCGTTCGACCCTGTGACGATCATCGAACCCTTCGGCGCCCTGTTCGCGGTCGCGATCTTCCTATCCGTGATGGCGACGAACACGATGGTCGTCTACGGCATGGTCACAAGCGTGGTCAACGCGCTCCCCGGCCGCCGGGTGAAGTTCCTGCCCACCGCGATCGTCCTCGGGCTCATCTCGATCATCGGTTCGACCTTCTTCGGTCTGCTGGCCCAGTTCACGACCTTCTTGGTCACGATCGGTGCCCTGTTCGCACCGATCTTCGCGATCATGATCGTCGACTACTACATCGTCGCACGCGGCAGCTACAGCGCCGACATCCTGAAGGCTCAAGGCGGTCGCTACTGGTACACCGGCGGCATCAATTGGCTCGCTGTCGCGTCGTGGGTGGTCGGTGCGGTGTCCGCCTACGTGTGGGCGTACGTGTGGCCGCTTCCGTTCGGTGCGACCGTTCCCGCATTCCTCCTGACCTTCGCCGTGTACTTGGCCTTCTCGCTCGCGCGCCGCAGCAGGACGCCTTTCGAGCCCAGCCAGCACCTCGCCGATGCCGACACCTCTCGCTGACGGCCCTGGAGCGCCGCCGCGCGCGGCACTCCGGGACCTCAGTCACCCGATCACCGACGGGATGCCGGTGTATCCCGGCGACCCGGCGGTCCACGTCGAAGCCGCGCTGGTCCTCGACCGCGACGGGGTGGCCGTGACAGGGCTGCGAATGGGGTCTCATACCGGGACGCACATAGATGCGCCGTCCCATACCGTCCCCGGTGGCCGGACAATGGCCGATGTGGCCCTCGACGAGCTCCTCGGCGATGCGCTGGTGGTGCGGGTGCGAGTGCTCGCCGAGGGCGAGGTATACGGGTGGGACCGGCTGAATGCGGAGCATCCGCTACCGGATCGATTGCCCCCGATCGTCGTGATCGACACGGGCTGGGCGCGGTGGTTCGGCGACGCACGCGCAGTGCGGCATCCGGCCCTCGATGCCGGTGCCGCGAGCGAACTCGTCGCTCGCGGGATGCGGATCCTCGCGGTCGACACGCTGAGTCCCGACCCGACCGGCACGTCGTCGGCCGCCTTTCCCGTGCACGAGGTCGTGCTGGGCCGCGGCGGGCTGATCGTCGAGAACCTCTGCGGCCTGGATGACCTGCCGTCACAGGTGCGGATCGGCTTCTTCCCCCTGCGACTCGGCGGCGACGGGGCGCCGGTGCGCGCGGTCGCCTTCGTCTGAGGCCGAGCAGCGAATGAATTCGCGCCTCGCGCTGGGTCAGATCGGGAGTCAGTGGTCAGGCGCTGGCCTTCCGGGAGGAAAAGAATGAGGGCTGCGGAGGAAATGGAGTTCAACCCTCACCGCCGATCCGCGCCCTGCTAGCTTTCGTAAACAGCCCACCAAGGGCCGTTCGCGAAACTCTTCACGAAACGGTCCGGTCGAAACAAAAGGAAATCGCTCCTGAGGCTTCTCAGGAGCGATTTCTGGTTTAAGCGGATCTTGCGGCTCTTCGTGGCTGCGAATTCATGTTCAGCGTCGCCGTTCAAGCTGTTTTGTCTGTTTTCACGCGCGTCGGATTGTCTCGAATGCTGGGTGTTTTGTCCTCTCGGGCAGTACGTTGACCGTCGCGGGACGGTTAGGTCCGTAGCGGTGGTCCGCCGGTCTCATCCGATGGAAGGTGTTTGGCCTTGTCCGGCCGAACGTTACTGACTAGGAGGAACGGAGTCGCTGAGAAGGGCTACTTCGAGACCGTCGAGAATCAGTTCGAGACCGAAGTCAAATTCGTTGCCGAAGGCGTATCCGGGCTGCAGGATCAGCGATACTGCCATCGCGGCGAGGTTCTTAAAGGAGTCGGTCATGGCTTCCTGCTGCGCCATAATGGCTTCGGTCGCGTCGCCGATGTCGCCGGACGGGTCGAGCGGCAGCGAGGCCTCCTGCTGGGCGAAGCCCAGCACGTAACTGTCCAGGATCGACATGGCGTGGCCCGTCATGGCCATCGAGAAGCCCGCAGCCGTTAAGCAGCCGATGACCGAATCGAGGTGACCGAGGGTCGCCGGTCCAGGGGATGTGCGGGCCTTCATGCTGATGGCCCAAGGATGCAGTGCCAGGACACTGCGCGTCGACCCCGCCCGCTTCCGCATCGCCGCCCGCCACTCGTCCCCAGCACTCGGCGTCGCGAATTCGGAGTGCACGATGTCGAGCATCCCGTCGAGAAGATCTTCCTTGTCCTTCAAATGGTAGTAGAGCGACATGGCCGTTATGTCGAGTGCGGCGGCCAGCTTGCGCATGCTGAGCAACTCGATCCCGTCGGCATCGGCCAGCGCCATGGCGACCCTGATCGCTCGCTCACGGGTGACCGGTGTTCTATCTTCAAGCTTCGCCATAGACATCACCATACGCCGTATGGTACTTTCGCACTGTTCACCATACACCGTAAGGTGCGACGACTGGAGATGAGAAACGTATGAGTAATACACGCACAATTGCCCGCACAGTCGGCGCGCTGATGCTTGCCGCCTTTTTCCTTTACGGCACTGGAAGCTCTATCGCGACGACCGCTTCCCCCGGCGGCCTCCTCACCGCAGGAGTGGTGCTCATGGTGTTGAACTCGGTGGCCGTGATCGCGATCGGAGCTGTCATGCTTCCTGTCCTTTGGCCACACGCTCCAGGAATCGCGGCCAGCTACCTCGCCACCCGGATCTTCGAGGGTGGGTTTTTGGCGGTCGGCGCGGTCGCGCTACTCGCAGGCATGGGCGGCACCAACTTCCTTGCATACAACATTGCGATGGCGGGCCTTGGCGTCGGTAGCCTGCTGTTCTGCATTGCGCTCTACCGCTCACGCCTCGTGCCACGGTTCCTGGCCGTGTGGGGATTTATTGGCTACGCGTTATTCGCGGGCGGGTGCTTTCTCGAACTCGCCGGCGTAGTGGGTGCCAGCCTCGTTTCCACCGTTCCGGGTGGCCTGTTCGAGCTGTTCTTCGCCATTTGGCTCATTGTGCGGGGCTTTGGCACGACCGCAGCCGTAACGGCTCGGGCATGACCGTCCCCTGTCCCACAAAAGGCCAGCCGTGATTGGGCACCGCTCCGGCCCGGCCACCGGTCGCGTCACCGCCGCCCGGCTGTGCGCAGCGCCGAAAGACGTTACCGGTAAGCGGTACCCTGCAGCCGAACTAGGAGGCACATCTTGAAGGCAGTAGTTCAGCGGGACTACGGCGATGTAGAAGTGCTCAAAGTGGAAGACATCGACCATCCGGTCGTTGGTCAAAACGACGTTCTCGTCCGCGTGGTAGCCGCGAGCCTCAACCATGCCGACTGGATTCACATGTCGGGCACACCGCTTGTCGCGCGATTGGCCTTCGGCACTCGAAGACCGAAAGCGATGACGCGGGGCAAGGATGTCGCGGGCGTCGTCGAGTCGGTCGGCACCAACGTCACGGCCTTCCGCCAGGGCGACGAGGTCTACGAGAGCTCAGTTCAGGAACCTTTGCGGAGTACGTCGCCGCACCCGCCTCCCTTCTGGCGCGAAAGCCGGTCAATTTGACCTTCGAGCAAGCCGCCGCGGTGCCTCTGTCCGGGATGACAGCTTTGGTCGGCTTGCGCGATGCCGGTTTGGTGACGCCCGGTCAGCGGGTGCTGGTCAATGGGGCATCCGGGGGAGTGGGGACTTTCGCTGTGCAGATCGCGAAGGCGCTCGGCGCCGAGGTCACCGCCGTGAGCAGCGCCGCCAACGCTGCGCTCGTGCAATCACTCGGTGCCGACCACGTCGTCGATTACGGCCGCGACGACTTCACCCGTGGAACCGCTCGGCACAACGTCATCTTCGATCTGATCGGGAACCACACGCTGACCGAATTGCGCAGCGCACTCATTTCCAAGGGAGTCCTCGTGCTCTCCAGTGGCACAGGCGGACGCGTGGTCGGGCCTACGGGGCGCATCCTCAAAGCCGTTGCCATATCGCCATTCATTGGCCAAAAACTCAAACCATTCACCCAGAATGGCAGCACGAAAACGCTGAACGAGCGACGCGACCTGATTGAGGCCGGGCGGGTGACCCCCGTAATCGATCGCATCTATGGGCTTGCCGAGGTGCCCGCTGCCATGCGGTACTTCGTCGACGAGCACGCCCGTGGAAAGGTCGCGATAAGCGTCTGATCTCGGAAGCGGATGGACCCGACCTCATTTAGCCGTTGGACCGGAGGGCTTCGATGAGCAGCGCGGTGAGCCCCCCCATCGGTCGCGAGCCAGGTGCGCCACGCATCCCACTGAGCGGGCGTCAGCAGCCCAAGGAACCAATCGACCATTGCGAGTAACCATACTCAGCCAATATGCAAACGTGGTGCTGGCCGTTGCCCCTCACCATGTGCTCGTCAACCTCACTAGTGCCATCGCTTTGTAGCTGTCATCGGAGTGGCCAGGGACCCACTCAGGCTTCGAGCTAGAGCGGCGGTCGGAAGTCGGTTCGCGTCTGCGAGTGCCGGCGGAGCGCGGCGAGCTGTTCGGCACGCTTGGGGAGCACGACGTTGGTCTCGTTCGTGCCCGTCACCACGACGGTCTGCTCGCCCAGCGCCCGGGTGATCTCGTCCGCGAGGCGCCGGCCCATTCGCGGTGCCAACTTCAGCAACTGGTTGCCAAGTCGAGTTGGGCCAGCGGCCTTCATCGCCGCTGGCGTTGGGTAGCGCTGCAGCAGATCCAGCACCGCCGGATGGTCCAGGTGCGGGCCCAGGACCCGCTCCAACGCAGGGTGGATCTGGGCGAGCAGGCCCCGGATACGGTTGCTCGTGGCCGTGATCTGGCCGACGACATCGTCGTCGAAACCGCAAAGCATCGAGAGCTCAGCGACCTGCTCATCGGCCAGCTGCAGCGACCGCAAAGCGTGCGGGAGGCTCCTCGCGGCTTGGGCGATGATCGCGGCATCGCGGGCGTCGGTCTTGGCTTCGCCCGCGTGCAGGTCCGCGACGCGCCTCATTGCCAGCCCCGGCAGGTAGCCCACGAGCACGTCTGAACCGCGGCATCCGGGCAATTCAGGCGACTGAAAAGTCCCCCTGCTTCGCCCGCAAGCCCAACCGCCAACGGGAGGGTTCATAGCGACCGGTGCGTCCGGTGGCGACGTCGGTCGAGCCATCTCGTTTCTCGGGCCCGCGGCTGGACCGGCGACGCGGCCGACTGCCATACTGGGCCCGGCGGGGAGGGGACCTGATGCCACGACTGACGACATCCGTTCTGGGGAGCATCGCTCTGGTGCTCGGACTGGTGGCCTGCTCGCCCCCGACAACCCAGACTCCACCGCTCGACACGGCCGTTCACACTGATGCGTCGGCCCCGCCCGACGGCGCGGTCGACGTCGTCATCCCCGACGGTGTCATCGGCACGGCCGAGCTCACGTCGGCCTCGGGGGACGACACCGTCTCCGGAACCGTCGTCGTCACGGCCGCAGGCGGCGGGTTCGACGTCGCACTGAAAGACTTCCACTCGGACGTTCCCGGAGGCTTGCAACTGTTCTTCAGTCCCTGGTCGGAGACCACGACTTGCCTGGCCGACATGTACAACTTCTCCTTCGGCAACCTATCCACGGACGCCGATCAGCCCGGGCTGAGTTTGGGAGACAGAGACTACTCCCGGGGCAACCCCAGCTACTTCCTGACTGCCGTCATCACGGAGACCGACCCGAGCACGACCGATCCTGACGGCTGCGTGCTCACTCCCCGGGCGGTCGGCACGATCACCTGGGACGTGCCGGACACCCGGCCCGGGCTGCTCGCCGTTGACACCGGTTCCCGGTTCGGCGCCGGCGGCGCCACCGCCACAACCGATGGTGCCCCCACCTCCTACCGGGCGGTCGCTGGCGACACGCTCAACGACATCGCCGACCGCTTCGGCATCACGGTCGACGATCTCGGCTTCCTCAACCCACTCACTAGCCGCCAGCTCCAGGCCGGTGACGATTTGAACCTCCAGGTGGCACTGCGTGGCGGCGCCTCGGTCCCGCCGCCTTGGGCCTGAACGCCGCTTCAGGGCATGAACCGCCGCCCAGGGGATAGTGGCCGTGTAGAAACCTCCTCCGAGCGCGTGTGTTCTTGTTCTAATGCGGCACGGTGAGGCTGAGCCAGCGTTCTTCGATGGCGTAGCCGAGGTGTTCGTTCATACGGATGCTGCCGGCGTTGACTTGAGCACCACCCGTGCCGAAGATCCTGACGCCGTCGTGGGCCAACGCCGTGATCGATGCGGCCTTGACGGCAACGGCGAGCCCTCGTCGGCGGTAAGTGCGGTGGACGGAAGTGAATTCGGTTTCCGCGCGCGCGGCAGTCAGGCTCATTACGCTGACGGCCACGAGTTGTCCGTCATGGATGGCGCCAAAGAGACGGCAGCCGAATGTCCACAGGTCGAGCACGTCGGACTCGTCGCGGTGGGGCACGGATGTCGCTGGCGTGTACGGGTAGTCGGCGTGGTTCATGGCTTCGAGTGCTGTGACCTGAGGCGCCCAGCTGGCATCGAGTTCCTCGATCCGGAATCCTTGGCCTGTTGCCGCCACGACGGCGGCGTGCAGAACCGTCAGGTTGGGTGGATCGCTCAGGCGCAGGCGGGCACCCCACGATTCGCCGACAACGAAGTACCCCGCCTCGGTTAGACGCTTCAAGCGTGGATCGTTGACTTGGACTACCTGGATATCCGCGTTCACGGGGCCTTCAGGCTTGCGATCATGTCGAGAAGTCGGTCGCGGTCGCGGCGGTACAGTGCGGCATGCTCCAGGAAATCATTGCGGCCCGTGTCGGCGGCACGTTGATCCGTGAACACGGCCAGATCCTCCATGCGGTGCGCTGCCGCCCGAAGAACGGCAGCCTGGTCGAACTCATAGCCGTAGGAACGGATGAGCGCATCGAGCCGGCCCGGGCGAGCATCTCGTCCGGGCGCGTCAGGGTCTGAGTACTCGCCGAGCGGGACGAGTCGATATGCGAGGTAAGCCAGATCCAAAATCCGAGGCCCGGGGGAGGCCATGTCAACGTCGATGAGACCGGTGATGTGCCCGTCTTGGAAAACCATGTTGTACGGTGCGACGTCGTTCAGGCACACCACCTCGATTGGCTCGTGTGCAGGCAACTGCCATGTGGCTGCCGAGTGCGCGAGGGGTGCGCTCGCGTCATGCACCCGTCGGAGCAAGGACCCAGCCTCGTGCAGGATCGTCGACGACCAGATCCAGCTGGGCAACGGGTAGTTGCCGACGATCCCCGGAAGGTAGGAGAGCACTTCGCGGCCCTGCTCGTCCAGACCCAAGGGCTCAGGTACTTCCATCACGCCCGCCGCACGGAGTGTGCTCAGAAGTTGATGTACCGCAGGAATCCAAGGACCAGCGGGGCGGTGAACGGTATCGCCCACCCGCACGACAATGCTCGAGTTTCCCCCGGCCAGAACCTCTTCATCCATCCCACCAACCTAAAGGCTGCAAGCGGAACCTCAGGGCGAAATGTCGTGCACCCGGGTCAGACGGAGCCTCGCCAGTTCGTGACCGCGGCCCGGTTGGCGTCGTTGAGTCCCGGGGATTCGAGGAGTGTGACCAGGTCGAGGCCGAGAAGTGCGGAGCGAAATGCGCCCTCTATTGTCGTGCCGTGAGTTGTCGTGGGAGGCTACCGAGATCGCGTGCGTTCACCAAACCTTCGATCCGAAGAGCCCGGCCCTCATGTTTCGCCTCGTTGACCATGGGCTCAGCTTAGGAGCGAGAGGGCGCTCGAGTACCAGTTATCGCGTAACAATCATTGCGCAATAACTGTTGTTCTTATAGGGTCAGCGGTATGTCCCCCCGCGGCGCTTCACGCACCACGCTCAGCTCGGCTGCATCCATGCGGGTCCTCGCGCATCCGACCCGGTTGCGTCTGCTCGGCCTGCTTCGCGAACGCGGCCCGTTGACCGCAGCCCAGCTCGGCGACGTCGTCGATGAGGCTCCCGGTACCATCAGCTACCATCTCGGCAAGCTTGCCTCCATCGCCCTGATCGAGCCCGCCGAGGCTCAGAGCACCGACCACCGCGAACGTTGGTGGAAGGCCACGACCCTACTGACCAGTTGGGAGCCCGCCGATCTGCTCGACGACCCCGATAAGCTCGCGGCGTCTTCTGTTCTGCAGAAGTCGATTGCTCAGGCCTACGCCGCCCGGTTCACCGACTACATCGACGCGACACCTGCCCTGCCTCGTGAGTGGGTCGCGGCAGGCGCGAGCGGGGATCGCAGCCTGCGTCTAACGGTCGAGGAGCTGGGCACCATGCGTGCCGAGCTCGAAGCCCTGGTCACCCGGTGGGTCGACGCGAGCGCTGCTCACGACCCGGCGACGGCCGATGGCGCAGAGCCTGTGGTGCTCGTCTACCAGGCCTATCGCCGTCCCTGAGTCAGACCGCCGATGAGCAAGAACATGAAGGAGGCGCTGCCTCGCGACCGCCGCGCAACCGGCGCCCTCTCGGCCCTGCTGACTGCCCACGCGATCTCGCAAACGGGCAACGTGATCACAGCCTTCGCCATCCCCTTCTACGTCCTCGGCCTCGGCGGCTCGGGCGTCGAGGTGGGAATCGCGGCATTCTTCGCTACCGCCCCGGTTGTGGTCGGCGGGGCGCTCGGCGGGGTTGTCGTGGACCGGGTGGGTCACCGCCGAGCGGCGATCGTTGCGGACCTCGTGAGCGGTGCCACCGTGCTGGCCATGCCGGTACTGGCGCTGACCGTCGGGCTGCCATTCTGGGCCCTTCTCATCCTGGTATTCGCGGGCGGACTACTCGACACCCCGGGACAGACCGCCCGCCGCGTCATGCTGCCCGGGCTGACGGTAAGGGCCGGCGTGCGGATCGAGCAGAGTGTCGGGCTTCTCGACGGCTCTGAGCGCTTCGCCAACCTGATCGGCGCCTCGATCGCCGGCCTGCTCGTCGCGCTCCTGGGGCCGATCGCAGCCCTCTTCGTCAACGCGGCAACGTTCGCGGTCTCAGCACTGCTGACCTGGACGTTCGTGGCAGCCGTCCCTGCCACCGTCAGGCTGAGCGGCGACAGCGTTGACACTCCCCATACCTCGTATTGGGCCGACCTGGCTGAAGGCTTCCGCTTCGTCATCCACGACCCGCTGATGCGTTTGGTCGTCGGCCTCGTGCTGGTCACGAACCTGCTCGACGCCGCCCGCGGCTCGACCCTGATGCCCCTCTACGCGAACGATCGTCTGGGAGGCGCGGCCGCTCTGGGTCTGCTGGTGGCGGTCATGGGCGGTTGCGCTCTGGTGGGCAACGTGGCCTTCGGATTCGTCGCTCACCGGGTGCCCCGCCGTGTGACCTTGGCGGTTTGCTTCGCCGTGGCTGGCGGCCCGTCCAGCGCTGCCTTCGCTATCGGTGCGCCGCTGCCCGTGCTCGTCGCGATGACCGTGCTCTCGGGCCTGGCGGCTGGGGCGATTAATCCGATTCTCGGCGCGGTGGAGCTTGAACGCGTTCCTGAACACATGCGCGGCCGGGTGTTCGGCTTGATCAACGCCGGTGCGTGGGCGGGGGTGCCGTTCGGCGCCCTGCTCGGCGGCATCGCCGCCGACACGATCGGACTGTCGCTCGCCTTCGGAATCGTCGCGGTCGTCTACACGCTCGTCACGCTGAGTCCACTGACCGGAGGAGCTTGGCGGCACATGGAGCGGCGCCCGGCCGTGATGCCCGCGAAGTGAACGCCCCGAACGCTCGCCAGTCCATGCCTGGTAACCTGTGCCCCGAGATGGAAAGCGCGTCCACTGGTTCTGGGGCGTTGCTGGCATCGTCACTCTCTCCTCAATTGGCAGCATCTCCAGTGCCGCCGAGACGCTGCTGGTGCAAATGACCAATTTGTAGATCGCCAATCCGCGGCGGGCAACAATGGTTGGACGCGGCAGCTGTACCAGCACTCATCTCCCGCGTCTAAGGAAGAATATTCATGGCTTCTCGAACCCCCAGGCTCTCTCTGGTCGTACTTATCGTGTTGGCCCTCAGTGGGTGTTCGGCTGGTGTTGGCGCCAGCGATACAGCGTCGGCTACAGGGGGAGCGATCGAGTTGGCAGTATCGGAGACGTGCGCTGATGGGGCGGACCCGCAATGCGTTCAGGTCAATGGCGAGAATGTTGTTTTCCCATCCGTACTTGAGCGAGCTGGAGTGAAGGATGCCACCATCGCCGAAGGTGAGGGGCAGAACGCGGTTGACGTGACGTTCACCGAAGACGGGGCGATCGTCTTTAACACCCTCACGGTGAAGGCTGTCCAAGCCGGAGATTCGGCGCGCCTGATTATCAAGATCGGCGGCGAGATACAGGCTGCCGCCGTGGTGATGGAAGCCTTGGAGGATGATCATGTGCAGATCAGCATCGCTCCAGACGACAACGCCCAAAGAATCGTAGACCTGATTCACAAAGGCTGAGAAGCGTCGGCGCTCTGGCTCCGACTGGTGTCGATCCGTTCACCCACGAAATCCACAGTTGTGCCGACGGCGACAGTATGAGAACTACCGCCCTTGTTCCGGAACCGGGGGCGAGACCCGGTATGCTTCGATGAGCATCATCCAATTGGTAGGCTAGAACGCATTCCAAGTGGAGTGCGTCCACCCCATGCCCCCGGCCAAGTCTCGCCGGTCGCATCGTGGGAGCCGCCGCGGCAAACGTGACGACGTGCGTCAAGCATATTTTGACGCGACCCACTGCCCGTAGTGGCCCGCCTCCTGTTCGGGATCCTCAGCTGGGCGAGCATGACCTGCCATTAGTGCCTGTTTTGCGCGCCGAAAAGCCGTGTGAACCTGCGACAAGTAGGAGGAACATGCCATGAAGATCCCCGCCATGAAACGAAGAGATTTTCTCAAGGTTGGCGGTGGTGTGGTCGCTGGCGCGGCCGTTGGCATCACCGGCACGAACGTTGGCAACAATCTAGGAGCCGGTGGGGAACTCGCGGCTGTGGCCTCAAGCCGGGGACTGACCGGTGCCGAGGCCCGTGCGGCTCTGACGTCGGTGGTGCCACCCGGCAAGTATGATCCGTTCTTCATGTTCGCGTCCGGCGGGCACTCCGGTCAGATTTCGATCATCGGCATCCCTTCGATGCGGCTGCTAAAGATCATTCCCGTGTTCTCTCGCGATTCATTCTCTGGATATGGCTTTGGTACGGACGTTGACGGCGTCATCCCGCGGGGGTCCGATCCGACCAAGAGCAATCTGCTGAGCTGGGGCGACACCCACCATCCCGCCCTCTCGGAAACCGAAGGCCGGTATGACGGCCGCTGGCTGTACGTCAACGACCGTGCCAACGGGCGGATCGGTATGGTTGACCTCGCCGACTACAAGACGAAGCAGATCTACGACATCCCCAACATCGGCAGCGCTCACGGCGGAGTGTTCGTCACGCCCGATTCCGAGTACGCCCATGTGTCGTCCATCACTCCCCGGCCGATTACCGATAACGGATATGCGCCGCTCGAAAGCTACGCGGACCTTTATCGAGGCTTCTCGAGCTGGTGTGCGATCGACCAGACGACGGGCCACCTGGTGCCCGAAAAAAGCTTTCAGATCGAGCTCCCACCCTATAATCAGGATCTCGCGGACATGGGCA
This sequence comes from Cryobacterium sp. TMT2-4, assembly GCF_004402575.1. Lineage (NCBI taxonomy): Bacteria > Bacillati > Actinomycetota > Actinomycetes > Micrococcales > Microbacteriaceae > Cryobacterium > Cryobacterium sp. TMT2-4. The sequence continues at coordinate 20,587 of NZ_SOGE01000028.1, read as the reverse complement.
AGCTGGCCAGCGCGGGCTACGGGTTCCTGAATTCGTTCAACGCCGAGCTCTCGGTCGGCATGTCTCACAAGAACCCGCCGATTGAAATCGGGGCGGCCAAGAACAAATACGACTACCTCCACGTCATTGACTGGAAGAAAGCCGAAAAGGTCGTCGCTGCAGGCAAGGTCATTAAGCGGAACGGCATCCGCGTGATCCCGCTGGAGGTCGCCATCAGCGAGGGTATCCTGCACTTCATTCCTGAGCCGAAGAATCCGCATGGAGTTGAGGTCTCTCCCGACGGAAACTACATCGTGATCGCGGGCAAGCTCGACCCGGCTGTGACGGTGTACTCGATCACGATGATCAAGAAGGCCATCGAGGACAAGAACTTCGAGGGCACGGACCGTTACGGCGTTCCGATCATCCCAATCACGGCCGTTACTGCGGCGCATGTCGAACTCGGTGCCGGGCCGCTCCATACGCAGTACGACGGCAAAGGCAACGCGTACACGAGCCTCTTCATCGACAGTGCGATCATCAAGTGGACCCTGGGTCCCGATGCCGGTGTGACTGAAAAACCGTTTACCGTTCTTGAGAAGATCCCCGTGCACTACAACATTGGCCACCTCGCGATCCCCGGCGGAGACACTGTAGCGCCGGTCGGGACGTACATGGTCGCCCTCAACAAGTGGTCGCTCGATCAGGTGCAGAAACTTGGTCCGCAGCATCCGGTGAACTTGGAGCTTTTCGACATTGATCACACGCCGCCACGCGTGCTGAGCAGTTTGCCCCTCGGCGGATCCGAGCCGCACTATGCGCAGATTATCAGCGTCGACCGGCTCAGCCCGCTCACGGTCTACCCTCCGGGTACCAACCCGGAGACCATGGCTAAATCGGAGTTCGCGACCGCCTCCGGGCAGGAACGAATCGTGCGCGCGGACGGCTTCGTCGATGTCTACGCGACTGTCATGCGCAGCCACTTCACTCCTGAGCAGATCCCGGTCACTGTCGGTGAGAAGCTGCGCATCCACCTGACCAACATCGAGACAGCGGAAAACGCCACACACACATTCGCAGTGCCCAATCACAACCTTCAGGCCACGCTCGACCCGGGGGAGACCGTGAGCGTGGAGTTCACCGCCGACCGGGTGGGATCGTTCGCCTTCTACTGCGCTCAGTTCTGCTCTGCCATGCACATGGAAATGTACGGGTGGCTGCTTGTAGCACCGGCGGGTGCCTGATGAGGCCGGCATCCTCGCGACGCGCGGGCCTTGCATCGTTGTTCTTGACCGTGGTCCTGCTGGCGACGGCATGCAGCACCGGCGGGGCTCAGCCTGACCGGTCGGCGACGTCCTCGTCCAGCTCGTCCACCGCGGTGCTTGCCGTGGTCGGCAAGGAGTTCTCCTTTACGCCGGCCGCCCTCACTGCGGTCGCGGGCGAAACGACGATCCGCTTCACGAACAAGGGAACGACAGGGCATGACCTCTTGATCGATGAGTTGCATGTGCATCTCATGGCTGATGCCGGTGAAACCGTCGAGGCAGACGTCACCCTAGCACCGGGCACATACGCGGTGTACTGCTCGATACCCGGGCATCGGTCAGGCGGAATGGAAGGAACGCTGACGGTCTCATGACGGCAGGAACCGAAGGTTTCGCCCGCTTTTTCCGGCGAGGTTCGGTGACGCGAATCGGAATCGCGCGGATCGTTGCCGGTGCCGCCGGGATCGCTTTGGTACTCGTCGCTGCCACATTGCCGATCTGGCAAATGAGGTTCCTCGCCCCCCAATACCCAGCCGGCCTCGACATCAAAGCGTACGGCAACAGCGTCAGTGGCGACCTGAGTGAGATCACGGTGCTCTCGCATTACATCGGGATGCCGCGCTTCGACGCTACGGGGATGCCCGAGATGACGCTGTGGCCGTTTGTGATCCTGCTCGCTGTGCTGGGAGTAATCATTGCGACAGCGGCGGACAGAGCCTGGTGGCGACGTCTCGCCTGCACCGGATTGTGGCTTATACCTGTCGGGGCGCTGGCCGATGTGCAGTTCCGCCTCTGGCAGATGGGACACAACCTGGATGGTTCCGCACCGATGACCATCGACTCTTTCACCCCACTGGTCGTGGGCCCGACCGTGGTTATGAACTTCACAATGTGGGGCATTCCCGGATCGGCTCTCGCGCTGATCGCGGCCGCCGCCGCACTGGTGACGTTCGCCCCGACTATCCCACGACGCATCCCACGGCGTGTCTCCGAGCGCTGAACGCAGCGCTCACCCGTTCCACTCACGAACACCAAGCAGTTTGGCAGGACATTCGAATGTCTAATAAAGCAGACGAGCCAGTCGAGGCAGGCGACAACCGGGTGAGAAAAACCGGCGTCGGCACGGAAGGCAAGTCGCACACTCTCAGCCGTCGCAACCTCCTCGCCACCCTCGGGATCGCGGCAGCCGGCGGAAGTGCCATAGCCCTCGGGTTCCTCAACGACGACGCGGAGGCGACAACCGGGCAGGGAGGAACGAATGGAAAGAAGGGGAAAGGACCGGAGCACGCGTGGTGCATGGTCATCGACCTCCGAAGCTGCGACGGCTGCAAAGCGTGCACAATCGCCTGTCAACAGCGGCACAAGCTACCGGAGGAGCAGACCTGGATAAAGGTGTATTCGATGGAGGACAGCACAGGGGGCACCTATCCGATGCCACGGCCGTGCATGATGTGTGAGAACCCGCCGTGCCTGTCGGTCTGCCCGGTGAGCGCCACCTTCCGCACTGACGAAGGGCTCGTCCTCGTCGACCCGAACACCTGCGTCGGCTCCCGGGCCTGCATGGCGGCCTGCCCCTACGAGGCGCGCTACTTCAACTGGAACGAACCAAAACCAGTCACCATGATGCCATTCCCTCCGACGCCGCAAATGCCGGTGCCCCAACAGAAGGGAACAGTCGGCAAGTGCGTTCTATGCGCAGACCGACTGCCGTACGGTGAACTACCCGCGTGCGTGACCGGCTGCCCAATGGGTGTCATGTATGTCGGCGACCTGATCACCGACGTCGCCGTGAATGGCCTCGGTGACGTCAAGGTACTCTCCGAATTTCTCAAAGAGAACGACGCCGTGCGATTCAAGGAGGAACTCGGGACCAACCCGCGGGTTTACTACATTCGCGGCCACGGACAGGACCTCTCGTGAGCAACCCGGTCCGGGCCGCAGCGCTTCGCCCATTCGGGACCCCCAGCCGCCGCTACTGGTACGCGATCACCGCCCTCGGCATTGTGGTCCTGGCCGGTGTCGTCGCCTGGATCGTACAGCTTGTGTTTGGGATGGGCGTCGCCGGCTACAACGATCAGGCGTTCTGGGGCATCTACATCGCCGACGTGATCACATTCATTGGGGTCAGTTACGGCGGAGCGGTAGTTTCCGCGATCCTGCGCCTCACCGGCGCCGACTGGCGTGCACCGCTAACCCGGCTTGCCGAGGGCACCGCAGTAGTAACTGTGCTTGTGGGCACGGCACTCATCATCCCGCACCTGGGACGCCCGGAGCGCGTCTGGGAGCTGTTGACCCAACCAAACTTCGCGGCCCCAGTGTTCTGGGACTTTATCGCCGTGATGACCTATACCGCCGCATCCCTGGTGTTCTTCCTGTTGCCACTCGTGCCGGACATGGCCATCCTGCATGGTGAGGGCCCGCACCGGCTCGGCCGGTTCAGAGCCGGCTTGTACAGAGTCCTATCTCGCGGCTGGGTGGGTAACCCTGTACAACGGAGGGTGCTGAACCGGTCACTTGGACTGGTGTCGATCATGATCATTCCCTTGGCGGTGTCGGTGCATTCCGTGCTGTCATGGGCCTTCACACTAACCAACCGCCCCTGGTGGAATGAAAGCATCTGGGCGCCGTACTTCGTCGTCGCAGCACTCTACTCGGGCGTAGCGCTGGTCATTCTTGTCGTCGCGTCATTCCGTCGTGGCTACCACCTGGAGGCGTTTATCACCCCAAGACACTTCGTCCGTCTCGGGATGCTGCTGGTCACTTTCTCCGCGACCTACCTCTATATGACCTTTGCGGATCTCCTGCCTGGCGCGTACATCGGTGAACCAGACACCCTCGCAGTGTTTCACGAGCTCCTGCTCGGCCGCCTGGCCGTCTGGTTTTGGCTATTCGTTATCGTCGGGGGCGTACTGCCGATCGTGATCATGGCGTTGCCCTGGACCAGGAATGTGTGGGGCATCGTCACAGCGGCGGCCCTCGTCGTTCCGGCAATGTGGCTGAAACGGATGCTCATGGTCGTTGCTCCGGCCACATTCGACAACATGACCGGAACCTTCGGCGACTTTCGAATTACATGGGTCGGAGTGGCCATGACCCTCGCCGCAGCGGCCGCCGTTCCGCTGCTGCTCATGCTGCTCTTCCGGGTGGTGCCCCTGTTGTCCATCGACGAGATCGAGGAGATCGACGCCGCGAATGGGACTATCCGGAAAGCAGAATCCGGGCAAAAGGTCGATGGTAACGGGCGGATGGCCCGATCCGTGGGTATCGTCGTCCTGCTCGTGGGGCTGATGGGTGGGGCGGCAGTCGGGGCTGCGGCTCCCGCTCAGGCGGACACGACGTCAGACACGGCATCCATCGCCCTGACCGGGGTGGAAGCGACCGGCCTAGTGCGGCTCACCGCGACCCTCACCGATCCGGACGGTCGACCCATGTCCCAGGGGGATGTCGAATTCCTCACGACGACGAGCGCACTGGGGGAACGGCTCCTTCCCCTGGGCACAATCGCCACCGATACCACGGGCGTCGCCGTCCTGACCCTGGGCGGAGACTCTGACCACCTCTACCGGCCGTCAGAGGCCGGGCCGCAGGAATTCTTCGCCCACTACACACCGTCTATGGGCGAGCAACCGATCACAGACTCGGTAACCGTGAATGTCACGGTGGGCCAGTCGGCATACCATCCGGCCGAACCCAAACCCTTTGTCACGATGGGAAAGGTCACGGTCATAGCGATCTTCACCATCGTCGCCGCCATCTGGTTGACGTTGACCGTGCAGGTTGTAAAGGTCCGACGGGTCTGTACCGACGCCCAGCTCAACCAGGACACGCAGGGCAGCGAGGGCGGGAAGGTCATCTCCGGCTGACCCCGGACCAGCTACGAAAAAAGGAACGTCCGCGACAATATCGCGGGCGTTCCTTGTCTGCCCTTTGGCACCGTCTCAGAGACGGGGGGCAGGCTCCGGTGACTCGGGTGTAGCGGCCACCGGGGCATCGAGGCCTGATTCGGCGGAGGTCGTACTCTGCATTTCGCTCTTCAAAATCTTTGTCGACTGCCCAAGGCTGCGAGCAAGGGCGGGAAGTTTGGACGAGCCGAAGAGAAGCACGACGATTGCAAGGATGATCAGGGAATGCCATCCGGTTAGGTTGCTGAACATGCGGGTCCGATCTGTAATTCGGTAGGAATGTCGATACCGCCCCCATCAAGGGGGAGGTGGACAACGTCAATCCGAAATCTCCGCGGCCGCTCAATCGCGACGCTAAACGTCGCTGAACGCATCCGAACTAGCGATGACCTACTAAGTAATTTAGCACTCTGCGTTGCGGACCCGGAGTGGGGACGACGACGAGTCGATATTCGGGTGAGCAATGAGGTCGTTGTAGCCGCCGAAAGCATTCGAAACTTTTAATTCTTCAGCGAGCTGGTCGGCGCTTTCCTGGCTCCGGCTCAAGACGGGGACAAGTCGGGCTGATTCAGTCTTCTCAGCGGGAATGTGGCCTCCTTGGTCCAGCCGCCGGCCCCGATGATGCCGACTGTGACGGTGTAAGTACCGCCGACAATGCGCAACGCCGCGGCGTTCTCATCCCAGTGGGTACAGCTCCGCGGTTCGAGGGCGAGTTGAACGGCCTCGCTCTCGCCCGCGTGGAGGTGCACTCGGGTGAAAGGGGCGATTTGTCGCAGGTGACCAGGCTCTGCTCCTTGGTGTCCCGCAGGAGTGAGATGTTCCCGGGCGAGCCGGATCCGCCAGCAGGCACGGCGCGACTCTCCTCGCACGCCACCACCTCCTGGGTACCCCAACGTGCTGGCCCCAAGTACATGCGCATTACTGTTTTTTTATAGTAGCGGCCAGCAGACCCCGCGGATTCCGCGGGCCCCCTTGATGCCCTACTCTGACGACACAAGAGATTTTCACTGCGGCATTGTGCCGTGGTATCCGAGTGAATCTCCCCACCCGGGAGCTTCCATGCGCGCACACCGTCACATCCGATCCGCGGTCGCGGTTTCGGTCGTGTTACTTACCATCCTGGCCGGATCCACCGGCATGGCTGCCGCCCCCAGCGCGTCAGCCGCGTCGAGTGCCACCACTCTCTCATTGAGCCCGAACACCGGCCCGGCCGGCTCCACACTCACCGCCAGCGGACGCGGATTTCCGCGAAACACCGCGGGCACGGTGACCATGGGAACTACCCGTCTTGCGGTTCAAACCTGGGCGAACGGAACCTTCAGCGCCGATCTGACGGTTCCCAACACCACAACCAGCATCCTGCCGGTGACGGCAACAGTAGGCACCGTGACGGCCAGCGCGTCCTTCATCGTCAGCTTCGCCCCCGTCTCCACCGCGGTGGACCCGGCAGCCGCCACCACCCTCACCCAGCAGGCCATTAAAACGAGCGCCCCGATCAGCGCGTCCCGTCTACGTTTCGGGGTGGCCACCCCGGGCGGCGCCCTGGCGAATTCCGAACTGGACGCGGTCGCCACTCTCGTAAACGAGAGCCCCTCGATCGTGATGTCGTACAAAGACTTCAACCAGGCCTTGTCGATCGCCGAACTCGACTCCGTGCGGGCGCGCGGAGCCACGAGCTTAATCACCTGGGAACCCTGGGTTTGGGGCGGCGGGCTAAGCCAGCCGGCCTACTCTTCTACTCGCATCACTGACGGCACCTACGACACCTACCTCACCCAGTGGGGCCAGGCCCTGGCCGCCTGGGGGCAGCCGGTGATGCTTCGCTATGGCCATGAGATGAACGGCAACTGGTATCCCTGGGCGGATAGCGTTAACGGCAACGCCCCGGGCGACTACGCCGCGGCCTGGCGCCACGTGCACGACGTCGTCGCCGCAGCCGGAGCCACCAACGTGTCCTGGGTCTGGAGCCCGAACATCCCGTACACCGGTTCGACCCCGCTGGCCGGCCTTTACCCCGGCGCCGCGTACGTCGACGTCGTTGCGCTGGACGGGTACAACTGGGGTACGTCGGCGGCCTGGAGCACCTGGCAGGCACCAGCGGCCCTCTTCGACACCGGGCTCGCCCAACTGCGCGCACTGGCGCCCGGGAAGCAGATCATTATCGCCGAAACCTCGTCCGCCGAGGCCGGCGGGTCGAAGTCGAAGTGGAACACCGCCTTGGTGGCCTACCTGGCGAAGCAACCCGACGTCACCGGTTTCGTCTGGTTCCACTTCCTCAAGGAGACCGACTGGCGCATCAACAGCTCCACAACCTCCACAAGCTCCCTCACCAAGGCACTGGCGGCGCGCTCGGTGAATTGAGCCGCCAGGTTGGTGACAGCCGACCGCTGAAATAGGAATCTCCAAGACGGTACTTTCGCAGTGCTCTAACTTCGTGGTGCACCGGATCCAGAACCCGGAAGACCTCCAGCACGTCCGACGAATGACTCCTTTCATATCCGAAGCGGTGCTCAGCCGCCTGCCGTCTCTGCCAAAACAGCACGCACTGATCTTCGGTAATTCAGTGAGCGTGCCCACGACATTCAAAGTTCGCAACGCTAGCCTTACACCGAGAAGCGACGATGCAAAGATCCGACACGTCTGGTTCGTGGAGGACGCATCGGTTGCCGCACTCTGAATGAGTGGGGGAGTGCCGCTCGGCCGGACTGGTGGGTTTCGGCCGGGCTGATGTAACCGGTCTTATCGGGGACCCCATGAGCCGGGGCTGAGTCCTCAGATCAACAAGTCAGTGGACAGCTGTTTACGCCAGCAACGCGTTGGCAGGAAACCGGGGACGGTTCAACCCGGCATGTGATTGATGTCATAGCTATCAGCGACTTTGTGCGGGACTGCCCCATCAGTCCTGGTTGCTGAACACCGCGTCAAACGAAGTCGACGCTGGCGTCCAGAGTAGTGCCCGAATGAAAGCGAGCGCTTCCGGGGCACCGCGAAGTCGGTCCATACCGGAGTCCTCCCATTCGATGGAGATGGGACCGGTATAGCCGATCGTGTTCAGGGCGCGGAAACTGGCTTCCCAATCCACGCTGCCGTGACCCGCCGAGACGAAGTCCCATGAGCGTTTCGGGTCGCCCCACGGTAAATGCGATGAAAGCCGCCCGCGACGGCCGTCCTTCGGCAGCAAAGTGGTGTCCTTGCAATCCACGTGATAAATCCGATCGGCAAAGTTATGTATGAACGCCGCAGGGTCGATGTCCTGCCACATCAAATGTGAAGGGTCCCAGTTCAGGCCAAACGCCGGACGGTGTCCGATGGCTTCAAGCGTCTTCTCCGTCGTATACCAGTCGTAGGCAATTTCGCTTGGGTGAACTTCAAGGGCAAACCGCACACCATTGTCATCAAAGACATCCATAATCGGATTCCATCGGTCCGCGAAATCTTCATAACCCGCCTCGATGACATGCTCCGGTACCGGCGGGAACATGGCAACGTACGGCCATATTTTTGAGCCCGTAAAACCCACCACGGTGTCGACGCCAAGCCTGCGAGCGGCGATGCCGGTGAGTTTGAGCTCCTGGGCGGCGCGCTGGCGAACGCCCTCGGCTTCACCGTCTCCCCATACTCGCGAACCAACGATGGCCTGATGGCGAAAATCGATGGGATCATCGCAGACGGCCTGGCCCTTGAGATGGTTCGAAATTGCAAAGAGTTTGAGGTTGTGGCGCTTGAGAATATCGAGGCGTTCCTGAAGGTAGGCATCATCTTCGGCGGCACGCCATACGTCGAGGTGTTCGCCTGAACAGGCGATTTCCAGGCCGTCGTAGCCCCACTCGGCTGCATACTTCGCGACCTGCTCAAGCGGCAGGTCGGCCCACTGACCGGTGAAAAGGGTGACGGGTCGAGACATGTGTTCCTCCTTCGTGGTCAGTATGAATCTACTGAGTTAGGGCTGCGTCGAGGACGCTGAGGCTGTTGTTCGTCACAGCAGTAGTTCCATCAGTAGGACCCACGACGTCGACCCATCGGCCGGACTGTGCGGAAGTCAACACTGCATCTGTGATGATCGCAGCCCGTAAACCGTCGACAAACGTGGGAAGGCCATCGACATTCTGGTCCTGAAATGAAGCATAGGCATCCGCTGTAAAAGCGTTGAAAGCATCTTGATATCCCTTCGGATGCCCGGCAGGAAGATGTGCCAGACGCTGGGACGACAGGGCGGACAGCTCTGCGGAGCCAGAGTAGATTGTGCTTTCACTACTCTGGTTCGAAGCCGTGAACTTTCCCGGGTGCTCCTGGTTCCATCGGTATGATTCCAGTTCCCCATCAAAGGAAAAGTGGAGCCGGTTCTTGCGCCCATGGGTAATCTGACTGGCGATGAGCGTGCCGGATGCGCCGCGATCTGTCTCAAACAAGATGGATGCGGCATCTTCGGTCGACCCGCGTTCAGGATGTGATCGCGAGAGCGCTGAGACGAGTCTGGTGATGCGGTGCCCTGTCACGAACTCCATCAGGTCGCACCAATGAACGCCGATGTCAGCAAAGGCACGCGATGAGCCGCCGACCTTCTCATCGACCCGCCAGTTTGTGGTTGTGGGCAGTGCGAGCCAATCCTGGAGATACGAGCCGTGGAGCAGGTGCATCTCTCCGGCCGAACCGTGTGAGATGCGCGACCGAATTTCACGAACCGCAGGGTAATAACGGTAGATGAACGGAACGGCAGTCGGTGTTCCAGAGATCCTGGCGCGGCTCACCAGGTCTTCCGCGTCTGACACCCGCGTCGCCAACGGTTTCTCGCACACGACAGGTTTTCCGGCTAGAAGAGCCAGCCCTGCCTGCTCAGAATGAAACGCATTCGGTGTGCAGACATGAATGACATCCACCGCATCGGACTCGATCAAGGCGCGGGCGTTTGGAGCGATACCGTGGATACCCAACCGAGCCGCAGCGCGAGCGGAGCTGTCGGGCGAAGAGCTCGCGATCAGTACAACCTCGGAGCCGGCTGCCCGGATTGCCCGGGCATGTACTTCTGCCATGAAACCACCGCCGAGGATACCGGCTCGGAGTCGGGGCTGCATCAGCTTGAGGCCTTTTTGCTCGACAGGGCGACGGCGACAATGATGATGGCGCCACGAACGACCTGCTGCTGACTCACTTCAAGGCCGGCGAGGATCAAACCGTTGTTGACCAGGCCGATGAAAAGCGCACCGAAGAGTGATCCAATGATTGCACCGCGGCCGCCGAAGAGGGACGTTCCCCCAAGAATCACAGCAGCGATGACTGAGAGTTCATCACCGGTTCCCCACTGGAAGCGTCCCGACTGAAGTCGACCCGCGTAGAGCATGCCTGCGATGGCGGCCACGAGCCCGGAGAGGAGTAAAACGTAGAATTTGATCCGGGCGGTGTTGACTCCAGTAAACATGGCTGCCTGAGTATTCCCACCCGTAGCCCGAACTTGGCGGCCGAATTTCGTCTTGTTCATGACGACCGCGCCAATGGCCACAACGACCACGGCCCAAATCAGAAGGGAAGGAATCGCCCCGACATTACCGCCACCGAAGATCTGGATGAACGTGGCATCGGCGATCGGCACCGGTGCAGAAGCCGTGATCCAGCGAGCCACGCCCACAATGAGGCCGAGCATTCCCAAGGTCACGAGAAAAGACGGGACCTTGAGCCATGCCACGAGTCCGCCGTTGACAGCACCGACAACGAGTCCGACCAGGAGGCCGGCGAGAATGCCCGGTACCAGTCCATAGGAAGACACGGCCAGGGCAGAAACCACGGAGGACAGACCCGCGACAGACCCGATACTGAGGTCGATTTCGGCGGTGGCGATCACGAATGTCATGGCCACGGCCATGATCGAAATGGTGGCCGTCTGGCGCGCAATGTTCAGGAGGTTGTTGGCACTCGTGAAACCGCTGTCGCCCAGGAGTATGGCGAAGAGGATAAACACCACTACAAAACCGACGTAAATAATGTTCTGACGCCAGTCAAAGCGCTGAACAATTCGAAAACTGCGGGTCATTTGCGTAGTCAGCGTAGACATTTATGCTCCTTGCACAGCGAGTTGAAGGAATTCTTCAGATGGGATCTCGGCCCGCGAAAGATCGCGAACCACTTCGCCATCTCGGAGAACGAGGATGCGGTCGCTCACCGATAGCAGTTCCGGAAGTTCGGACGAAATGATGATGACGGCCTTGCCGTCGTCGGCAATCTGGCGAACCATAGCCAAGATCTCCTTCTTGGTACCGATGTCTACGCCAGCCGTGGGCTCATCCATCATGAGGATGTCTGGATCAGTGCCGAGCCATTTTCCGATCACGACCTTCTGCTGGTTTCCACCTGAGAGCCTCGAGACATCCATTGTTTGGTCGGCGACCTTGATGGAAAACTTGCCAATGATCTCTTGTGCTCGTATGGCTATCTTGGAGGAACGCAGGAGCGGACCACTCTTGAGTTCGTCGAGAAGAGGAAGGGTGATGTTTTCCTGCACGGAGTGCTCGAGCACCAGACCCTGAGCTCGGCGATCTTCGGGGATGAGTGCGAGCCCGAGGGAGATCGCGTGCCCTGGATTGCGAATGGATACGGTCTGTCCATTGATCGTGATGGTTCCAGCGGAGGCCCGATCGATTCCGAACAACGTGTTCACGAGTTCCGTGCGACCGCTGCCCATGAGACCTGCCAGACCGAGAATTTCTCCGCGGTGCAAGTCGAAAGTGACATTTGACAGACGTTTGCCGGAAGCCAAACCGGTCACGGTCATCACGGCATCCGTGCTGATCTTCGCGCTGCGGTCTTCGTAGGCCATGATTCCGGACATTTCTCGTCCAACAATGGCCGCGACAATCTGCGCCGGAGAGACATCGGAGAGTTTTGCGGTCAGAGCTTTCTTGCCGTCACGAAGCACGGTGATGCGATCGGCAACCCGGTAAACCTCATCCATGCGGTGTGAAATGTAAATGATGGAGATTCCACGGGCCTGGAGTCGCTCGATGAGTTCGAAGAGCGCATTCGTCTCGTGCTTGGCCAGCGATGCCGTGGGCTCATCCATGATGAGCACACGGGCGTTCTGGGCCAAAGCTTTGGCGATTTCGGTGAGCTGCCAGAGCGCCGTGGGCAGATTCTCGAGCAGGCTCGTGACGTCGACGCTGACACCCATGTCCACGAAAATGGCATTTGCTTTCTCACGGGCGAGTGAATCATTGATGAGACCGAATTTGCCCATGGGTTCAGCCGTCAGGAAGACGTTCTCCCAGACGGTGAGGGTGGGGATGAGGCTGAACTCCTGAAAAACCATACCGATGCCTGCAGCCCGCGCAGCGAAGGTGTCGGTCAAGGAGACTGTCTCACCCGCAACCCTCACCTCGCCGCTGTCACGCTGATACACGCCCTGCAGTATCTTCATGAGAGTCGACTTGCCCGCACCATTTTCACCAGCGAGAGCGTGCACTTCACCAGTGACCAGTTCAAAATCGACCTCGCGAAGAACAGGAACTCCGCTGAAGGCCTTGGTGATGCCGGCCATCTCAACTGCGAGCACAGGAGTCGTGGACATCTGGTTTATTCGACCCTTCCGGTCTCGCGGTTGAGCTGAGGAACCTTAACCCACTGCCCGGACGCTGCCGAGGTGAGAATGGCGTGATCGACCAAAGCGACCTGGTAGCCATCGCCGAAGTCGGGGCGAACAGGGTCACCACCTGCAATAGCGGTGAAGAGGTCATGGGCTTCGATGATCTTCGTTTCGCCATAACCGATACCCAACGCAGGGATGGGCCATAGATTGGCGCCACTGGGGTGGTTGGGGCCGGTGTATACCGTGCGGAATCCGCGACGATCGTTTTCATCGCTCTTGAAACAGACCTGAAGTTCGTCCCTGTTCTCGTAGTTGAAGACGATGGACCCCTCCGAACCATGGATTTCGAGGGTGATGAAGTTGTTGCGACCCCAGGCATTACGCGTTGCTTCTACGGAACCGATGGCTCCGCTGGCGAACTTCACAAGCGACAAGACCTCGTCTTCTACATCAACGGATCCCATTGGTCCGCCATCGGTTTTGGAATTCCCGAGCGAGTCGGCACCAGCCTGCTGCAAGGGGCGTTCCGTGATGATGTTGGCCGTCAGACTGCTCACTTCGGTGATCTCACCTGCGAGGTAACGAGCCATGTCAAGCACGTGGGTCAGGATGTCGCCCACAGCGCCTGAACCGGCAATTGACTTCTTGAAACGCCACGACAGGGGAGAGTTTGGGTCGGCCGACCAGTCCTGTAAGTACGTCGCACGAAGGTTCAGGATGCGCCCAATGGCGCCTTCGTCAATATATCGTTTCGCCAGAGCGACAGCGGGGGTTCGGCGGTAGTTGAAGGCCACCATGTGGACGCGATCGCTTCCGCGCGAGGCTTCGTACATTCTCTCTGATTCTTCCACTGTGCGGGCCAGTGGCTTCTCGCAGATGACGTGCTTACCGGCTTCGAGAGCGGCGATGGCGATCTCCGCGTGAAGATTATTAGGGGTTGCGATGTCAACGAGGTCAATCTCCGGGTCATCGATGATGGAGCGCCAGTCACTTGTGGACTTCTGAAAACCGAAGCGCGCCGCAGCGTCTGAAGCCAGGTCATCCGTGGCCTCCGCGATGCTGTGTTTGACCGGCATGATGTCGGTGGGCCAGTAAAACATGGGGACAGCCGAATAAGCCAGCGAGTGGGCCTTGCCCATGAATCCGCCGCCGATGAGGCCAACATTGATTCTCTTCATTGTGAATTCCTTGTCGTTTTAGGCGAAAGCTTTGGAAAGGCTGCAACCTAGCTGTTTCTGGCAAAGCGTGAAGTCCGTGGGGCCGGCAGCAAAAGATGAAATGTCTGCTGCCGGTCCCACGGTTGGAAGTGCGTTTTATTTCGTGTAAGCGCTCGAGATCGAATCAGGTGCTTCGACCTGGTAAACCGTCTTCCACGATTCGAGGACGTTCTCGTGCGTCACCGGGAGGGCGCCGAGGGCAACGAAGTTCGGAATGTCTGCCTTGCCGATGAGTGCCGCTGCGCCAAGACGAGCCTCCGCTACACCCTGGTCATAGGGGCGCTGAGCGCCCAGGCCTACGATGAGCTCGTCCTTGGCCAGAGCAATAGCAACGTTGGTTCCGAGGTCTTCGGTTGCAATCTTCAGGTCCGGGCGACCGGACTCACGGGCAGCGGCCATGATGCCTTCGGCAGGAACGTCCCAAACTCCCCAGATTCCGGCGAGGTTCGGGTACTTGGTCAGCAAGGCGGTGGTGGCTGCCTGCGCGTCGCCAGCGAAGTCGGGGCCGCCGATACCCTTCTCTTCAACAATGGTGATGCCGGGGTACAAGGCAATCGTTTCTTTGAAACCCTCGTAGCGCTGTGCTGTCACGAAGAACTCCGCGTCGTGGAAGACGAGACCGATCTCGCCTTGGCCGCCGAGAGCTTTGGCCAAAAGGTGAGCTGATACGACACCGTTGCCTTTATTGTCGGCGGAGACAACCGAAACGTAATCCTTGCCGCCGACAAAACCAGCAGGAACGTTGTCCATGAAGACGAGCTTCACGCCGGCGTCGCGAGCCTGTGCGTACGCGGAAGCGGTTGCCACCGGGTCGGTGGGAATAGACACGATCAGGTCGGGTTTCAACGCGAGTACGGTCTCCAGGTCAGAGACCTGCTGCTCGGGTTTGAAGTTGGCGTCTGTCACTGCAACGACTTCCATGCCCAGGCGAGTGAATTCTGACTCGAGCCCTTCCACCTGAGCAGTGGACCAGTCGTTTCCGGCGTAGTGCATAACAATCGCGACCTTGAAGTTTCCGGTCTTGACCTTGGCAACTTCGTCATCGGTCAGCGTCGTTGCATCGAAACCCGCGGGTTTTTCGCCGTTCGGACCAACACTCAACACCTGTCCTGACAATTCGGACAGTGCCGCGTCTACCTGCGCCGACACATCAGCGTTTTCACTGCTCGCGGTTCCGGTGGCTGCTGTTGAGCATGCTCCAAGACCAAGCATCAACGCTGTGCCGAGGGCAAGCGCTGCAATTGATTTCTTCATTGAAATAGCTTTCTTTTTGTGGGAGAGGGGGGATTAGTCTCGAAGCGTGTTGCTAGTGGGCAAGAACGTCATCGAGGTACCGCTTACTGATGACGGCGGCGTCGGTGGGGTCGCCATCGTATGAATCCAGTTCGACCATGAGCCAGCTGTCGTAGCCAGCTGATCGAACTGCTGCAATCACGCCAGGAATATCGATGTCTCCCTGTCCAAGGGGAAGAAAATCACCGGTGGCGTATTTGTAGTCCTTGAGGTGTACGTGGGCCAGACGGTCGGCGTATTTTTCGATCAGTTCAACCGGATTTCCGCCACCAGCAGTCAGGTGGGCGGTATCGGGACAGAACTTGATTGTGGACAGACCCATCAGCCGTTCGAGGGCGTCCGGCCCCTCAACGATGGTTCCGAGGTGAGGATGGTAGGTGCAGTCCAGACCAAAGGAGGCGGCGATCTCCACAACCTGGTCAAGGGCACGACCCAGCTTGGCCATATCGTCTGGCTGCTCGCCTCGAGCGCGCTTGGCGCCACCGCCCACAACCAGCCTGGTGGCGCCGAACTCCGAGGCGAGCTTGGCCGACTGGGAGATTTTGTGAAGCTCATCTTCGAGGATGTCGTCATAAATGAAGTTGGCGCCGGTGTAGACGGCAACGAGCTCAAGCTTGGCCTTCTTGAAAGCATCAATCAGCACGTCTGGCCGATCCGCATATTCGGCGAGATCTCCGTCGAACACCTCTGTCCCCTGATAACCAGCGGATGAGATGTCCGAGATCGCTTCGAGGGTATCGCCGTTCGCACGATAAAAGAGGTCTTTCACAGCCGTGACGCCGGAGGGATGCCCTACGACCCCGCCCCATGTAATGGTCGAGTAACCAATCTTCATCGATGTGCCTTTCATAAGTAAAGCTCCACTGCCCTGTGGCATTGATCTCATGGTGATTCTGTGTGTGGATCGATAATGACAGTGAACAATGGTCTTCTGTCGAAAATCAACATTACGTTACCTACCTGTTATCAACTACTGTCGATAACAACCAGATCAGGGGCAGATCGTTGCGTCTGGCGCCAGTATTATTCGGGGATGGCTGAGATTCAAATCAAATTCAACGGCTTCAGTGCCGCAGCCCTTTTTCAGCTCCTACGAGATGGGCAGCCACGAACAAAGGCCGAATTGGTGACAATGACGGGCTTGGCTCGATCGACCATCCAGCTCCGCATCGACACTTTGCTTGAACTGGGCCTCATTGCACCTGTCAATGATGCCGTTTCTACCGGTGGTCGACCCTCAGCCCAAGTAGCCCTCAACCCCAAAGCCCGTGTGATTGCGGCCGTGGACTTTGGGGCAACGCAAGCGAGCCTGGCTCTGACAGATCTGGCAGGCGAGATCCTCGGCCGAACATCGTCAAAAATCATCATTGCGGATGGTCCTGAAACATGCCTCGGCTGGATGGTTAGGACAATTCGCTCAGAACTCGCATCTCTCCGCCTCAAAGAAGCGGATCTGATCGCCATCGGAATCGGTCTCCCCGGCCCCGTCGAGCACTCTACCGGGCGCCCTTCGAACCCACCGATCATGCCAGGGTGGGATGACTTCGATGTACCTGGCTTCGTCAACCACCATCTCACAGCGACCGTCCTTGTCGATAACGACGTGAATATCATGGCGCTCGGAGAGCAGAAGTTCGCCTGGCCCGACATGGAGAACATCATCTTTCTGAAGGCGTCCACGGGGATCGGCTCCGGAATTATCAGCAGCGGCGTACTCCAACGGGGCGCCGAAGGTATCGCAGGAGATATCGGGCACGTGCAAATCGCCCGCGGTCAGAACGTGCCCTGTCGCTGCGGCAACAGCGGTTGTTTGGAGGCTATGGCCGCTGGACCAGCGTTGGCTCAGCGACTAGCCCTCGCCGGAGTCGAATACAACGGCAAGTCCATCGCTGTTCTCAGCGACGTGGTGGCCGCCACAAAGGCTGGCGAATTGGCCGCCATTCAGGCAGTTCGACAGGCGGGCCGCGATATCGGCGAAGTCCTCACCACCTGCGTCAGCGTCCTGAATCCCTCCATCATCTCGATCGGGGGTTCCCTCGCCTTCGCCGGCGACCATCTTCTTGCCGGCGTTCGCGAAGTTGTCTATTCGCGCACGATGCCGCTGGCCACGGAACATCTCATCGTGGCACAATCTCGAGCCGGTGCCGACGCCGGCATTATCGGAGCCAGCGTCATGGCAATCGACTTCGCCCTCTCGTCCGCGAGCATTGACGCGATGGCGGCCGCGCTGGAGTCTGCAAACAAATAGCGGGCACTTCGGCAGGCAGTTCTTACCAGGAGTGGTCACTGCGAGAAGATCACCGGCGCGCTGCCGATGAATTGCACAACGTGGTAGGACGTGACCATGGAAATCCACTTGCAGATGCACGACGCATGAATCTGGATCGTTCTTGGCCATCGACCTAGATGTGCCGCCCAGAGACGTTAGTTAAGCGGCTGATGGGCGGGTATTTTCCGATGGCGGTGTAAGGCTTTGTGGTGATCGTATTCGTGGATCCATGCTGGCAGTGCGTTTCGACGGGCTGATTCTGAGGCGTAGAAGCGCAGGACGTCTTGGACGAGAAGGGTCCAACCGTGGCAGCATTTCTCCGAGCCATCGATCGGGCCGAGCAACTCATTGTGAGCGATTCAGCCGAGGTGGAAAGACTCCTTGCCCTATACGAAGAGGCCATGGACCCCGCCACCCTGGAATCCCTGATCCCGATCATTCAGGCGCACGTCTCAGCCAGCCCACAACCCACCGAATCCGGTTTCGAGAAGTCCGTCGACTTCCACCTCCAAACAGGGTTGGTGGACGATGCTCCCGCATTCGCCGACATCATTCCAGCCGACTGGATCGAAACGGCGCTGAGGGGTTAAACCCGCACGAGCGGGAGCCGAAGACCGCCAACGGTGATCTTCGACTTCCATAATTTTGCTCTGATGCCGACTGATCTAGACCTTGCAAACTCCCACGAGGTTCCGAAACATTCGGTGACGACCAACCGAGACGGCTTCTCACCGCTCTGAAGAGAGCAGCGGACGGTGAAGCATCTCTCGCGATCGCCGCCCATCAGCCGCTGAACTAACCTCCTTGGGCAGTACAGCTAGCGCGGAGGAGAACGCCGACAGCCGTGACGCCCGTTTCGTCGGCGTGCACTTCGGCGTAGGCGAGGCGGGTGTGGTCGTCGATGACAGCGTGCACGTAGTCATAACTGACCCGAACCTGCCCGGCTGTGTGGTTGGTGCGGGTTGACCGGGCTGGGCCCGCCAACCGCCGCCGTCGGGGATACGACCGAGCTCCTTCACGTCGATATGCCCCATCTCGCCACGGCGGCATAGAGAGGTTTCGTTAAGTGGAGGAAGATCCAGAAATCGTGGAGGAAAACGCCTTCTGCGATCTTGCGAGACCCGTGCCCCACTGCCTTTCGTAAACGGCCCACCAAAGGGCCGTTCGCAAAACTCTTCACGAAATGGTCCGGTCGAAACAAAAAGAAATCGCTCCTGAGGCCTCTCGGGAGCGATTTCTGGTTGAAGGGGTTCTCGCGTCCGATTTCGGTCGCGATGCTTGAGTTGTCGTCGTGCCATCGGCTGTCCTGCAGCTTTTTAAGCGTTTGCGCGCGCGCCGGATTATCTCGAATGCTAAGTGTTTTTGCCATCTGAGCGGTATCTGGTCCTGAGCGGGACTGTTAGGTCCGTAGCGGTGGTCCGCCGGTTTCGTCCGATGCGAGGTGTTTGACCTTGTCGGGCCGCATCACGCCGGCCGGGTAGGTGTCGGTGTAGGGGTTGTGCCATTCGCGGTCGCGGCGGCGAATCGGGCGGACGACGGGTTCTCCGTGAACGTGTTTTTTGCGTTGTCCCTAATTTTGTCGCTGATGAAAGCGGCGATTTTGCGGAGGTTGAAGTTCGTCAGCAGGATGGCGACGATAATTTGCGCGGCGCCGAATCCGCGCACTCGGCGGCGCCTGGCGGACTCGATGTCCTCAGGCCCGTTGCTTTTGATCTGGTCGTTCAGGGACTCGATGGAGTTGCGAGCATGGTCGTGGAATTCATCCCATTCCTTCGTGCCGTGTTCGAACGCCTGCGCGTTGCGCCGGTTGTTGGCAATGTCAAAGGACACGGAATGCTGGCTGCAGATCTTGTCCGCGAAGTCGGGCAGATCTTCTACGTCGACCGCGGGGCGGATCTTGTCCGTCACGGTCTTGAGCAGTTCTCGTAAGGGGCAGGTCACGGTCGGGCTGGCGGCCAGTGCGGGGCAGCGCAGCACGACGCGGCCAGTTGCATCGGGCTTCTCCTTGACGTGGAGTTGGAACGCGGTGCGGCTCTTGATGCGCTCCCGGTTTGTTGCTGTATCGATGATGGGCCATTCCGTCCTCACTGGGCCACGTGCATGGCGTATGGCGCTAGGTGTGATGCGCCGGGTGACCGACGAGCGACACCGTTTACGGAACTGGCTGGCTGGTTTAGCGTAAATGGGTTTTTAGGAAGAGGGATGTTCGCTCGAATGCGTCTGTCGCCTCGTCTGCGGCGTGGCGTGGAAGGTCCGGGTCCAGGGCGAAGCCGTGACGGACTTTAGGGTAAACAACCACCGCGGATTGCGTGGTGTTGTGGGTGAGGATTTCGCGCACCTGTTGGAGGTCACGGGCCGGGGTGCTGGCGTCTGTGCCGGCATATATTCCCAACCAGGGAGCCTTGAGCACGCGTACGGCATCGATTCCGCTGAGGATGCCAGGCCAGCGTGGCGAAGCCAGGCCGGCACCGTAGAAGGTGACTGCGGCATCGATGTGCAGTGTTGCTGCCGCCCACAATGCGAGGGTGCCTCCCAGGGAGAATCCTATTACCGCTACTTTCTGTGCTCCTTGGGCACGGACCCAGGACAAGGCGCTCTCGATGTCAAATGTGAGCCCTTCCCTCGTGAGGGTGTCGTGGTGACGGCGGGCTTGTGTGAATTTCCCATTGGTGACGACGGGGTCTGCGATGCGGTGGTAGAGGTGCGGCGCGGCGGTGATATAGCCGCAGCCGGCTAGGCGGACGACGAGAGCGGTGACCGGTGCGGAGAGGCCCCAGACCTCGTGGAGCACAATGACTCCAGCCCGGGCTACGCCCACCGGCATTGACACTGTCAGTGGGACACCACCAGCCCCTGCAGTTTTATTCGCATGCGAATGGTCGGAACGGGCCGGGATAGATTGCATGCTTTCTTCCGTTCGTTCAGGACTTCCAGTGACAGCGGCTTCACCGGAGGTATCCTCGCCTTGCCCGCGTGAACCGGCGGACTGGAACGAAGAAGCTTCGCCCCCGATCAGGTTACCGATGGCTTCAGGACGGCAACAGGGCGATGCCACCTTACGAGGCTGCGCCCTTTCTCGCGGAGCCGAG
>NZ_SOGE01000046.1:0-95195 GCF_004402575.1 Cryobacterium sp. TMT2-4 | reverse complement strand
GGGGGGGGGATCGTGATGTCGATCACGCAGTCGACATCGCCGGGGGCTCGAAAATTTCGTGCTTCTGTTGACGCCGACCGAGAAGAGGGCCAATAGTGCCGGTCGATTTCTGGCGTTAATGGTCACTGTTTCAGTCGGCGCTAGAAGCTCCTCTTTGATCGCTCTCAGGAACGGTGCTGACTCTCCACCAGCACTATGGACAGTCTGAACGCCGCACGGTCGATACAGTTGCCCCATGATCCCTCGTCGACAAAGTCATGGCCCCAAAAGGGCTGGCTTTCCATTGGGCACAAGCATTTTTCTCTGGGTTCTGGTTCTGGCTCTAACTGCCTCCGGTGCATGGGTGTTCTTTGGCCAGACAGATCTTTTCACGTGGAGCGATCAGGCAGATCGTGTCCAATATTCGTTCGTACTTGCTGGGGGAATCGGAGCTGTTGCGGCGCTAGTCGTGTCTTATCGAAAGCAACGGCTAGCGGAAGCCAGTGCGGTTCTTGATCTCGAATCTCACTTTGGTGGGCGCTTCCTGGCGGCGACTGAGCAACTCGGCAGTGGTACGCCAACGGTCCGTATGGCTGGAGCACTATCGCTTGCCAGGCTTGCTGACGATTGGGTCACCCAGCGTCAAATGGTGATTGATGTAGTTACTGCGTATCTACGAATGTCCGCCAATGAATTGGAAGGTCCAGAGCTGGAGATCCGGGCCTCACTTTTCAGGACCATCCGCGACCATCTACGTCCGGCAGCGTCGCCACACTGGCAAGGACTCAATTTTGACTTCACCAGCGCAGACATGACAGGGGCTGACTTCACTGAGATAGAGACGCGCGCAGGGACAACTCTAAACTTTACGGAGGCGGTATTCAGTCGAGGCTTTGTGCGTCTGTCGGGAAATTTCACCGGCGAGACTATGGCCTTTACAAGAGCACAGTTTTGCGGTGCGATCGTGGAAATCAGTGGGTCGATTGACGCCGAGCTATTGGACTTTGACGGCACGGACCTTTCGGGCGGGGCATTGCGTATGGACGGACTGACATTCACGGGAAACAGAATCTCATTCCTTGGAATGTCTATTCGGAAGGGCTTTCTCAGCTTCTCAGGGTCGACTTTCGAGACCCAGAACATAGATTTCGCAGGCATAGTGATTCTGGATGAGGGCTCCCTGTTGTTTGATCATTGCGATGTGCAAAGCGGAGATTTGAGTTTCATAAGTGCTCGCCTTGCAGGCAGCAACACGTACTTTGCAGGCACCAAATTCTCGGGAACAACGCTGTTTTTCAACGGGACTCAGTTCAGCGCCGACAGGGTGTCGTTCCATGACGTCGATTTCGGAGGAGCCGTCGTCAATTTTTCCGGAGCAACTTTCTATGGGCCGTCTGTAGATTTTCATAAGGCCAAGATTCATCCCGAATCTCTCGAGCTGGCGGCTGCTGCCTGCATTGAAGGGGTTGTCGACTGGGGGCAACTCGAAACAATGCGCGATGCTTTCGCCGTCTTCCCTGACAAGGGCAAGCTGCATGCGGAACAGAATGAAGATCGCGAAATGGTAATGAAGCAAGTCCTCGCCGAGTTCGCTAAGCAACGTCAGGAGGAATAGCTTTCTCCTCCTTCCAGTTGCGCGGTAACCGCTCGAGTGGGTCGGTTGGTCATGCGTCAGCTTCCACAAAAAACGTCTGAACGCCCAGAGCGCTAATGTCCCGAAGAAAGGACGTTTCGGCATACTCGTCCAGCGTTTGTTCGGCACCGATGCTCAATAGTGATGTGCAACTGAGCGGTCCATCCGGCGCCTGGTTCAGGCGGGCGAGTTCCGACAATACGATGAGCGCATGCCCGAGAATATATTGCCACCTCTAGCCGGGTCCGGTCATGGTACCGGCGCGAACCTGTATGTCAGGAGTTTGGCACCCCAGTTCGACGGCGATCAACATCAGGTATATGCGGACCTTCTGCTGAGGGCGCTAAACGCCGAAGGAACAAAGAACATTGCTCTCACCGGTGCATATGGGACAGGCAAAAGCAGCATCCTGGCCAGTCTCCGAGACACACACCGCCGGCGAGTGGTCGAATTGTCGCTCTCGACCATTGCACCGGGAGTTCCCGATACTGACGGTTCGGGCGGGGCGTTATCTCGCACGAACCAGATCCAGAAGGAGCTCGTTAAGCAGCTCCTCTACCGTCTTCCGGCAAGCTCGGTGCCGCAATCGAGATTCCGACGAGCCAGCGTGCCAGACAAGCGGCGCGACTGGGCCATCGCCGGCATCGGAGGCGCCGCAGCATTCGTGCTCCTTTCTGGACTCGGTCTCATTCAACCGCTCGTTGAAGCTCTCCTTCCCATTCCCTGGCGGCAATGGGTCGCATACGGGATACTCCTCGCTGCTATGGTCAGCGCCACCTGGACAGTGCTCGTCATCGTGCGAGGGCGGCCCGTGATGAGCGCCTCCGTGCAAACCGGGCCGGCGACCATCACGTTGTCGAAGCAATCCGAAACCTACTTTGACGAATATCTCGACGAAATTGTTTACTTTTTCCAAGCAAGCCGCCGCGACATCGTACTGATCGAGGACATCGACCGGTTCGAGGACGTGCAGGTCTTTGACACCTTGCGCGCACTTAACAGCCTCCTCAATGAATCGACCCAGATCGGACGGCGAATCGTCTTTGTCTACGCGATCCGGGACAGCGTGTTCGAAGAGATCGGAGCCTCACCCGGAGCCAAGACGGCCACAGATCCTGTGCCCGTGCCCGACCGCGCCAAGTCAACTCTGAAACGAGCGAGCCGCACTAAGTTCTTCGATGTCATCGTCCCGGTGGTGCCATTCGTAAGCGCGGATAACGCACGAGACATAATGTCCGATGCAATGGCGAGCGACGACTTCGAGATCAATCCAGCACTCATCCGACTCGCCGCCCGGCATGTCGCGGACATGCGAATGATCCACAACATTCGCAACGAATTCGAGGTGTACCGGGATCGGCTCATCGTCACCGAGAACCGGATACCGGGGATCGATGACGACCTGGTATTTGCGATCGTCCTCTACAAGAACACCCACCTCGCTGACTTCGAGAAGATCCGACACCGGGAGAGCTCGCTCGATCTGCTGTATTCCGTATGGAGAGCCCTCGTTCAGGAAAACGTAACTGCGGACACCACACGCCTGATGCAGCTGCGCCAGTTGCGCAGACAGGAGTCCACGGCAGATGCACGCGCCCGACGATTGGGAGGACGACTCGAGGAGTTCGCCGGGCTCCTGCGCGCGGCCGCGCAAGCGTCTACCCCCCAGGCAACAGTCGAACTCACGACACCCGCGACAGCCGCGAACGTGGCGGAGCCGGAGGTCTGGGCGCGAATCGTTGAAGAAGGTTCCCAGACGATCAGACTGCACAACCCGGGGAATCGATACCAACAGGTCATGGATTTGTCCTTCTCGAAAGACCAGCTCAGCCAAGTTCTGCGGACCACGATCAATGATGCCGATTGGGAGGTCGGCGACCTGGCACAGATCGACGCGAATATCGGTCAAGCCCAGGTCGATCTTGGGTTCCTTCGGCACCACACATGGCAGAAGCTCGCTGAAGAGGCAGAACTCACCGTCGACCCTGTCCCGTTTGCCTTAAGCGACTCGACTGGTGCACCCATCACCAAAAGAATTCCTTTTGAGGACGTCATCGAAACGGTGTTGGAATCAGATTTCGCACGCGAGCTGGTCCGACATGGTTTCTTGACGCATCATTTTGCGCTCTACACGTCTCGCTACTACGGCAACCATCTCGGCCCGGACGCAATGGAGTACATTCGGCGGTGCATAGAGCCGGGCGAACCCGACATGACATACGAGATAGGCCAAGACGAGGTGGTGCAGATCCTGAGAGAACAAGGTGCCGCCACAAGTGACACCGCCGATCTCTTCAACGACGCCAGCATCTTCAACGTCAGCATCCTCGACTACCTCCTCGCTCACCGACCCAGAGCAGCCTCAGCTGTCGCCTATCGGCTGTCTCGCCTCGACAAAGCAGAGCAGGATTTTCTGGACACCTACAGTTCACACGGGACCCACCCAAACGCACTCCTCGCAGCAATAGCACCCTATTGGAAAGGGGTCCTCCGCTACGCTGCTTCCTCACAACTCGCTACCGACTCGCGCACTGACTCGATCAACGCCGTGCTCGGCGCCCTCCCACACGCAGGCTACGAAACCGACGACGAGGTCGCGTCGATCATCGAAGCGAACTATCAACACATGGAGGCGATCACACAACCTAAGTCAGAGAAAGCAGCACAGATCGCCCTGGGGATCGTAAAAGCCAACGACGCCACACTCATGGATCTCGCACCACTCAACGCAACCGCACGCAAGACCGCTGTAAAACTGAACTTGTTCCCCCTCACGGAACAGAACTTGCGGATTCTCATCCCTTCGGGTCCGATTGCCCTCGACACCCTCCGCACGAACACGGATCTTTACCAGTACGTGGTCAAGCAACTCAACACGTTCCTCGCCCTCGTAGAGACTTCGCCGAATTCGGTCCTGACGATCTCTGACCCGGCATTTTTCACGCTTATCCTCGTCGATATCGCCGACAGCGTGAGCTCCACGCTTATCGGCGAGGTTGTAAGAACAACAGACGCCCGATTTCACGTCCCCCGCCTCGACGACGCGCCATCCGAAGCCTGGCCGCACCTCGCAACCCACCTCAGGACAGACCCCACGTTCGAGAACGTCTCCGCCTACCTCGCAGAGTACGGGCTCGACGCGCCACTCGCCGCGCTGCTCAACAAATCCAAGAAGATCACCGAATGGGACACGTACCCCGTAACCGAACGACTCGAACTAGCCCTGGCCGTTCTTGGAGCGCGCACAAAGCTACCTTCCGTCACGACACGAATCCGCATCGCTAAGAGCATCGCTCCTGGAACGATCCCCACCGAACGGATCGAGCCTGAATCCAGCGATCTGATCGCGAAGCTCATACGCGCCCGCCTAGTGACCGACGACGCATCTGCCTTTGATGAACGCCTCATGATCGACTGGGAAACTCTCGCCGCGACCATCGAAGCATCAAAAAAATTCGCAACCTTCGCTTCCCCCAGCGTCCTCACCCCAGGTCATATTCCCGCGTTCCTACGACGGTCTACGATTCAACTCGCCTTCCGCCACACGGTCGTAAACGATCTTCGCTCTCATCTTGACGGCGCCACCCGCAAACAAGCGTTCAACATCGCGAATGCGCTGATCGAAACCCGTTGGACACTTCCCTACGAGCTGCTCGAAGCACTCATAACCTCTGGGGCGAGCACAAATCAGGCGGTCGCACTCATCCACTTGCGCGGCGAGAAACTATCGACGGAACAATTGAAAACCCTCCTGCACACGCTCGGTGGTGAATATTCACGGATAGCAGCAGGCGGACGCGGTCAGCCCACCTTCGCTGTCACCGACGCCCACATCTACATCCTGAACCGGCTCCTCGCAGACACCATCAAAGGAATCGAAACCAAGTCCTTCAAGCTCTTGGGACCTCGTCTGGTAGCCAGTCTTCAGACCTAACCGGCAGGCTCACAAACCAACCAAGCTGCGGAAGAAGTCGACGCAGCTGTAGGAACTATGACCCCGATAAGCGCCTGCCGACTCTGAACGACAAGGCAATCATGATCCGTTCGCGGATGAGGATCGAGTGGGTGAGGTGACGCATTTGATCTGTCAGATTGAACTCCAAGACCCCGGGATAATCGCCGTCAAACACGGAGAACGCGACCGATACGGGGCGGGATGACAGATATGGATCTGGTGCCCAGCTGAGCTGTACTCCAAATAGGCACCGCTGCGCCATCCCTTGTGACTGTTAGCGCTTCGTGGCGACGTTCTGTGATCGCTTTGTGACGTTATCAAGCGTCTGGCGCTTCTAAGGTGCCAGCGTCCGTGCGGGAACGCATGTCAACTGACTGGCTTTCGGGCGCCTGTCCGGATGGCGCGAGGCGGAGTGCGCGAGCACGCGACACAAACCGGTTGTCGCATGCACCGGCTCGCTCCCTGAATCCTTCACGCTGTCAGCGGCGTCGGCTACGCTCCGATTACGTGCTGAAATGCGGCGTCCCTGACGCGGTGAATGGAAGGCGCGTTCGTTGCGAAAACACGGGGGTAGGTTTGGCGAAGCTACGGGTGCATGAAGTTGCGACTCAGCTCGGACTCGACTCGACAGTTGTCTTGCGGCGGCTCAGGGAGATGGGCGAGTTCGTCAAGGGCCCGTCGTCGACAATCGAACCCCCTGTCGCGAGAAAGCTAGTCGCCTCGTTTTGGCCGGCCACGCAGAACCCTTTCTCCTCCCCGTCTCCCGTACGAAGACGTCCGCCAGCCTCTGAGCCCGATTCTCCGACATTCATTCAACTGCCCGGCGTCCGTTCGGAACCCGATGCTGCTGCCGTCTTGGCGGTGGACCCAGAGGCGCCGTCCAGCCGCGAGTATGGCTGGTATTCAGGCCCGGTTAACGTCCCTAGGCAACCTGACTTGTTGCGCGCGATTGTGAGGGCTGAGGACCGCTTCGACGTGCTCGCTGGTCAGAGACGAGCACTTGCCCGACTTGGGTCGCAGGTTGTACACGTAGCGCCCGCGAAGCATTCGGTACTGGCCGCACCGAAGCACTCACCCTCTGCTGGTTCAACGGTGGCTCTTGTCCGATTTAGCCAAGCTATCGAGTCGGCTTTCGGGTTCACTCGAGAGGTCATGGTGCTATATACACCGTATCCCGATCTGCAGATGCGAACATATGAGGCCGCCTTTGAAGAGTTGAAGTCCCTCAAAGGCAACGTCACACCAGACGTGATATTCATCTGGTCGAAGGATCGCCGCGCCCAGCTAAAGCTCGACGATTGGTCTACTCCCGGTCGACTCGCGATCCCGTTCGTCTTCGACGAGGAGGATCAACTGGGCCTTGTAGCTCTTCTGCGCCAGCACCTCCACGTGAGAGATCTTTTCAACGAGACAACTCCCGTATCCGGAGCCACCTTCTTCGGTCGGAAGACCCTACTTCAGTCACTGCGTGACGACGTGCTCAGTCAAAGCGTTTCCGGCATCTTCGGGCTCCGGAAGGCGGGCAAGACAAGCGTTATGTATCAGCTCCGCGAGGATCTCGCGGCTGAAAAGGTCATCTCGGTGCTCATCGACCTTGAGGTATACCCTTCGCCCCCTGAAGACCCCATCAACGACATCGTCGAAGACGTCCGGCGCCGAGTCCTCGATGAGTTGAGACTCCGCAAGCTGAGCGGCAGCAAGTTGGCGACCTTGCCCGAGTACCCCACTATTTTGCAACTGAAGAACGCACTTCAAACGCTGGCCAGGAAGCTGGATCAGGACGGGTATCGACTCCTCATCATGCTGGATGAGATCGAGTACCTCACCCCGGCCGGCGTGGATGTGGCCGAAGGACCCATGCCTCGAATTGCACAGTTCTTTGCCGCGCTCCGAGGCGTCGTGCAGGAAAGTTCTAATTTCACGTTCCTCGTTTCTGGACTCACAAGCGCAATCCTTGAGAGCGGACGGCTGTATGGGCGCCCGAATCCACTGTTCTCCTGGGCGAAGTCGCGTTACGTCGGCCCCCTCGCAAAGCTTGAAGCGGACAGACTAGCCACCAATCTCGGTGCGCGGATGGGGATTGCGATAGACCCGGGAGCTCTCGAATCTCTGTATCAGGCATCCGGGGGCCATGCCTACCTGTACCGTAATCTCGCCTCGACGGTGGTCGCGACGCTTCCCATGGACGAGATGCAAAGGCGCATAACTCGCGCCGTGGTCCTTCTCCACTATGACGACTGGTCCGTCGCAGTTCGCGGACATGTGAGGGAGATGCTTGACCACGTTGACCGCTACTATCCGGTCGAAGGCATCGTCCTTGACCTCATGCGGGAGAGCCCGAACGAGATCACGGAGCTCGCGAAAGATGAGCCGGAGGCGGCGCGACGGCTCAGGAACTTGGGAGTGCTGCAGGCCGTTGACGGGGTTGACGAGTTGAGCGTCCTCCTGGACCTCGCATGAGCTCCGACGTGTTGGAGTCTTGGGTCGAGGGGCTTTTCCAGCAGTGCACGCGTTGGAACATCGTGTTCGTTCAGCTCGGCGAGGCATATCCAATTGCGCGCGACGCCATTGCGCCGAGCGTGGACAGCATCGTTTCAGCTGTCGACTATCTGGACAATACCGAACTGGAGGGCAAGCTTCGTCTCGTCACTGAGCTGGAGAGTCTCGCCGAACCAGGTGCTCCCAGCCTTGGCCGACTGCGTGAGCGCGTCATCGCGGACCGCGATAACGGCACACGGGTAATTCTGCTCTCGCGGCGACCCAAAATCGCGTTCCCCACAGCGCCAGGTAGCCAAGTTCTATGGGACGCCAAACTCGTTTCACCCCCGCTGTACTCAACGCCTGAATCATGGAACTTTGGAGAAGAAGCGACGCGCGAGGGCGTGCCCGCGGAGATCGTCATCGAACGAGCGCTGCGCGAGCTTGGAGAGATTGCATGTGCGGGCTTAGATGCCGTTCTCTTTGAGGACGGTAGAGCGTCCGAGGAGCTCACTTCGTTGGCAGAACCTCTCCTAGACGCCCTGCTCGGTGCTGGGATGATCACTCACTCCGGGGACAAGCTCTGTTGGGCGATCTCGGACGGGCGCTTGAGCGTGCGGAGCGCCCTAAGCGAAGTTATTGCGGGCATGAATCGGCCTCAGGATGACTTTGCCCGGGTTGCCTCAGACTGCTGGATTGTCGAGCGAACTGTGAAACAGGCACTCCGCGCACGGGCGAAGGCGCTTTGGGGAGAAAAGTGGAGAGCTGAGCTACTCGGTGTGAACCTGTCGTCAGCGGCGTTGGGGCGTGCTTGCGGCGGGACGTACGCGAGCGCCGAAACACTGGAGGACATTCGCGACCCACTCGAATGGTTGACGCTCACGGAGACGCTCGGCCTGTTGGACCACGCGCAGGTTGGGACTCTCGGCGTTTCCCCATCGATGTGGACACTGATGAGTTCTGAGTTGCTCCCCGTCAAAGACCGTATCGAGCGAAGCCAACTCATGAGACGATCGGATGTCGACATCGCCAGTCGCTGGGTAGACCTCCTTGCACAGCGCTTGACGGCGTCTGGCTCACCAAGCCCGTCGGAATCAATCGCGTCTGCCACGACCACCCAGCACGACTTGCTCGTGAACCTCCGTACCGATCTCGCCCTCAACCCCCAGTTTCGCCGCGACATCGAGAAGGATCTGATGTCGCTCGCGCTGGCTACAGTGAGGTTTGTCGCTCATACGTTGGACACAGTCCCGCCCTATGTTGCAGCTTTTTCTGACCGTGCAGATGCCCCTTTGGAGCGTGCCGTTCAAGACTCCTTCAAACTGTTTCTAGACTCCAGCGACCTCGCCGGCCGCTCGGCAGTCGAAGTATCGAGTGTCGGCGGTGGCCGAGCTGATGTCGTCCTTTACTTCAACGACGGCAGCCGCTACGTCACCGAGGTGAAACGCGAACTCGCAAGGGCGTCGCGTGACGAGCTCGAAGCCAGCTACCTGCCGCAAACAGTCGCCTACCAATCCGCCAACGTCCCGTTCGGGCAACTGCTCGTTCTGGACCTCACCGAGGGCAGGGAGGTGCGCTCTGAAAGGCTTGACGAATCGATCTGGGTAGCGCACAGCCGCAACGATGATGGAGTCGTCATCACGAGCACGATTATCGCCGTGGTTCGTGGTAACCGCCCGTCCCCCAGCCGGAGAAAGAGTTAGGGCCGGCATCAGCCCATAGTTCCACCCGCTGCTCGCCGACCGCGCGCTAGAAACCTCCTACGGTCACCGCGCCCGGGCCCAGGGCCCACTCGCGCCTGCGAAGTGTCTCGCAACCGAAGTGTGCCCAAACCCAGGGGCTATAAACCGATGACTACCGTTCTGAGTCTGCGCCGGTAACCAAGTCGATGCGACAAATAGCGATCACAGAACGCCGCCACATAGCGCCGAAAGCCACAGCCACTCGCGCGAGACTTCGCGCGCTGTATCCCTTCCTGATCGCGGTGCCAAGAGCCTCAAACGTCAACATCGGGTTCGCCGCGCTGACTTGAGCCCGACGCAGCACCAGCGCGAGCGCTGTCTAGGTGCGACGCCTCAAGAACGAGATCCCACGGTCAGCCATCCGGGGCAAACTCAAAGTGGAACGCCCTCAGCCCGAATGATCTCTTTCGCGGTCTTGCCATTACTGATCATAGAAAGCACCCTGTCGCTGACTTTCAAATCATGCACCGGCACAGCGAGCATCTCGTCATCTATGCGGTCGATCGCAAGAATGCTCCGATAACTGCCACCATGAACTGAGGCGTAGGTAGCCAGGCCCTTCAACTTCGGGATAGCGTCATCGAAGTGGCTACCGTGCGGGTCGACTATAGATACCGAGAGGCTTCCTTCGTCATCGCGGTGGAAGACCAAGAAGTCGGGGTGCAGCCCCGCCCATACGCCTGTTGTCACTTCGTATGGGATTGTGAGCGAACGAGGTCCGGATGCGGGATTTCGGTACCACGGTGCACCATCCGCGGCTTCAACCTTCAAGACCTCACGCTCGAGGTCGTTGAGAGCCGAAACATAGTATTTCGAGTCCTTCCCATCAACAAAGAGGTGGTTGGGCAGACGGTTGGGGTCGTCAGCCCGAACGTAGGCCAGGACTGCGGCCTCGTCCGTTGCTTTGTCTCCCGGCGCTGAAACCGCTTCCTCAACGGTGCTGGGTATGACCACTGTTGTCAGCTCAGGCGTCTTCGCTTCACCCCTGATGACGTCGTAGTCACTGCGGCGCCCCTCGGAAAGCTGCGAGATGTTCTTGCCGTGTGTTTTGAGCCAAGTGGCAGTAAGCGCGTGGGCGTACGTGTCTAAGGAAGTGGTTGCCTCGAGGATGGTTCCGAGCGCGGCCACGGTCACTTTGTGGCCAATGATGTCGCCCGGGACTTTCAGCACGAGATACTGCCAGTAGTCTTCCGCGACGCCGTCTTTCAGTGTCCGTGAGGCCTTCCGGAACACGTCATCGATGTTGTTGGAGTCGCGCTTGAGCTTGAGGCTTCGCGCTTCTCCGGTGAGCATCTCACCGGAGAACGTGATTTCGACGTGTTCCAGCTTCACGGCCTCAATGTCGGCCTTTCGCGAGGTCAGCCTGTCGCTCAGTTGAGCGGCAATGGCATCGAGTTGAATGTTGATCAGTCTCCTCACCTCGGCAGGACCCTCAAGATAAATATCGTCGCCGGCGAGGGCTGCTGCTAGGCGGTGCAGTCTCTTGACGCCCGGGGTGATTATTTTGCTCGGGATCTTGTACGAGGGCAACGCCGAGAGAACCTCGAAGGCATCTTCTGTGCTGGGGCCTCGCTCATAGGAGACGGTGCCACGAACAATTTCGACGGGGATTCCATTTTCTCCGTCCTCTTTGAATTGGTTCACGACAGCCGCGACACCATCGGAGTCGAAGCGGGGCAAGTAACAGGCGACCTTGTTCAGGGCTTCATTGGATTCGATCCGGCGAGCTAGCGGCTGCCGAATTGTGCGACCGATCAGCTGAGCAATATAGGTGTGATCGTGGGCAGTTCGAAGCGACACGAGGACCTCGGCGCGCGGGCAGTCCCATCCAGTTGTGATTGCATTCTTTGCGAGGACGATGCGAACGTCGCTGGCATCTTGAATGTGATGGGGCTGCATGTAGGTGACGATTCGACCATTGCCGAGGTCAATCATTTGATGCTCGGCGAAGGTGTTAACGAAAGCTCGGACGGTCAATCCCGGCCACTCGCTGAGCACGGCATCTACGATTTCACGTAGCTCATCGTCAGTGGGCAGGTCCTGAACTTGGATCACCATGGCGGGTATGACGCGCGCTTCACCTTCGACCTGGCAGTATTCGGCCCATGCCGTCTCGAACTCACGGAGCTTTTGGACTCCAGCTCTGATCAGGGTCGTGTCGGCCTCGAGTGTCCCAATTGTTGATGCTGCGGGGTTGTGAAGGACTATGCGGTCCTTGATTATGCCTGACCGCTGTACATCAGCAATGCTGACGGCAACAGATCGTGCTGTCCGCGCCTCCCCCTTAATGGCTGTTTCGATGGCTTTCTGGAACTTGCCGGCCGTCGCGGAGATGCCAACGATTACAGCGACAGGTGCAGTCCCATTCACGATCTTGTTGATGATGGTCGCGGAGTCACGGTCGCTCTTCTGTTCGACACCACGATGAGCTTCATCAATAAAGACAATGAAGTTCGCGCCGAACCTTCGAACCGTGTTTTCGATGGTGTCCCAGATTGTGTAGCGCTGCTCATCAGTCTTCTTCGAGATGATCGCGTTTTTGTTGGCAGCTTGGGTGTTCAGGAACGTGATCGTGCCTGGATCAAATGCTTCCTGGTTGATTCCATGCCCTGCCGTAATGGTTCTGAATCTGCCCAGGCCCCGTAGTTGGCTCGATGAGAGCTCCATCTTTTCCAGCGTCTGCGCGTTGAGCGCCGGGTCAGTTGTCACCCACAAGATGGTGGTGTCAGGGTGGGGCTCGTCCACGAGATCACCGCCTTCGATGAGCTGTTCAATCACGGCAGTCGCAATGACCGTCTTACCTGCGCCGGTGGCCGCGGAGAGGACCACCGCGGAATATTCCTGCTCGTCATATGCGCTTTGGGATGACTTGATGCGCTTGATGATGCGCTCAACGGCGTCGGTCTGGTAATCGGTCAATGTGAACTGCATCGGCTAGTCCTTACCGTTGATTTCAAATGTGCGCAGGTAGTCGCCGTAGAGCCGAGTCGCGCTGAAGGAACGGCTCTGAGCCGGAAGCGAAGACACAATTTGTTTGTATGCCGACTCCTGATTGGTGATGATGAAGGCGTGCCGGAGAGTGGGTGCGTTCCTTCGTGCGTCTGCGGTGAAGTCTGCCGAGTGCTTCACATCGAATAGGACTCCGTAGGATCCGTCGGAGTTGATTGCCCACCCAGATTCAGGCGCCGCGACAATCACTGATCCTGTTGCTCCGGCCTTGACCCAGAGGAGCGGGGCGATTGCGGTGAAGCTCTGCCCAAGTTGGATCAGATCTGGGTCCTCATACGTCAGCTCGAGGAATTCGATGTTCTCCGAGAGGCCATCACTGAATGTGGACCCATCACCCCGGATCCCAGTTACGACCGTTTCCAGGCGTGGTCTGGTCACCTTCTGGAAGACCCCCTCGGCTTCCCAAGCGGGATCACCAGGAAGCGCGCCTGCCTTTGATAACGCAGCCGCAGCCTTGGCCCCGACCTCGTTGTTTGTCACCAGAATCGCCTGGCGCCTTCCGCCGTCCTGGGCGTTCAGTCTCATTACCGCTTCAGCTGTTGTCCCTGTACCCGCGAAGAAATCAAGAACTATGGCGTCTGAATTCTCAGCTGATACGAGATTGACCCAACGGCCGACCACATCAACATCTTTTGGGAAGGGGAAATCCTTGGAGCCGAGAATTGCCTCCAAATACTTGGTGGACGAGGTTCGTTTTCTCTCAAAGACAGAGGTCGGGACGACCATCTCACCCTCATCGAGGTACGTTTTCCGGTTTATGAACTCTGTGTGATCCGCGCCCCACATGATTCGACCAGCGTCGATTTCCTCTTGCATCCTCTCCGGCTTGGAGAAGATCCAGCCCCGACTTGGAAGTCTTACAGGGAGACCAGTTATCGGATGCAGTACGTCGTACGTTGGGCCGCCACCGCCCGGCCAGGACACGTCTCTTTTCCTGAACACGCGGCCGTCGTCCTCGAACTCATAGAAGCGATTGTTCTCTTTGGCCGCATGGCCTGCTGGCAAGTTTGCAATCCACAGTTTCATGGAGAGCGTCGCGGTTGCGACATCGCCCCCTGAGGTTGCCCAGGACCGGGCTGCGGCCTCCCTAATGTCGACCAGGCCGGGGCGCGGTTCGCGCCAGCGAAGGTTCGCCGCATTGAGCGATTCAACACTCTGGGCATATATCAGCATGTAATCGTGCCCAACTGATACGAAGCGTGAGTCGTTCTTTCTTCCCCCATTCCAAACAACATTGGCGACGAAATTCTGAGCACCGAGTACCTGATCGCAAAGGAGCTTCAGTCGCGCCTGCTCGTTGTCATCTATCGCGATGATAATCACGCCGGTTGCCTTTAGAAGACGCTTCGCGTGCTTGAGCCGCCTCTGCATGAAGGAGAGCCATTTCGAGTGACGGTACGCATCTTGACCATCAACGAACCGGTCGTTATAGATCCAGTCGGCTGAGCCTGTGTTGTAGGGAGGATCAATATAGATAACGTCGACTTTGTTCTCGTGCGTGTACATCAGTGTTTCGAGGGCGTAGTAGTTCTCTCCCTGAATAACGAGGTGACTGGGCTTATCCCCGCCGCGTTCAGTACGACCCAGAGACTTCAAGCCGGCATAGATTGGCTGCCCGAAATCTTTGACAAGCACGAGTTCATCTATGCCCGCCTTGAACTGCTCGCCGGCCACGCCACCAAATTCATCCAGCTCGACAATCGTGGCCGAGTGCCCCGACACTGATCGGACCGTGTGATTCACGCGTCCCGTGTCGCCTCTGCGGCGAACAATGTCGTCGCGCCGAGGCGCGAGCCCCGGGACTTCGATTGCTTCCGGCGTGTGATCCTGGAAAACAAGGCCGAATTCTTTCCGTTCTGTCAGCACTCGTACTTGTTCAGCGAGTCGTGCCCGCAGGCTCGGGTCCTCGATTTTGTTGATGAGGTCGTCAATCGTTGCCACCGAGAAAAGCCCCCATCAGTTCGGAATAACTAGCCTTCAGCGTAGTGCCGGCAAGGTGATCCCCGGCGTCCCTCGGGCGCAGCCGGCGGCAGCGTATGGACTTAGCGCCGGAGCATTCCGCGTAAGCAGTGGGGCTGATCGAACGCGATGTGACAGCCGCTCCGGGCAGTCCCAACCGCTCGCCACCTATGCGCAAGGCTGAGCCTGAGGTCGACGAAATGTTCTAGGTCTGGAGACCCGCAGTGGACCTGCGGAGCAGCGGCGGTTCTGGGGGTATATCGACCATTCGGAACGAGGGGAAGCGGTCCAGTCCAGCGGTAACCTCTGGGGAGTCAGCAATCAGTCGGACGGAGCTGGTTCCCGCGTTCCCGGCCTGCACTGCATCTACAACATCGCCGACGATCCAGGCAAGGATCAATGCCTGGTTTGCGGCGACCCGAGCGAACGGAAGTAGTCATGGAATCCCAGGGGGGAGGGAACCAGGTAGCAGACCAGACGGCAGCAGAGCAGACAACGGCGCGCCCGCACACGTCGGGAGCCGGGCGTAGAGCGGCGCCCCGGGTCATCCGGGACCTCCGGGGCAACGTCCCCGGGCAGGGCCTCATGATCGAAGTGCTCCGCCGCCAAGCGGAATCCGGAGAGATCGTCCCCGAGACCGGCGCCGTGCTGTTGACAGACGCCGCTGTGCCGTGGCGGATCGGCGCGCTCGGAGAGATCCAGGTCGGCGTGCATCTCGCGCAGCTCGGCCCGGAATGGACCGTTCTGCACTCCGTTCCCGTCGGGAAGGGTGAGAGCGACATCGACCATGTCGTCATCAGCCAAGCCGGGGTGTTCACGATCAATACGAAACGGCACGCGGGCCAGAAAATCTGGGTCGCTGGGCGCGGGTTCATGGTCGGCAATCACAAGCAGTCGTACATTCGGAAGGCCAGCCAGGAAGCGAAACGCGCGGAGAAGATGCTCTCCCTGGTGACCGGGATGACGGTCCCCGTCTGCGGTGTCATCGCTCTCGTCGACCCGGCCAGCATCACCCGGAAGGCCCCGCCCGAGGGCGACGGTGTCGAACTGCGCATCATCGACTCCCGCGACCTCTGCGCCACCGTCAGCGGCCGCCCCATCTTCAGCGTCGAACAGGTCGCCGCCATCGTCGCCGCGGCAGCGCAACCCGGGACCTGGCACGCGGGCCCGCACTCCATCGAGGAACCCGCCGAGATCGCCGCCGCCTTCCACGCGCTCAGCGACCGCGTCGTGGACGAGGCGACGCCGCCCATCATCCTGCGTCCGCGCACCGCGGCCTCCCCCACCGCGACGCGCACCCGTCAGCCAACGGCGGTGAAGCCCCGCACCGCGCGGCCCAGCAAGAGAGCCCAGAAGGCGAAGGAGAAGCGCCAGGCCGAGATCATCAAGCTCGTCGCGATCTGCGTCGGGCTGACCATTTGGTACGTCAGCACCCGCTAGCCGCAGGTTGGCATGTCGAGTGTGCGGCGCGCCCTGGCAGAGGACGCCCTCGAGCACGAATCGAAGGCGTCCTAGACGCCTTGCCCGGCCACACCGGCATTCATCACGCCGAGAGTCTTCCAGGCCGTGAGCTTCGCCTCCCAGCCGTCGACGCTGGATCGTAGGTAGCGGACGGACTTCTGGGTGAGAGTAACGAAGGCCGGGCCTTCCCCGAGACCACGCAGTCGTGCGAGTTCCTTGCTACTGAGTCCCAGCCGTTCGCCCGCTTCCGCGGGGGTGAGTGCGCGTCGTTGTGGATCCGCGATCGGAGGCCGGCGACGCGTTACTGCCATGAGCGGCACCCCAGCTTGTCTGTCGTCGCGGCTGGCATGGATTGATGATCAAGTACCTTGTCGGCGTCCAATCACGACAGACCTATGCCGTGGTCGAAGTGGACGACGACTTCTTCGACTGAGACTCCGCGTAGTTGGTCCACACCGAAGAATTCCCAATCGGCCGGGGCTCCCCACGCAGCACTACGAGCTGATCGGTTCGATCAGTCGCCGGTCCTCGCTATCGAGAGTGCGGACGTTGTTGACTGTCCGGGCTACCGGGTACGCCGTCACTGTCTTGGCGATAGCGATGGAGCTGCGGTCAAGCATCGAGAGGACTTCCTCCTTGTCGGTGATCTTCTCCGGGCGCAGCCATTGGTCCCACACGTCCGGGGTCAAGAACACGGGCATCCGGTCGTGGATCTCACCGGACGCGTCGCGCGCCGCGCGGGTGATGATCGTGAACGAGACCTTCCACACACCTCCCTCCTGGCGGGCCGCGTACAGGCCGGCCGCCGCCAGCACATCGCCATCGTCGTGGAGGAAGTAGGGCTGTTTGCCGTCGTCCATCTGCTGCCACTCGTAGTACCCGGCCATGGGCACCAGGCACCGTTGGCTGGCAAACGCGCTGCGGAACATGCCGTTACTGGCCACCGATTCCAGGCGTGCATTGATCGGGGCAGGACCACCCGGCTTCGCCCAACCCGGCTTCAACCCCCACGAAGCCAAGTCCACGTCCCGCTGCACGGTTTCGTCGTGGATCCACTCGCGCACGACCGGCGCAGGATCCGTGGGGGCAACACTGTACGAGGGCTTCCACTCGGCGGCGTTGTCGCCGGTGGCGTCGAAGACGCTCAGCAGCTCATCGGTGGTGCTGGGAACCACGAATCTGCCGCACATACTGTTGAAGCTACCGCTCCCCCGACCTCACCAGCAATGGAATCAACCCGTCGACCTCGCGGCGCAGCCAGGAAGAGGTACGTCAGACGAGTCGAACGACACCGCACTCCGGGCAGCACCAGAAGGGGCCTTCATCTGTGCCCTCGATCGCCATGCGTACCAAGCATCGTTCGCAATTCGGTACACCAAGGTCGTCCATGTCGGTCACACTACGCCGGGCACCGCCCCGGACACCCTCGATGAATCCGGTCCGTCACCGGGCAGGACGACTTCTCGATGCGGTTCGGCCAGAATCTCCGACACCGCTCCCCCGGGCCCGTCGGGCTCAATCCTGTTGACCAGTTCGCCCGAACGACAGCGACACTCGGCACGAATCGTTCCGGTGGGCGGCCTCGAGATGAGGCAGTGCTCACAGTCGGGTGGCACTCCCAGGTCATCCGAGCCCTGGACGGCACAGAGTACCCCGCCACACGGCGAGTTCCACGCTCTCCGAGACGAGCGGCCGTTTCGTATTGCGTTATCGTTATCGTTATTCCGTTTACGTATTGCGTTGTCAGTGATACGATATGGGTATGAGCATTCCTGAGATCACCGACGTGCGCACCTGCGGTTTCCCCGGCTGCGAGGAGCCCGTGGACGCCACGGCCGGTGTCGGCAGGCCCGCCGGCTACTGCGTCAACCCCGCTCACAACCGCGCCGCTGCGTGGCGGGCCCGCCGCGCCGAGTCCGGCCGGGTCGAGCGCACCGTCGAGGACGACAAGCTCCCCGTCGATGCGGCACGGCAGCGGGCGAGCGTGCTGCGGTCCCAGGTCGCCGGAATGGTCGAGCACCTGCAGCAGCAGCTGGTGGTCCTTGTCGACGAGCTCCGCACCGTCGCGGACCCGGACGCAGCCGAAGCACAGATCGAGGCCGTCACCTCCGACGCGGCCGAGCAGGTCGCCACGGCGGCAGCCCGCGCCAACCGTGCCGAGACCGCCACCCGCAAGGCCGAGGCCGAGCGCGCCGAAGCTGACGCGGCAGCCGAGGAATCAGCTGCCCTGGTCGACGAGCTCCGCACGACCCTGGCCGCGCTCGAGCAGCGTGCCGCCACCCTCGAGGGCGACCTGGTCACTGCGGGCGAGGACAATGCACGGGCGATCACCGAGATCACCGCCCTCACAGACCAGGTGGCCGCTCTGAGCATCGAGAACGCGGCCACGACCGCACAGCTCGCCGAGGCCCGGGAGCTCGTCGCGGCGGCCACTGAGGCCAAGGACGAGGCGCTGGCGGCCGCGCGCGACGCGGTCGCGCAGGCCGCCGCCGCGGCCAGCCGCTTGGAGCGGGCCGAGACGGATGCTGCGAGCACCCGGGACCTGCTCGATCAGGCCCGGACGGAGCGCGAGAGCGCCCGGGCGGAAGCGCTCGTGCTCACCGGGCGCCTGGCCACAGTCAGCAGTGAACGAGACAGTGCCACGGCCGAGGCCGGCAGGGAGCGTTCCTACGCCGAGCAGCGCGTCACCGACGTGCGGGCCGCCCTCGAGCAGCAACTCACCCAGCTGCGCGCCGACCTGGACCAAGCACGCACCAGTGAACGCGAACAGCGCACCCGCGCCGACCGCGCCGAAGCACAGGCGCCACGCCCCAAGCAGAAATAGAACGCCGGCCCACTCCCCGTCTCGGCCAGAGGCGTACTGGGCGTGTTCCCGTCCGCCTGCGGCGCCGTCCCTCACGCCGAGCTACGGGCGGGGAGACCGCCCTAGCTCAGTGGTCGTCCAGCGGGGAGCGGCGAGCTATCACCCTGGTATCTCTCCCCTGCGTTGTGTGAGAGTTCACGACGTTCTACCTCTGCCAAAATGGCTCGCTCCACGAAGTCTGACCAGCTCTTATCGCCTTCGATGTGAGTCGTCGCCCGGTACGTTGCACGGGCCCGATCACGTGTGGCTACTGACAGATAGGTGGTCATCCGCGCAGTCGTGTCGACCACAACTGTTGCCGACTTCTTGGCTGGTGTGCGCGAGGGCTTTGCAGCGGGAGAGGCAACGGTTTTAGGCTGCTCACTAGTTTCCGGTTTTGGTTCAGGGCGATTTCGGGCCTGGAGCCGGCTCAGGTCATGAGCCCCGGCGCGGGGCGTGAGGCCGCCGATCTGTCGGTTGGGGGTTTCGTCGCTCATGCGAGGGCCTCCTGGTTCTCTGCTGCCGTAATCCTGGCCACGACTTCTTGGGTGATTGCCTGCAGGTCGTCAGCGACCGATGATGCTGTGCGTGGTGCAAATGTTTGTGCCTGCGCGTCACCCCGCCGGATCTCGTACCACTTCGGCCCCTTGCGGACTTGTGCGTCGAGTTCGTGCACCAGAAGACCCCGTTCTCGGGTGGCTTGGGCGGTCGCTTCGCTGTGGCGAACTGTGGCAGTGAAGACGACGTTGTTGTCGGCGTTGAAGAGCTCTGCGATGTGTTCGCGTGCTTCGCGCTGGACGACGTGGGCAGAGGTCCCGACGTCTACCAGGACGACGCCGAGGAGGTCGAGGGTGGGGTTCACTCCGAGGACGGCGTCGAGTCGCGCTGCGACGGCACCTAGTCCTTTGCGGCTTGATTTATCACTTTTGACGGGGACGAGTGCCCATCGCGCGGCCGCAACGGCCGCTGTCTGGAGCGTTTCATCGCCTGGTGGGCAGTCGATGAGGATCATGTCGTAGTCGCCTGCAATGGGCTCCAGCAGATGAGCGACGGCTAGTTTGGCCCCATCAGGGTCCTTGTTCGCTTTGGCAGCGAGACCGGCCGTGGCCTGGTCGAGGGCCGGACCTCCAGCGAATACGTCAAGGTTTGGTCGAACTTCGCGAATGGGGGCCGCTCCCCCTCCGAACATGAGTGCCTGAGCCAGTGCGCGGCCGGTGTCGTCCCGGTCGTCGTCCGTGTATCCGAGATCCTCGGCCAGGTTGCCCTGGGGGTCGAGATCTACCAGGAGTACGCGGTAGCCATTGTTAGCGAGCATGCCGCCGATGTTGGCGGTGAGTGTGGTCTTGAGGACGCCACCCTTGCCGTTGATGACGGCGATGACCCGTTCCAACGCGGTGCGATTGAGTGCCGGAGGCATACGTTCTCGTTTCTCTTGTCGTCATTAGTGACATTACAGCTAATGCTGTCATTAATGGCATAAGCAGCATTGCTGCTTATGCTGTCTTTGCTGCTTTTACTGTCTTTACAGGCATTACTTGTATTAACGCTATTACCTACAATGCCTGTATTACTGACAATAGCAGCATTACAAGCAATGACAGCGGACAGTCCAGCTATCCCGAGCCTTGCGGCGTGCTTGGGGCGGTGAGTACAGGCGCTTCGGCGTCGCTCTACGCTGCGGAGGCTCACGCTCGTAATCGCGCACGGTGGGGGAGTGTGAGGGGGACACCCCTCACCGGCCGGCCCGCCCGGGGCCAGCCGGTGCTTGCGGCTAGATGTTGCGGAGCATGCTCACCACGGTGGGGAACGGGGACAGGCTCTCAACGAGGGCGTCGACGGTCCCGGCGTCGGGCTTCTGCGCGAAAGACTTCTGGATTCGGGCGAGCTGTGCGTCGGTGAGGCCGACGGTTTCACCGTCTCCGGTGACGCTGACGGCGATGGCCGTGCCGAAGATGACCGTGCGGGAGCCGAGGCGGTGGGCGAGGACGGTCGCGGGCAGGTTCAGGGTTGACCCGTTGATGAGTCCTTCATCATCGACGAAGAGGTCGATGTCGTCCTCCAGGCCGACGACGTCGAACATCCGGCAGCCGATGGCGGCGATGATGTCCGCCCCGATGCTGGCCTCGTTCACGTCCAGGGTGGTGATGGTTTCGGTCGGTTTGATCTTGACGCTGCGGATGCTGGTGGTCATGGGGTTCTCTCTCCAAGGTTGGTGAGGTGCGCGGGGTCCCGAGCTCTCTCGTGGGCAGTGGTTGTGTTGTCGTCCACCGTTTTTCTGCCCTTGGTGGCAAGAGAAATCGATTGAGAGCGGGAGTGCCGCAGTGCCCGCACTCTCGTGCGAAATAAGGGAGCCTGCGACCGCGTGCGAGAGTGCGGGTGACGCAGGCACGCAAGCGAACTACGATGATTGGCCACCAAGGGAAGAAATGTTTTGAAAGAGTCAGGCCGGCGCAGCCGGCTCGGTGGTTGTCCGGCCTCCAGGCCGGATTCACCTGGTGGGGGAGTGTGAGGGGGCACCGTCCCCCTCACGGCGGCCGGCCCCGGGGCGGGCCGGCCTACGCGGCGGCTATTCGGGCCGCTGGTGCTGCTGGATCTCCGCATACGGGGCGGTATCGGTCCACGTGTACCCGGTGCTGACGCTGACGGTTTTGGGGTTGGCGCGGACGACGTCGCGCCACTGGCCGCGGATCTTCACCCGGTCACCCTTCTTGACGGTGCTGCGGTCGTAGCTGGTGGCCGTTCCGCTCTCGATCTGGGCGGCGCGCACGGCTTCCCAGTACGCGATCTGGTCGCGCTTCTCGGCGAGGTTGGGTGCGAGGTGGTCTGCTCGGGCCTGCTTCTGGGCGTCGGTTGCGTCGATGTATCCTTGTGCGTCGTCGTAGCGCGGGGCGATGATGCGTCGTTCTAACTTGCGCAGCTCAGCCCCCAAGGTGTCGATGCGGTTGGCCACCGTTACGGGCCGGTAGCGGGCGTCGGTGGTGTGAGTGGCGGCGTCGGCCCTTGCCTGGGCGTGGGTGGCGTCCGTGCTGGCTTCAACTGATTTACGCATGGCGTTATCTGCTTTGGTGATCGCGTTGCGGTGGCGGCCTTCGGAGTGGTGGCCAATCTTGATCGGTTCTCCTCCTTCGGGCAGGCGGTCAAGCGCGCTCCGGGCGCGGGTCCACGCGGCATCCTCGGCGGTTGCCTTGCGGTCGGCTTTAGCGGCCAGGGCGTCGACCCGGTCGGCCTGACGTCCGATCTTTCCGGCTTCAACCTCGGCGGTCGTGCGTCGCTCGTGGTCGATGTCGGTTTCGACCTCGAATCCGGCCGCTTCCAAGGCCTCCTGGGTGCGGGTGATGGTGTGGAGCTTGGGGAGGCGGTCGCGGGACTGGGGCACGAACCAGGCGCTGATGCTGCGCCCCCAACGCCAACCAACGGTCTTGAGGACGTCGGCGGTTCCGTCGCCTTTACTGGTGCCGTCGATCATGGTTCCGGCTGCGTGGCTGTGGGTGATGGTGAGCATGTTTTTTCCCTCGTTTAGGCGAAGCTGTCGGCGTAGCGGGTCGCGGTGCAG
The DNA here is from genome assembly GCF_004402575.1 of Cryobacterium sp. TMT2-4. Classification (NCBI taxonomy): domain Bacteria; kingdom Bacillati; phylum Actinomycetota; class Actinomycetes; order Micrococcales; family Microbacteriaceae; genus Cryobacterium; species Cryobacterium sp. TMT2-4. The sequence continues at coordinate 72,584 of NZ_SOGE01000046.1, read as the reverse complement.
GTTTCTCCGGGCTGGGTATCTACGGCACCTTCCGAACGGCACCCTCTGCAGGCGCACCGGTCCGCGTAGCGCTCCCTCAGGTAGGTGTTCTCGTACCGGTAGTCGGACTCAGCCATGGGATCTCTTTCTTCGTGAACAACTGTTTTTTTGGCCTGTCTGGCAAGAGAAATCGATAGCGACCGGGAGTGCCGAAGTGCCCGCAGTGCCGGGCGAAATAAGCCCGCAGGGCGCGTCCGACACTGCGGGTGACGCAGGCACGCAAGGGATCTACGATGATTGGCCAGATAGGACAAAAATGCCCGGCAATCAGCGCCGCACAGCGGCTCCATATCGCTTCTGACGGCTTCGCCGTCGCAGTATCAGAGTGATATCAGAGTGATATCACTGTGATATTCCGCTGCGGGGGAGTGCGAGGGGGATTCCTCCCCCTCGCCGGCCAGCTCGGGAGCTGGCCGGCTGCCCGGTCTAGAGTGCGGCGGCTTCCTCAGCGTTCGTGACGAGCTGTGCACCGAATTCGCGGATCAGGCGGTGGCATCCGGCACTGGTCGGGGACGTGACCGGGCCGGGGACGGCGCCCACGGGGCGGGCGATTGTGAAGGCGTGGGTTGCGATGTTCAACGATCCCGACCGGTAGCCAGCCTCTGTGACGACAGTTGCGCGGGCGGCGGCCGCGATCAACCGGTTTCGCATCAGGAACCGGTACCGGGTGGGGCTCTGGCCGAAGCTAATTTCGGAGGCAACCGCGCCCGTCTCAGCAATCCGGGTGAGCAGAGCGTCGTGGCCCATGGGGTAGTACCGGTCGAGTCCACCTGCAAGGTACGCGACGGTGCGCCCGCCGCTAGCCAGCGCTGCCCGGTGAGCCATTCCGTCTACCCCGTAGGCTGCACCGGAAATGATCACGTGGCCTCGGCTGACCAGGCCCGCGGTGATCTCCATGGTGACGTGTTCGCCGTACCCGGAGGAGGCTCGAGCCCCGACGACGGCTGTGTTCAGGGGGTCGGCCAGGATCTCGGTGGTACCTCGCGCCCAGAGCGCGTAGGGGGCGGCGGTGCCGAGGTCGTTGAAACCTGCGGGCCAATGCGGGTGGTCCGGGGTGATGAGTTCTGCCGACCCGGTGTCTGCCGCCGCGAAAGCTGCGGCAATGTTGCCCCCGGTGGCGCGGGGCCGGGTGCGGGCGCGGAGTGTGGCCAGGTCGAGTCCTGCCGCGTCGCCGGTGCCGTGCAGGACCACGTTCAGGGCTTCTTCCGCGCCCAGGGCGGCGATGAGGTTGCCAGTGTCCCTGTCTCCGGGCTCGCTGATGATGGTCCAGATTCCGCGCGCAGCTGCGTCGGTAGTGAATCGCTGGATGGTGGGAACGTGGTTGCTGATGCTGGCGAGCGTGTTCATGGGTTCTCTCTCCCTCGTGGACAACTGTTTTTTTGGCCTGTCTGGCAAGAGAAATCGATAGCGACCGGGAGTGCCGAAGTGCCCGCATTGCCGGGCGAAATAAGCCCGCAGGGCGCGTCCGGCACTGCGGGTGACGCAGGCACGCAAGGAAGCTACGATGACCGGCCAGATAGGACAAAAATGCTCAACAATCAGTGCCGCGCAGCGGCTCCATATCGCTTGTGACGGCTTCGCCTTCACACTTTTGGAAGTGATATCACCGTGATATTCCGCTAGGGGAGTGCGAGGGGGATTCCTCACTGCCAAGTGCAATGCTGACCCAGCACAGGTTCTGGAGATGACGGCGCAGGTCAGGACGGCCCTAGGAGGTAATCTTCCTATCTAGGGTGGATATATGAGCCCTTCGTTAGTGCCGAGCACCACGTATCTGCAGAAGCTTCAGGCCGAAACGGCCCGCAGGATACAGAGCTATGAGTCGGTGCCGTCGCCGTTCTCCGGGGCCCCGGACGAGCTCGCAAGCGCCGTCGAAGCCCAGGTAGAGGCACTCGCCCGGGACCTGAACGACGTTGTTCACACCCTGCACGCCGACCCGGAGACCGCCTTCGCCGAGCATCGAAGCGCCGCTTATCTGGTGGAGCTGCTCGGTCGCCACGGGATAAGCGCACAGCTCGGCGTGCACGGGGTAGACACCGCAATTCGTGCCGAGATCGGGTCGGACTGCGGCCCAGCAATCGCGATTCTCAGCGAGTACGACGCCTTGCCCGACGTGGGGCACGGTTGCGGGCACAACGTGATCGCCGCCACCGGCGTCGGCGCCTTCCTCGCGTTGGCTAACACGCTCAAGGAGGATCCCGACGCATTCAGAGGCCGGGTGGTGTTCCTCGGTACTCCCGCCGAGGAAGGTTTCTCCGGCAAAGAAGTGATGGCCAGGCACGGCGCCTTCGACGGCCTCGACGCCGCGATCATGGTGCACCCCTATGGCTACGACCTCGCCGACCAGGTGTGGCTCGGCCGCCGCGTGCTAACCGTGACGTTCACGGGCGTCGCGGCGCACGCATCCGCTCAACCCTTTATGGGACGCAACGCTCTCGACGCCGCAACCCTGGCGTACCAGGCCGTTGGCCTGTTGCGTCAACAGTTACCGCCGGTAGACCGCGTGCACGCCGTAATCAGTGAGGGGGGAACACGGCCGAGCATCATTCCAGAGCGCGCGGTACTCAAGCTCTACGCCCGATCCAAGTTTGCGGACACGCTCAAAGACCTCAGCGTGCGGCTGAACGACATCGCGCGCGGCGCAGCATTGATGACTGGAACGAGTGTCGAGATCGACTGGGACGAGCACGCCCCCACCCTTCCGGTGCGCACGAACAGTGTGCTCACCGGTCGCTGGGTCGCCGCCCAGCAGCGCCGTGGGCGCCAGCCACTCCCGCTTAGCGTGGTGTCGGAAACCATCGCAGCGTCCACCGACTTCGGCAACGTAAGCCATCGCATCCCCGGTATTCACCCACTAATCAAGATTGCGGCACCAGACGTTGCCCTGCACACCCGCGAATTCGCGGCGGCCGCCGCAACGGATGCCGCGGAGTCAGGCGCCCTCGACGGCGCCTGCGGGCTCGCCCTCACCGCCCTTGATTTTCTCTGCGACGCCGGATTGCGCCGCAGCATGGCTCAAGAGTTCGCGGAGCAGGGCGGCGCGATCGATGTGCCGCACTTCTTCGACTGATTCCTAACTCCGTGCCCTGTCTGACAGCGCACGATCTAGCTCCTGACACACCGATCGTTTTGTTCGATCCGACGCAAGGTAGGCTCCATGTCTTCAGCACAGTCCCTCACCCGGCGCACCGTCGTGATTGATCGTGTTCTCGGTGGAATCGAACGCGTCGGTAACAAGCTGCCCGACCCGTTCATGCTCTTCCTTCTGCTGTTCGCAATCACGGCGGTGGCGTCGACCGCGATGGCCTGGGCGAACGTCACGGTGCAGTTGCCCGGAACCGACGAGATCACGGTGATCACGGGTTTCTTCACCGCCGAAGGGCTCACCTGGTTCACCCAGAACATTGGGGTCAACTACTTGGGTTTTCCGCCGTTGGCGACAGTGCTACCCATCCTGCTCGCGGTCGGTGTTGCCGAGAAGTCCGGCCTGCTCGCCGCGCTGATTCGTAAGGCCTTCGGCTCGGCACCACGCTGGTCGCTGCCCTACGCCGTGGCGTTCGTGGGAGTCGTAGGGTCGATCATGTCTGATGCGGCCTTTGTGGTCATCCCCCCGCTTGCCGCCCTGGTTTTTAAGGCTGCTGGCCGGCACCCCGTGGCCGGGCTGCTCGGCGGGTTTGCTGCCGTGGGCGCCGGCTACTCAACCTCGCTGTTCGTAACGAGCCTCGACGCGCTGTTCGCCGGGATCACCACGTCGGTCACACAGAACCTGCCGAACGCCGGTTCCGTCGTGACCCCGGTATCGAACTACTTCTTCAACGTGGTCTCCGCGCTCGTACTCATCGCACTCGCCGGCTTCATCATCGACAAAATCCTGGAACCGCGTTTGGGGCGGCAGCAGATTGCGCGCGACGAGATCACTGACGACGACGTGTTGGTTCCCTCCGTGATGAACACGAGGCTCACGCACACCGAGAATCGCGGCCTGTTCTGGTCGTTCGTGGCCGGCGTCGTGGTCGCCGGAGTGATTCTGGTTGGCGTGCTCCTGCCGGAATCCTCCTGGCGAAACGAAGACGGCGAGTTTCTGCCGCGCTCACCCCTGTTGAGTTCGATCGTGTTCATCGTTTTCGCTATGTTCGTGATTCCAGGACTGGTGTACGGCAAGATCACCGGAACCATCGCCAGGGGCAGCGACGTGCCTCGCGTGATGGGGCAGGCCATCAAGGACATGAGCGGATTTCTCGTGCTTGCATTCATCCTCGGCCAGTTCGTCGCCCTGTTTAATTTCTCCGGAATCGGAAGCTGGCTCGCCGTTGCAGGAGCCGGGGGCCTTGAGTCCATCGGCCTCACCGGATATCCGGCCGTCGTCGCCTTCGTACTGCTTGCCTCGCTGCTAAACCTCTTCATCATTTCGGGTTCGGCCATGTGGACGCTGATGGCCGCCGTGTTCGTGCCGCTGTTCGTATTACTTGGCTACGAACCTGCATTTATCCAGGGTGCGTTCCGGGTGGGAGATTCGGCCACCCAGGTACTCACACCCCTCAACCCGTACATGATCGTGCTACTTACGATGCTGCGTAGGTACGAGCCACAGGCGGGCCTTGGCACCGTGATCGCCCGTATGCTGCCCTTCGCAGTCACGTTCTGGATCGCTTGGGTAGCCGTGCTGAGCGTCTTCTACTTCTTCGACCTACCGATGGGCCCGGGCAACGGCATCATGATCCCGCAGTAGTAACTGCGCAAGACCGGAGGAATACCCCGCACGGGGGCCTCCTTAAGTTCAGTGCAACCCGAAGGGATTTTTATGACTTCCAGCCAGACCACGATCTATGCCCTGCACGAGAACCCTGAATGGTTTCCGCCATTCGCCCGGGCCTTTGAAGCAGAGGGTATGGAGGTGAAGGAATGGCTGCTCACCGACGGCGTTCTCGACCTGGATTCGGTACCGCCGGAGGGAATCTTCTGGTCGCGCATCAGCGCATCCGCTCACACACGCGACCACGGAAAGTCGAAAGACTACGCGCGCGCCGTGTTGGCTTGGCTCGAGGCCCACGGCCGCCGCACGGTGAATGGCCGGCGCGTTCTCGAGCTCGAGATGAGCAAGGTCGAGCAGCTCGTTGCACTCAAAGCCGCCGGCATCGACACCCCTCGCACCGTAGCCGCGGTGGGCCGTGAGCAAATTCTCGATGCCGCACACGACTTTCCCACCCCGTTTATGACCAAGCACAACCAAGGCGGCAAGGGCCTCGGCGTTCGCAAGTTCACGAGTCACGAAGAGCTCGCCGCGTACGTTGCCTCTTCCGAGTTCGAGGAGCCGCAAGACGGCATCACACTCATTCAGGAATATATCCAGGCTGCGGAACCGTTCATCACCCGGGTTGAGATCGTGGGCGGCGAGTTCATCTACGCCGTCAAAGCCGACACCGCACGCGGCGGCTTCCAGCTGTGCCCGGCGGATGCCTGCGCCATCGACCCGATCACGCGCGAGCTGATCATGCCTCCCGGCGCCACCATCGCACCCATAGCCGGTCAGCAACTGTTCAGCCTGCGCGAAGACTTCGACCACTCGATTATCGAGAAATACCTCGAGTTCGCGCGCCGCACCGGGTTGGAAGTCTGCGGCATCGAGTTCATCGAAGCCGAAGATGGCCGAGTGCTCACCTACGACGTGAACACCAATACGAACTACAACGCGGTCGTTGAGGCCGAAGCCCCTCGTTCGGCTCCACGTGCCCTGGCTCGGTACCTCAAAAAGCTCGCAGCCTGAAATACGTGGCGCCAGCCCCAGTACCAGCTCACGAAACGGATAAAACTCTCGTTGGTCCACGGTGGTTAGCCGTGGAGGCCAATACCACCGATGCAGCGTTGGGATGAAGATACCGACATCTTTTGCGACGCCAGCGAGAGGGATCTATTGGCGAAGAATTTCTTCGCCGGAGAAGTACGCAGACTTTTACGACTCAGTCGGGAAGTACTGGTTGCCCTCAACCAGGATGGTCGTATCCGACTTTGCCACCACGACATCATTTCAAACTGCGTGATACATGGCCGACTGAGCGTTGTGTGCGGGCTAACCCGCAACTGCGCCGAGTGTAGGCGGCTTACCTGGCCCAGTTCCCCAACCGGGAACACATCACGGCGCACAACCGGGGACATGAGCATGATCTCGGGCATGCGCCGTAGTGCCCGGTCAGATGTCGCTGGCGATCTCAAACATGGAGATTTGGGGGGTACTGGCCAGCAATGAGCCCAGATCGGTCGCACCCGCACCCGCGCGCCAGTGACGATATGCCGCGTCAGCGTCGGCCGACGCCCACCGCTCCAGCAAGATCATGTGGGCGGGATCATCGCAATCAAGCAACACATCAACACCCAGGCACCCCTCAAATGCACGGGTTCCGACCAAAATGTCTCGCAGCATGGCCTCCGCCCCGAGAACGGCCTCTGGTTTTAGGCGAAGGTCAAGAAGAACTGTCAGGGCCATGAAAACTCCAATTCACATCAGGGTAGAAGGTCGGGCGTAGTGCTTAGAAATTGAGGATCTGGTAGCCCTCGACTACGAGATTACGGATACTGGCGTCGCCGTTGTACTCCCTAAGCAGCGGCCACCCACCGGCCTTGACCGCGTCCCGTGGGATGCCACACAGAATGCGCACGCACCCCGGATGTTGTCGTGCAGGGCAACGGCGAGAGGATTCATCCTATGCTTGGGGTCTGAGATGGCGGCGAGAGATTCAACACCCAAACCGTCACAAACAACCACGACGTCATCGCGGCGTCCGTGAATTCACGAGCAGTCTTAAGGCCGCGATATACGCGTGAGCTGTCGGAGCCGATGGACTCACAAATGACGACAGCGATCTTACAAAGTCGACCAGCCCGGCAGTCTCTGAGTTTAGGACGCAAATTCCCAAGTACCAGGCCGTTGCGTATACTCGTCTCCAGCGACACGGGGTGCCGACTGCATGACGGTCGGCTGAGATGACACCCGTTGAACCTGATCTAGTTCGAACTAGCGAAGGGATGTCACGGAGAATTACGTGCACCGCATTGGTGCCGGATCTGGTCCTTTCGCCATACCCAAGGTGAAGAAAATCATGCGAATAGCAGAACAGATTGTCCTGGTCACCGGCGGTGCACGCGGCCTGGGTAAAAGCATCGTGCACGCTTTCGCGGCGCAGGGCGCCCGGGTGGTCATCAACTATCACAACAGCGCCGCAGCGGCGGAAACCCTGGCTGCCGGCTATGGGCCTGAACATGCTCTTGCCGTACGGGCCGACGTCACCGAACCGGCCCAGGTCGCGGCAATGCTCACGCAGGCTCAGGCACATTTTGGCTCCACCGTGACAACGGTGGTCAATAACGCGTTGGCCGATTTCAGCTTCAACGGCGATGCCCGCTCCGGCGCTGCCGTCATCAGCTGGAACGAGTTCGAGACGCAGTTCTCCGGCAGTGTCCGCGGTGCCCTGAACACGACCCAGCAGGCACTGGCCGGCATGCGCGAGGCCGGGTTCGGCCGCATCATCAACATCGGCACCAACCTTTTCCAAAACCCGGTGGTGCCTTACCACGACTACACTGCCGCCAAGGCCGCCATGCTCTCCCTGACCCGCACCCTTGCCTCGGACCTCGGCCTGCACAACATCGCCGTGAACATGGTCTCCGGCGGGCTGCTGCGCACCACGGATGCCAGCGCGGCCACCCCCGAGGACGTGTTCGACTTCATCGCCGCCTCCACCCCGCTACGCAAGGTGACAACCCCGGCCGAATTTGCGGATGCGGTACTTTTTTTCGCCTCCCCCTGGGCGCGGTCGGTCACCGGGCAGAACCTGATAGTCGACGGCGGCCTGGTGATGAACTAACTAGGGCCGCGCCGGTCATGTCAGCCCCGCGCCAGCTTCACTTCAATGCGTTCCTCATGGGTTGTGGCCACCACGGCGCCGCCTGGCGGCGGCCGCAGTCGCCCATCGAAGAGTTAGGAGACATCAGTTTCTACGAACGGCTCGCCCGAAGCGCCGAACGTGGCCTCTTTGACGCCGTTTTCTTCGCCGACGGGCAAGCCGTCGGCGATGTGAGTACCGGCCCGCGGTGGTTTCTTGAGCCGCTGACGGCGATGGCAGCGATGGCGCGGGCGACGAGCCGGATCGGGCTGGTCAGCACCGTCTCGGCGACCTTTTACACCCCTTTCCACGCTGCGCGCATGCTTGCATCCCTGGATCACATCAGTAAAGGGCGCATCGGCTGGAACGTGGTGACCTCCATGTTTGACGCCGAAGCCCGCAACCATGGAATGGACATGCTGCCCTCCCACGATCAGCGCTATAGCCGGGCGGCCGAGTTCATCGAGGTGGCGCTGAAATTGTGGGATTCGTGGGAGGACGATGCTCTGATCCTGGACCGCGGAGGTCTCTATCTGACCCGGCCCGGGTGCGAGCGATCGGCCACTCCGGTGAACACTTCCGGGTGGATGGCCCGCTGACGGTGCCGCGCCCGCCGCAAGGTCGACCGGTGCTGTTTCAGGCCGGCGCCTCCGTCCCTGGCCGGGAGCTGGCCGCCCGTTATGCCGAAGGTATCTATGCGGTGGCATATGACCTCGCCAGCGGACAGGAGTACTACCAGGATATGAAACGGCGCATTGCCGTAGCCAAACGCGATCCGGATGCGGTGTTGATCATGCCCGGTCTCGTCACTTATGTGGGGTCCACACAGGCGCAGGCGCGGGCGAAGCAAGCGGAGGTCGATGCCCTCCTGCCGACCGAGCAGTCGCTCGCGCAGCTGGGAACGTTCGTGCAACAGGATTGCAGTACCTGGGATTTGGATGCGCCGGTGCCGCCGCTGCCGCCGCTGGCCGGCTTCACTGGGCCGCAGGGTCGGTATGCGACCATCCTACGAATTATCCAGGCTGAGCAGCCCACGGTAAGGCAGTTGCTGGGCCGGCTCGCCGCCGGCGGTGGGCATTGCACCATGGTCGGAACGCCGGAGCAGATCGCCGACCAAATCGAGTTGTGGTTTCGTTCCGGTGCCGCGGACGGCTTCAATGTGATGCCGCCGCTGCTGCCGGAATCATTGGATGAGTTCGTGGACCGGGTGATCCCTGTGTTGCAACGGCGCGGTCTGTTCCGCACCTGCTATACCGCGGATACCTTGCGTGGGCACCTGGGGCTGGAACGCCCCACGGTCGGCGCTGCGGTTTAGGGTCCTCTGGGCGGGAGAGTTTCCTCGTGCAGGGTCGCCAGGAGCGTGCGTTCGTATCCGGCGAACTCTGCCGAGGTGGTCATCGACACCTCGCGCGGCCGGGGCAGGTCAATGGTCAGGTTCAGCCGCACGGATGCCGGCCGCGCGCTGAGGACGACCACCCGGTCGGCGAGGTAAATCGCCTCACGGATGTCGTGGGTGATCAGCACCGCAGTCCAGGCGTTCTGAGACCACACCCCCTGCAACCAGGACTGCATGTCGGTTCGGGTGAGAGAGTCCAAGGCCCCGAACGGCTCGTCCAGCAACAGGACATCTCTGCCCTGCACCACGGTGCGCAGCAAGGCCGCGCGCTGGCGCATGCCCCCGGAGAGTTCGTAAGGATGTGCATCTTCAAAACCGGACAGGCCGAAGGCCGCGAAAAAACTGCCCGCCCGTGCTCGGGCAGTCTTCTTGGTTTCCCCCGCAACCTCGAGGCCGAGGGAAGTGTTCTCCAGAATGCTGCGCCACGGGAACAACAAATCCTTCTGCGGCATGTATGCGAAGTGTTCGTGTTGACCGGTGACGACATCCCCGTCGACCAAGACCTCGCCGGAATTGGCCGTCTCCAGGCCGGCCATGATGTTGAACATGGTGCTCTTCCCGCATCCGCTAGGACCGATCACGGCAACGAATTCGCCGGGCTGCGCCGAGAAGGCGATGTCGTCGAGAACCGACCTCACCTGCCCGCGGCCGAGCGGAAAAGACTTACCTATTCCGCGCAGTTCGATCTTCGGGGGAGTCGCCTCAGCCATGCCAGCTCCTGCGTTCCTTCGAATGCCAAGGGATGATTGCCCGTTCGGCGACGTAGGTCAACAGGAACAGGCACACGCTCACGAGCGCGGTCACCGCAACGGCAGCCAACACAAGATCGGTGCGAAACGAGTTCTTCATCATCGCCATATAAATGCCCAGGCCCCGCTCGGCGCCGACGTACTCGGCAAAAATGGCACCGGTGACGGCGTAGGCGATTCCGATTCGAAGGGCGGTGAAGAACGAGGGAAGCGCCGACGGAAGACGCACATACACGAACTGCTTCCACCGGTTGGCCCCCATGCTGCGCAGCAGATTGATCGCTTCTCGATCGGTGCGGTTGAAGCCGTCAATCAGGCCGACCGTGACTGGAAAGAATGTCACCAGGGCGATGACGATGATTTTGGGCAGCATACCGAATCCGAACCAGATGACTATCAGCGGCGCGATCGCAATGATGGGTATGGCTTGGGATGCCACCAGCAGTGGCACCAGTGCTCGCCGCAGCCATGGCGAAAAGTCGATCAGGATCGCCAGCGTCCAAGCGACGGTCAGAGAGACGGCGAAGCCGAGAAACGTCTCCTGCAGGGTGGGGAGCGTATTGTCCCAAATCGTAGTGCGGGCCTCCCAGCCCTGCTGAAGAATGCGCTGCGGGGAGGGCAGGATCGCCGGCTGCACTCCGCCTGCCATCACCGCCACCTGCCAGGTGATCACGAACGCGACGAGGATCGCGGCGGGAGGCGCTAGCGCCGAGAATACCGTCGTGCGGGGCGCTGTAGCCCGCTTCACGGTGATGCTATTTTTCACTGAGGTAGTGCTCGGTGAACAGTGTTGATGCGTCCAGCGCCGTGGTGAGTGGTTTGCCGTCTTCGTCGGCCAAGAGGCCGGCACGGTAGAGGAAATCGGCCAGCTGCTGCCAGGTCTCTGCCGTTTGGGTGCCAACTTTACCGTTGGCATCTTTGAGGTAGGAAGCACTCAGTTTTTTCTGGCTTTGGTAAACGAGTTCCGTGTTTTCGAAGACGCCGGGGTTCGCGTCGATCAAAATCTTCGCCGCGGCATCCGGACGATCGGCGGCGTACTGGTACCCCTTCTGCAGGGCCTGGACGAACTGAGCAGTGGCGGCAGGGTGTTTGGCAGTCCAGGCCCGGTTTGCCTCGACGATCACCGAGTACTGGTCCGGTAGGCCATAGTCGTGCAGAGCGAAGAACTTCATCGGGGTGCCACGAAGAGCGGCATCGATGCCCTCCCAGGTGGTGAATGCCGAGGTGAAATCAACTTTGCCGGCATAGAGGGCCTCATAGGCGGAGGTGCCCAGCGTGATTTTCCTGAACTCGCCCGTTCCGCCGTCGTTCTTGATGACATCCGCCGCCTCGGTGGGGAAGGTTGCGCTGGGGTCTGCCAGGCCGAGGGTCTTGCCGTCGAGGTCCTTCGGGCTGCGAATGTCGTCGCGGCTGGCCAGGACCCCGATCGCCGTCGCGTCGTGCTGCAGCACCGACATCACCGAGATGTTGCGCACACCCGCTGCCGCCGCGAAGGTGGCCGTGTCCTGAAAGCTGATACCGAAGTCAGCTGAGCCGGCGTTGATGAGTGCGTCGGTGGATGACTGGCTGTATGGGAGCACCTTCACCTCAAGCCCCGCCTGCGTGAAGTAGCCCTTCTCAAGAGCGACATACAGTCCGGTGTGATTGGTATTCGGTGTCCAGTCCAAGGCGAAGGCCACCGGAGTCAACGCGGTTGACGAAGCGGTGCCAGTCGCCGAGCCTGAGGCGCAGCCACTTAGAACTGTCACTGCGGCAAGAACGAGCGCACCTACCGTTATCCACGGCGAGGGCGTACTTTTGAGTAGGGATAGTTGCACTGTCGTGCCCTCCTTGATTGCAGGAATATCAGGGCACGGGATGTGAGAAAATTGCCTCCCTGCGCTGGCATGATCCAGATCAGGTTCGACGGTCGAAGATTGATAATCTTCCTCTCAGCCCGGCTCACCGGACTCCCGTGTTCAAGACGAGTGTAACCAAGAAGCAGCCAAGCCTGGACGAACAACGTGTTGGTTCACACTCAATGCGTGCATACCAAGTCATCGAACATCACCATTACGACTCCGCCGAGTTCGCCGCCGAGGTCGCCGCCGGATCCCCACTCTCGGCGCGCGCTTGCAGACAATCACAACCAGAAAAAAAGGGCAAGACCATGGCTTAACGTAAACATGGCTAAACGCAGCCCCTGACACAGGGTGCTATGTTATTTTTCGTCTACACGGGAGCCCTTTTGCAGGGGCTGAGAGGAAGCTGAGGCAGCTTCGACCGTTGAACCTACCGGGTAATGCCGGCAAAGGAAGTGAAGTTGATGCGTTACGCCCACCCCAGCACCGCCTCTGCCCCCACTCAACTGCCGCCGTCCACACCGCCAGGCATGCGCCGCGCCATACGGGGCGGGATCCTCGGCAACTATGTGGACCAATTCGACATCTTCCTGCCCGTCATCGCCCTGACGCCGGCAGCGGCGCATCTCTTCGGGTCGGAAAACCTGGTCAGCAACGCCGGGCTGATCTTTGTCGCGACGCTGATCGGGCGGCCGATAGGAGCAGCGATCTTCGGTCCGATCTCCGACCGCATCGGCCGCACGGCGACGACCAAGGTCGCACTCACCGGTGTGGCGCTGACGACACTGCTGATCGCACTGGTTCCCAGCCACGCCGTGTTCGGTGGCGGATCGCTCCTGTTGATCCTGGCGCTGCGTTTTCTCGGCGGAATTTTTCTCGGCGGTGAATACACCTCGGCTGTTCCACTGGCGATGGAATGGTCCGAGCCTGAACGGCGAGGGCTTGTCAGCGGGCTGATCATGTGGATGTCACCCTGGGCCAACGCCACCATCGCCGGCCTGGTGTTCGTACTCCACGGCACGCTCGACGCCGCCAGCTACAACGTATGGGGCTGGCGCATCCCATTCCTGCTCGGCGCCATGCTCGCTTTTGGAATGCTCGCCTACTATCGTGCCCGGGTTCAGGATTCCCCGACGTGGACCCACCCCCCACACCGCACGAACCCGCTGAAGGAAATTCTCATCGGCGAACACCGCCGAGCGCTGTGGCAGGTATTCATTCTGATGAGCGGCATGTGGTTGCTGACTTCAATGGCCATCCCGGTGCTGACTGGGCAACTTGGCGTCGATGCTGACCTGGGCGCACAAACCATATCGTTCGCGATGATGTGCGGCACCGCCGCAAGCGCCGTCACCATGGCAGGTTGCGGGCACCTGTCGACGTTCACCGGCCGACGCGCTTTCTTCATCGGCTTCGGCCTGATCGCAGCGGTACTAGGGCCGGTAATCTTCCTGGCGATCTTCGCTGCCGCCGGCACCACGGTTCTGGTGCTGCTGGTCGTGGCGCTGCAGATCGTCACGGTTTCCGGCTACGGCCCGGTCGGCGCCTACCTAGCCGAACGCTTCCCGACTGCCGTGCGCTCCAGCGGCTACGGGGTCGGTTACAGCCTTTCCATCGTCATTCCAGCCCTCTACCCGTACTATCTGCCGGCCCTGCAGAATGTGCTCGGCGACCACGGTGCCGTCGCGGCGCTGCTCGCACTGGCTGGAGTGCTCGTGCTAACCGGCGCGCTGGCCGGCCCCGAAACAGTGCGGGTCAGCCTTGGGTCGGCCCGCCTGCCCACAACCGATGAAAGTGGTGGATAGGACCACGCCCGGTACCGACCTCGAGTTCGTCGGCGTGTTCCAGACTCTCCTGCAACCAGGACTTGGTCATCGATAATGCGGCGCTCCAATCCCCGAGCCGGGCTTGCAATGTCGCCATCGCCGACGACATTGAACATCCGGTTCCGTGGGTATTGGTGGTGTCCACCCGATCGGCTGCAACCTCAATCATCTGCCGGCCGGCGGGAAGCTGGCCGGTGGCATCCACCAGCGCGTCCGGGCACACGGCACCCTCCAGATGGCCGCCCTTGACCAGCACAATGACGTTATGCGCCGCTGAGAGTCGCGTGCCCTGTTCGAGTGCGTGCGGCCAGGTCGAAGCGGTCGGCTCTCCTAACAGCACCCCTAATTCCGCCAGGTTCGGTGTGACCAAGTCGACCCGGCTGAGCAGCCGGATCATGGCGCTTTCTGCAGCCGGCTCGAGCAGCCGGTCGCCGCTGGTGGCAACCATCACCGGGTCAAGCACCACCACCGGCGGTTTCACCTTCTCCAACCAATCATCGACGGCCTGAACGATCTCGGCATTGCCGAGCATCCCTATCTTGACCGCATCGATAGTGACGTCGTCGCTGACGGCATCGAGCTGCTCGCGAAGGAAGGCCACCGGCGGAATATGCACCGACCTCACCCCGTGGGTGTTCTGGGCAACCAGTGCGGTAACGACGGCCATCCCGTAGCCGCCCTGCGCGGCGATGCTCTTCAAGTCCGCCTGAATGCCGGCCCCACCGGTTGGATCAGTACCAGCGATGCTAAGAACTCGGGGTACTGTGCGCGCCAAGACGGTACGGATCATCGGTTCCACTCCTCCTCAAAATCCTCGGCCACCCGTTTCGGGTCTGCCGCGGCACAGATCGCGGACACCACGGCAACACCTGCCGCCCGCGCCCGGCGCAGCTCGCCCACGTCGTCCAGCATGACTCCGCCAATGGCCACGCAAGGCAGGCCTGCCACGGCGGCGACCCCGGCGAAACCGTCCACGCCGATCGGCGCCGGATGGTTCACCTTCGTGGCCGTCGCCCGGATCACACCAACACCCAGGTAGTCGACCGTTCTATCCGGCAGGAGAGCCACCTGGCGGACATGATCGACAGTATTGGCGGTCAACCCGATGATCGCGTCGTCGCCGACGATCATCCTTACTGCCGCAACCGGAAGGTCGCTTTGGCCGACGTGGACACCATGCACGCGGGCACCCGCAGCGCGGGCAGCCAGAAACACGTCGATCCGGTCGTTGATGAGAATAGCGGCCCGGCCACCGACAGCCTCGGATATGCGCAACACGAGCTGATAGAAGTCGGCAGCGGACGCATCTTTCTCCCGGATCTGCACCGTTTGGATGCCACCGTTTACCGCCGCCCGCACCGTCTCGACCACCCCGCGACTGCCACATAACGCCGTGTCGGTGACCAGATACACGCCTGGCGTGAAAGTCTCCCTACTGAACTCAGTCATGAAATTGCTATCGACGCCCGGATCGCGGACCCGTCAACGCTCGACAATGCGTCAAGGAACGCGACGGCAAAACTGCCCGGACCGCCGGCGCCCACCGCCGCCCGTTCGGCCGCGACCGTATACACGGCCGTCGCGGCGGCAGTTGCAACAAGACGATCGTCGCCGACCGCGAGGAAAGCCGCGGTTACGGCGCCAAGCGCGCACCCTCCACCGGTGACTTGGGTGAGGTAGGGATGGCCGTTGCTCAGGCGGATGACATCGGTTCCGTCGGTGATCAAATCGGTGGCCCCAGAAATCGCGACGATGCAGCCGTACCGGTCGGCAAGTCGGCCAGCGGCATCCAACGCCTGCTCCGCGGTATCGACCGAGTCCACCCCCCGGCCACCGTGGCCTAGGCCAGCCAGGGCAATCACTTCGGAGGCGTTACCGCGGATTGCAGTGGGCGCGTATGCCAGCAGATCGGCGGCCAGCCGGGTGCGCACCGAAAGGACGCCGACGGCCACCGGGTCGAGCACCCACGGCGTACCGATCTCGTGCGCCGCCCGGGCCGCTTCCTGCATGCCTGCACGCTGCTCCGCATGCGGAGTGCCCAAGTTCACCAGCGTGGCCGAAGCAATACGGGCGAACTGGTCGGCCTCGATGGGGATATCGGTCATCGCCGGCGCAGCCCCGATCGCCAGCAACGCGTTAGCGGTGAAGTTTGTCACCACCGCGTTGGTCAGGCATTGCACCAGAGGTGTTTTCTCCCGCAACCGCGCCAGCAGCAGGCAAACATCATCCGCCGTGAAACGCCTCATTCAACGTCCTCGCTCAGATTTATCAACTGGGTGTGCCGGGAAGAGTTTGCGAACCGCAGCAGGAAACCATCGACCCTCAGCAGGGCACATTCGGCCCGTACACAGTCTAGAACACTGCAAAACGGCCGCCCCTTCATAGAGTGGAGACTGCGCTGGCCGCACCGATCATCGCCGTCTCCTAGCTGCGGAAGATCCCACCAGCTCCGCCCGCGGCGGGGCAAAATTCGACTCCAATAGCCTGGCGCGCATACAACTGCTGCGCATGCCAGCGGCCCCACACCTCGTCCAGTGCGGACTCTCACCGCTCGAACCCGCCCGCCTACTGGTAGATCTTGAACACCCGAGCGCCCGAAAGTCTGAGACGCCACTCGGCGATCACATCCTAATCGGCGAGCGACTCCATGCAATCTGGGGTCAACTCACGACGGGACGACGTCTGTCGCAATCAACGGGACCTGCCTGGACCTGCCTGACACGCGTCCACTCATTTCAGGTGGACAATGCAAGCTTGCGTGCAGTGAATCGCATCACTCGACCGCCGAAGGTGTACCTCAGCCCGTTAGCATCGAGTCTGAATTGTCCGAGAACAGGTTCAAAGGCCCCGCGTTCGATGAGCCGATGAGGGGAGCGATCGGTCAGATGCACCCACGAAGCGGCTCGAGAAGCAGTGAGGTCATAACCGGTGAAAATGCCGCCCGGCCGGAGCACACGTGCAACCTCTGCGATTGCCTTCTCCCAATCGACAACGTGGTGCAGCATCAGGAAACTTACAACAAAATCAAAAGTTTCGTCATCGAAGGGAAGCTGTGTGACGTCGGCTTGGCGCGCCGCCACGTGTGGATACTTTGCAAGACGTTTTCGTGCGACGCCAACCATCACGGGGTCATAATCGGTCGTCGTCAGGCGCAGTGACGGATTTGCCCGCGCTAACCTGTCGGCCGTCGCACCACTACCCCCTCCGATCTCAAGCACGTCACCGGTGAACGAAACACCCTGTGTCGCCCACAAGACAACTCGGCCCGCCGCCAGACGCCAAGGTGCACTGCGGCAGAACGCACCTTCGAGAGCAGACATTGTCGGCATGACCACCAGCCTCCCTGACGCACACTATTGCACCTTTACGTCCTCACTGAAGTTATCAAATGCCTTACCGTCCGGATCAACGGCCCAGCAGTCTGTGAAGACCACACCGAGCCGAAACGAGCCGCCACAACTTTCACTGGCCTCATTCTCCTTGACAAATTCCGCCGTCGGCTGCGCGGCCGGTGTGCAGCCACCCGCCGTATACCGCCTGTTGGCGACAAGCAAGGCCTACGTGACGCTGTCGCCGCCGATGGCTTCGCGGCGCACCACTCGGAGGGCCTTGCCAGGCAGGTAGCCGTGGATCCCACCACCGGCCTGCGGCGTGCGTGGAATCTTCATGGAGATTTCGGTACGCAAACCCCTCCCTCTATTCGCTGGCGTATCGAGGATGGCGACCAGGTCAAACCACTCCCTCTGCTGAGGCGGCAGCAACCATTCTCGCCGGTCCCCTCCACCGTGCAGCCAAAGCCGGGATGCTCGACGTTTCAAAGCGGGACGCACTTGACATCTTCACTGCGGAAAGCTGCGGGACTACCCTCATCCCCATTGCCATGCCACCGCATGAACGCAGCTTCCAGGTATCCCATCGCACTCGTGAAGCGGTTCTCGCATCTATCCCGAGCGACGCCGGACCAACACTCGGGTCCGCTACCATCACTGCTGCCGTGCAGCTTCGAGCGTCTCTAGCCGACACAACCGTGCTCACCGCAACCGAGAGACAGCTTGTGGGAGACCTGCCCACCTCTAATCACCATGCCTCGGAACTCCACACACAAGGCCATCCAGACTCATCCATGCGCCCTGTCCAGCCAAAGAACACCGGTTTGTAACCTCCGAAGCTGCACCTAGCGGTTAGGCGGCGTCTCCGAGATACTGCCAACGATTCTGCGGGCTCAACACACCCAGATTCACCAGCTCCCGCGCAGAACGATGATCACCACGCTGATCACTCGACCGCGGATACTTCGGCCACACCCGCTCACCCGGTGAGCTCGCTTCAAACAACGGCCGGCTCGACACATGTGGGCGCCGCGGCCGGGACCGGGGCGCTGACATCATGGTGCTTAGTTCGGCTTGCCACCACGCCCACACCTCCCGCTCGATCCGATACCGCTCCGCCCGAGCCTGCAGCGTTCCCAGCACGTTCAGCTGCAGGGCCGCCTGGTCCCGGAGATCCTGCTTCGACCTAGCCCACCCATCACGGTGAACAACCAAGAGCTTGTGACGCCGCAAACGACTGAGAATCGTGGCCGTGTGCCTGGCAGTGACACCCAGGAGGCGAGCAGCGGAGTCAATAGTGAGGGACGGGTGCTGGCGCAGTAAAGCGTAGAGCTTGCCAGCAAGGTGGCCGAGGCCCCGGCGGGTGAAGAGGTCATGGCGCTGGTCGATGAGTTGTTCCTCAAGCAATGCGACGAGATGGGTGCGGGTGTTAAAGAGTTCAGCTGCGGAACGTTCTGGCGACGACAGGGTTTCGTGCGGGGGGCGGGGGTTATTAAGTGGTTGTGACCGGACTGTACTGGGACCTGTGGATAACGTGGAGGCTAGGCGCCATTCGGCGGCGTTGCCGTCGTCACTTGCACTGACCCGTTCGACGTAACCGGCAGCAGCGAGGGCGGTGAGGGCGTCGGCTGCGGTGGTGCGGCCGAGGCCTCCCATCGGGCCCAGGTCCCGGATGGCGGCGGCGACGGTGCGCTTACCGGTCTGCAGCGTCAAGTAGGCCAGGGCGCGGAGAATGGTCTGCTGATTCGAGGAAGCTTCGGTGCGGCCCCACCGGCCCGGACTAACCAGGAACCGGGTGAGGAGGGCTTCGACGTCGGTCACGATGGCGTCCAGCTCCGCCAGGTCCTGCGGCTCCCGCACCGCTGGCAACGGGCGCTTCAGCGCGGCGTACTGCTGGGCTTTGTCCCACTGCCGGCCCAACCGGGCCCGGGCCTCGGCTGAGGCCCGGGGGCGGCGGTCGCCGCGGCCGGTGTTCTTCGTCCGGAAATGTTCCAGCCCGGGGGCGGTCTTGATGGCGTGCTCGACGTCGACCAACTGCCACCCGGCGTTCGCGGCCGCGAGCAGGCACATGAACCCGGTCCAGCTCGGGTTGCTACCGCCATCGATGGTGGCCATATGGGCGGTGCCGGCCGTGCTGAGCCGCCGGTGCGCCTGGTGACGCAGGGTGACGGGTCCCGACGGGGCGCTGTCTTCCGCGCGGAGGGACGGCTTCCGCGCCTCGAGCACCGCGGCCAGGGCTGCCAAGTCGGCGGTCGTGGTCGACGGGACGATCAAGCTGTTCAGGTCGCCGCGGAGGACCGTGGAATGGCTGCCATCGCGATGCGGGGACAGGGGCGGCCGCGCGGCACCGGTGACAGCGTTGAGGAGCATGCCGTGGTCCAAGCGGCGGAAGTTCGCTCGCGCCGCACTCGCGACGGGGGCGACGGCGAGTTTCGAGGCGCCGCCCTGGAGGGCGAGCCAGATGTGCCGGCCACCCGTCCCCGAGGACTGGCACACGACGTGGTCGATCGAGAGGGCATCCAGGGTGCGGGAGAGGACCTCGCACTCGTCGACGGCTTCCTCCATCAGCTCAGCGTCAACGCCGTGCTTGTTCTTACCGTCGAAGTCGAAGCAGAGGACCCGGAACAAGCCGGTCTCATCGGCCAGGTTCATGGCCCACGGCGTCGTGGGTTCGGCCGGCCCAACACGGTAGATCAGGGGGTAACTGTTCTCGTCCACCCGCCCGTACGCGTCGCGCTTCATCACGCGTACCTGATCGCGCGGACTCATCCGGCGCGTCAAAGCCCACGCTGTCCACGCTGTCCACGCTTCAGCGGACACGCCAGACACGCCGGACACAATTCCGGGTGCATTCTGGAGTACGTGCGCTATGCTCTGGGACATAGAGAAACCTCCCGTGAGGGCTGTTGATCTGGATTAGCTCGAACCTCGGGCCGGCAAGCACAGAGGGTTTGAGCTACGAAACTTGCAGTAGCCCGTCGCGAAAGCGACGGGCTCTTTCGTTTAAGCGGCTGGGATGAGCAACTCCTCTTTGGGGTCGCGAATGAGGTCGAGGACAGGCAGTTGGCCCTGGTCCGCGAGAGTTAGGCGCAGCAACGCTTCCAGGTAGATACCGGTGGACACGCCGCTTGCGGCTGCGGCTTGATTGACTTCCGCGCGGATCGCGGGGTCGACTCGTGTTTGGAACAACACCGTGGGGGTGTGGTCCCGACGAATCCTGCTTCCCTTTGCAACGGCCATGGAACCGATCTTGTCGTTAAACCCATTCAAGAGTGCGCGACGCGCGGGAGCGGCTTGATTAAAGTCTTGACTGTCCGAGGAACTCGCCAAGAGCGACGTAGAGCTCCGTGACGCGTTCTGGGATGACTGTGTAGCGCACCCACTGGCCGCTTCTGGCTTCGCTGCGCGGGGGAGTGGACTCAATGAGTCCCGCAGTCTCAAGGGCAGCCAGGTGGTTTGACGCCGTCGGCGGGGCGATGCTGAGCGCTGTTGCGACATCGGCGCGGGTGCATGGCCCGTTTTCGCGGATGTGCTTGAGGATTGCCACTCGAGCTCGATTTCCAAATGCGTCGATCGCGGCCTCCACGAGTTCATCGTGAGGGGGACGCACGTAGCGGGGCATCCTGCCATTCTGCCCGACCTCCGCCCTCTTCCATCGTTGACTCTGTCAACCCTAATCATTATATGATTAGCTTATGACGAAGTCGAGCACCACGCTGGCCCGATGCTCTTGCTCGAGGGGGGAGTGGTCAGCCCAGGACGAACTCGAGGACCTGCCCGAAGTCGCGGGTCACGAGGTCTCGCCGCGCGGTGAACTTCGTCCCCTGAGGCCGGCGCACGACCCCATCGGGGGCATCGTCCTCGATATAGCCCATACCCCGGAGATCGATCAGAGCCGCATGCACCGCAGGCCGACTCATGGTGTCACCGATGACGTCAAACAACTCGGCGTAGCTGAGTGGCTTCCGGAGCAGGGCGCGGAGCACCAGGACACGGGACGGCGCGGAAAACAACTCCTGGAACAAGGCCACCCGGCCGGGGGCATGCTTCATTAAATTGTCGTCACGGGCCATGCGCTCAATTCTGGCGTGGATCACCCCTTTCGCAGGCGCGCCACGACCGCACTCAAGTTAATGCAAATGCATCTATTTACCTTTGCGAACTGTAATGATCCGGTGATGTCGGTAGCTGACGTTAGGTTCGAAGCTCCCTACGATCGGGCCGTTTGACCCACAACCCGAGTGTTTCAGGCGTTCATGACCACAAGCACAGGGGGAACACACCCCCCCGTTCAGGTGAGGCGATCAAAAAAAAGACGAGAGACTAGTCAGGGCCTCGGGGGGTTCCCTAATTCCCTGTGCCAGTTAGTGGAAATTCGAGAGGACATACCGCCCATGAGTGACACCGGTCGCACCGCCCCCAGCGAGGTCTTTGGAGCGGCCGACCGCGCCGGGGACTACGTCGAGGAAGACACCCTCCACACACTCCCCGTACCCCCTCGACGCAAGACCGCCAGCAGCGCACCCGCACTCCGCACCATCCCTGCTGCAGCCCCAGTGGAGGCTCCTGCAGCGCAGGTTGCCCCGTCGGCACCGGCCGTAACGCCCACCGACCTAGCCAGCACCTCCGTCCTCTTCGGCGGCTCAGCCGCCAGCCTCGGCACCGCGTCGAGCGCGCCGGCGAAGGCCACGACGGGGTTCCGTGGTGCTCTGGCCAGCCTGGGCCTGCCGGTCGGTCCGGGTGCTGCCGAGCTGGGGGAGAGGCGCCGGACGGAGCTGCAGACCGCTCACGAGACCACTGTGCGGCAGGCCACCTGGACCCGTGCGGTCTCGGTCCTGGTGAACAACCCCAAGGGTGGAACGGGCAAGACTCCCACCGCACTGCTGCTCGGGGGAGTGCTGGCCGCGATCCGCGGCGGATCGGTCGCGATCCTCGAAGTCTCCGACGACCCCGGCGCCCTGAACTTCCGCGCCGAGGGCAACCCCCTCCTCGGCCTCGGCGAACTCGTCCGCGACGTCGACCACGTCCAAACCGCAGGACGCCTCGCCGGATACACCGCCCCGCAAACATCCTTCGCATCCGTGATCGGATCCACCGGGCGCCGCGACCGCCTCACCGGCGAATCCGTCGTCGCCGTCTCCAACGTCATCGACGACTTCTACTCCATCCGCGTCATGGACTCCGGCAACGTCCCCACCTCCTCCGCATTCCGCGGCGCCGTGTCCGTCTCCGACGTCCTCGTGATCCCCGTGATGAACGCCGGCGACTCCGTCCTCGAAGCCATCCAACTCCTCGAGGAGCTGCGGGCAGAGGGCGGGGCCGCCGCGGAGCTTGCAAACCGGGCCATCGCCATCCGCCTCACCGACGGCCGCCCCGAGAACGACGCCGTCCGCCAAGAAGTCGAACGGCTCCTGAGCCAGGCGGGCGTGTCCGCCCTGCACGAGATCCCCTACGACTCCCACATCGCCGAACGCGGACAACTCACCCTCAGCCGCCTCAACCCCGCAACCCGGGACGCGTTCGTGGCAGCAGCCGCCAGCGTGGTCCGGTACCTGCAAACCGCGGTCTCCGCCGCACCCACACAGAACCGGAAGGCCTAACCCCCATGCGCGACCTCCTGCTCCACGCGGCGATCGAGAACCCCCTCGACGGGATCCTGCCCGACTTCTCCTTCGGCGGCGCCGAATTCACCGCCCTCTGGCAAAAACTTATCGCCGCCCTCTGGGCCATCGGCATCCTCGTCTCCATCGGTTACCTGATCTTCGGAATCGTCGCCATGGCCGGCGCCTCCGGAGACACCAACCCCAACCCACAAGCCCACGCCCAAGGACGCCGGAAAGCCGTCTGGGCGGGCATCTCCCTCGCCGCCCTCGCCGGCCTCGCGATTATCGTCGGCGCCGTCCTCTCCTTCGCCGGCTAACCCACACCACCAACACGCAAACCAAGGAGTCCCACCATGCGAATGGTCACAGCATCCGGCCGTAGCCGCTGGCCCATCGTCATCGGGGCCACCGTCCTCGTCGTCGCCATCGGCGGAGGCATCGCCTACACCGCCACCCGCCCCGCCCCAACACCGAACGCCGCACCCAGCACCGCGACGGCCACCCCCACACCGACCCCTGCGGGCACCGCTGGCCCCGGAGGTATCGGGGACGACGTCGCACCCACCGGGTGCCTCGGCGGGCAAGACCGCAACGTCAACATGGTCCTGGCAGCACAAGCCGACGCCAAACACACGACCTACGGGGCAGTGGAAGTCGCCACGGCATTTGAGCGGTGGTTCTGGCAATACCCGTACCCGGTGGCCACGGAAAGCGATGAAATCGGCTCGAAGGTCATGGCCTCGACGGCAAACGCAGCGTGGAAGGACGTCACCGCCCAGTACGCGGGAGCAGGAGACGACCCAACCCAGGGTGTTGTTGAACCAGGAACCTCCTTCCACGTGTCCACGACCAACGGCTTGTGGCGTGTTACTGAGGACTCCACGGCCGATCGAGTCACTGTCGAGCTGGCCGTCGGCTACGTCGTGAACGGGGAACTCAGCCCCACCAAGGTCGCGGGTATGGGCCTCGTAATGGTGTGGGAAGACGGCGGATGGCACGTTGAAACCGGCACCGTGGTCGACGAGACCAAGCTCTCGAACGGCGGAAACCGCTACACCGGCGGCTGCTGATGCACCCGGTCATCATTCAGGCGGCGGGTGCCGATTGCACCCTCGGCCCTCTCCTCTGCAACGCTCAGAACCTCGGACAGGGCGTCAAGGACGCCGTCGGGGGAGTCGGCGCTGTCGTGAATACGGCTGCGGGAGTGGCGGACTTCTGGTCTGACCCAGCGGGGAATTCCTTCAAGCTGTTGCAGGGAGCGGCCAAGGGTCTCTCCGATACGGTGTTGCCGGCGTTGACGCATGCGACGCTTCCGGACCTGACGGCGGATTGGTTCATTCAGGCGTACCAGGTGTCGTTTGCCCTGGCGATCTTCGTGTTCGTGGCCCTGTTGATCCCGCAGATCGTGCGCACCGCGCGCGGCCAGCAGTCCGGACGTGAGCTGGGGGAGTCCCTCACCCTCTACGGGCCCGCGTTCATCCTCGGGGCCATGTTCGGTCCCGCGCTCGGCGCGTTCCTGGTGAAGTTTTTCGGCGCCCTGTCTGACTCCTTGATCGCGTGGGGCGTCACCAGCAACTCCGAAACCATCGTGGCGAAGTTCTCCACGATGCTCTCCGAGGAAGACGGGTCCGGCCTTGCCGGCGGCGCGGTCCTCGGCGTCATCCTGATGTTCTTCATGATCCTGGGCCTGCTCGTCGTGCTCCTGATGCTGATCGTTCAACTCATCACCCTGTATTTCTCCGGCGTCCTCTTCCCTCTCGGCTTCGTGTGGATCGTGGATCCGCAGAAGCGGAAGTTCGGGTCGAAGATCGCGTACCTCTGGTTCGGGGTCCTGGCGTCCCACCCGCTGCTGTTCTTCCTACTCGCGATCGCGTACAGCATGATGAGCGCCCAGGTCGATGCGTTCTCCGACACCCCCAGCCTCGCCAAAACGGTGACCTTGGTCGTGTCGATCCTGGCGTTGTTCATGGCCGGCCTCGCCCCCGTCGCCCTGACGAAGTTCGCCCCCGTCATCCCCACCGGTGGCGGCGGGACAGCACCTGTGGGCCCGGACATCGGATCCCAGTCCATGCAGCAAGCCGACACCAAATACAGCGACAACAGCCCCGAAAGCTCCGGCGGTGGCGGCAGCTCCTACTTCGGCGGCAGCTCGCCGTCCGCGGGCAGCTCGAGCAGCGGCGAGGGCAGCAGTGCCGGTGGCAGTTCGGCTGCAGGCGACGGGGAGCCCGCGACGTCGTCAATCTCTGAGGCCGCGTCCGTAGGTTCCGCCGGCGGAGCCCCGGCAGGTGTTGGCGCCGCTGCAGCGGGCGGCGGCGCGGTCGCTGCGGAGAGTGGCATGGCTGCCGCTGGCGCAGCGGAGTCCGCGACCGGTGCGGGTGCTGCGATCGGGGTTCCCACGATGATTGCCGCCGGGGCGATGGCCGGGTTTGAGGCGACGAAGAAGGTCACCGATTCGGTGACCGACGCGGCCGTGGCCCCGGTCGAGGACCACGAGGAACATTATGGAAAGGACTCCGTCTAGTGAGTGACACCCCGGAGTCCCACATCCGTTACCTCGGCGGCGAGTCCGGCCACCGCGGCTTCTTCGGCGGCACCGCCTCCAAAACCCGGATGATCCTCCTCACCGTGTTCATCGCTGGAGGCATGGCCGGCATGGTCTCAGGGCTCGGCCTCCCCGCCCTGATCGTCGCCGTCGCCGGGGTGGGCATCACGATGCTGACCACCGCGCGCACCCACCGGGGCACGGTCCTCGAGCGGCGTCGGAAGCGCGCCCGTGCCCGCGCCCGGAAGCGGCTCGGCACGGACGAGTTCGTGCCCTACGAGGTCGGTGCGTGGGACCAGCTCCAAGAAGCGATCCTGCGCGGTACCAAAGGTGAGAAGCAGGTTGCGGAGCGGGCTGCGGTGAAGATGCGGGCGAACCCGGACGGCGCAGACGGCATGGGCTGGCTCCAGTACGCCTCGAACATGCCCGGTATTGCCTGGCACGCCCCGATCGGTGAGCAAGCGTACCTGTCGGTCGCTTTCTCCGTGTCTGGGCAGCTGCGCGGGATGGAAACCGCCGCCGCCCTCACCCGGGCGGCGAACGCGTGGGGCAAGTTCCTGGCCCGCCGCGCCGCACCCTCCTCGTTGATCCGGAACGTGCAAACCCTGACCCGGGTTCTACCGCCGGACTCGGCCCGGCAACAGCTGTGGGTGAAGACCCGCCTGGAACCCGTTCAGGAGAACTGGACGGCGGAGCAGCGGGCGTCGTTTGAGGCGCAGAAGCTCTCCTACGACGAAGTGATCCGGAAATCCAGTGCGAATGCGATGGTGCAGCGCCACTACGTGGTCGTGTCCTGGCCCCTCACCCAGCAATTCACCGACGCGGCCGCAAAGTACGGGCCGGGCCGGGACGCGTGGCGGGCGTTGATGGCCGGGCAGATTCAGGCCACCGAACTGGGTTTGAACGAGGCCCGGATGGGTGACGTGCAGGCCCTGACTGCGAAGCAGACGACGGCGTTGATGTTGCATCAGCAGAACCCGCATCTGCCCATCGACCTCACCCGGAACGTTGACCCGCTCCTGTCCGGGATCGCGTCTCGGGACGAGTTCTCCGCGCACATCGTTGACGGCGTCGACCCCACCTCCCTCGTCATGACCGAGGCCGGGCCGGTGTCGCCGCCGGTGACGTGGTGGCACCGCACCGCGGCCATCCACGGCGAGAACCTCGCCGTCGCCGGCCGCAGCCCCCTCTGGTGCCTCGACCTCCTCATCGGACGCGAACTGACCTTCGTCCGGTCGGTGTCCTTCCACCTACACCTGGTTCCGGCGGGGCAGGCGAAAGCGAAAGCGCGCGCCGACGTCGTCCGCGACCTCGCCGGGGTCCTCGCCGACCAGCAGAAGGGCCGCCTCATCTCCGACGACAGCACCACCCGCATGTCCGCCGCGCAGCGCCGCTCCGCGGACCTCGCCGCCGGATCCCACCACCACGGCGTCGACTGGATCGGCTTCGTCACCATCTCCGCCCCCACCCGCGCGGACCTCGGCCACGCCTCCCGGCAACTCGAGGAAGCCTGCGCGACCGGCCTCGGCATCGAACACCTCGACTGGCAAGACTCCTTCCAATCCGCCGCCTCCGGCACCACCTGGCCCCTCGGCCGGGGCCTGCGCCCCGCAGGCGCAACCCTGGCAACCCGGGCCATCAACCGCCTCGCCGGCCGCACCGACAAGGAAGCCATCTCATGACCCGCACCAACCCCGCCACCCCCGCGGCTACCAGCACCGCGCACGGCAAACGCACCGCAACGAAGAAGCCCTGGTACGGCACAGTTCCCGGCCTGAAAATCTTCTTCACCCCGGTCACGACATCGCCCGTCCTCACGGGCGAAGAGGATGCCGCCGGATCTGCCGCTGCGGTTTCTGACGCTGCCGTTTCTGACGTGGTGGTGTCGTCGCGGCGGCCGGTGGATGTGCCGCCGTTCGAGCGGCCCGGGTCCGTGTTGCGGGCGTCACCCGGGGCGGCGGCGCGCGGCTGGTATGCGCCCCGCCTGGCCGGGGCGCCGTCAACGACCAGGCAGGCCGAGATCCTGAACACGGGCATCATTGGGGCGCCGACCGGGATTGACGGGGTCGTCAACGGCACCGACACGCTCTCGTCGACGATGATCAGTCACGACGCCCCCACCGCGTACAACGCGACCCCCAGGAAGCTGACCTCACCCAACGTCCTCATCATCGGCACCGTCGGGTCCGGGAAGTCCTCGTTCACCAAAACGGTCATGGTGATGCGGCCCCTGCTGCTGAAAAACCACCGGGCGGTGGTGTTCGACAAGAAGGACGAGGGCGGCGAAGGCGAATACGCCTGCGTCACCCGCCGCATGGGCACCGAGCCCCTCCGCTTCGACCCCGACGGGTCCGGCACCCGCTTCAACCTGATGGACCCCCTCATCGCCCGCGGCACCGGCCTGCAAGGCCAGATGCTGCTGATCAACGCTGTCGCCCGCATCGCCCGGGGCGACACCCCAGCGACGGAGTGGGAAGAGAAAGCCACCCGGTACGCCCTGCAGCTGTTGTTTGAGAAGTTCCAGGACACCCGCCGGGCCGCGACCACCACGGACCTGATGCCGTTCCTCGGGTTGGTGCCAACGGATCAGGGGTTGTCGGGGGAGGCGTCGGAGCGGTTCCACCAGGCGGGCCTGTCGATCCGGTTCGGCCTGCAGAACCTCCTCGAAACCTACGCCGGCGTCTTCGACGGCGAAACCAGCCGCCGTGTCGACCTCTCCCACAAGCTCACCACCTTCGACATTTCCCAGCTCCCCGACTCCGGCCCTGCGATCCCGACCGTGATGGCCATCGGGAACATGTGGCTGATGGGGCGGCTGCGTGAAGAGCGCGGGTTCGTGACGAACGTGATCTACGAAGAGGGCTGGCACATGATCGGCGGCCCCTCCGCCCAACTGGTGAAATCCAACCAGAAACTCTCCCGCTCCCTCGGCATCTCCAACGTCTTCGTCATGCACAAAGGCACCGACATCCCCCCAGACAGCCCCGGCTACACCGTCGTCCAAGAAGCCCAAACCGTATACGCGTTCCGCCAAGACCGCCCCGAAGACGCCCGCTGGGCCCAAGAAACCTTCAACTTCGCCCCCGACACCGCCGCCACCCTGATGGGCTTGAACCCGGGGCATTGCGTGTTCAAGTACGGGTCCAACCCGGAAACCCACATCCGCCACATCCGCTCGGACTGGGAAGTGGAAGTCACCAACACCGACTCCGCCATGGCCGCCGGCAACGCCACCACCTAGAGCCCCCTCATGCAGAAAGGCATACTCGGCACCGGGCTCGTGCTCCTGCTCGTGGTCCTCTTCACCGGGCTGCTCCTCGTCACCGGCGGCGGCTCCGGCACCGGCGCCTGCGCCGCTGTGGCTGCGAACCCGCAGGGCGCCGCCGAACGCGCACCGGTCGCCGGATACCAAGGCGACCAGCTCGTCAACGCCGCCCTGATCATGAATGCCGGCGCCACCGCCGGCGTGAACGTGCACGGGCAAACCATTGCCGTGATGACCGCGATGGGCGAATCTGCGCTCCGCAACCTCACCTACGGCGACACCGTCGGCCCCGACTCTCGCGGTCTGTTCCAACAACGCGACACCTGGGGCACGCTCGCCGAGCGTATGAACCCCCCTCAAGCCGCGGGGTTCTTCTTCCAACGCCTCGTCACCGTCCCGAACTGGGACACGCTGGCGCCCACCCAGGCGGCGCACGCCGTGCAGATCAACGCCGACCCGAACCACTACACGACCTACTACGACCAGGCGAAAGAGGTCGTGGCTGCGCTCACTACCGGGGACGCAGCGTGCGCGGCCGGCGTTGGCAGTGACGCGCGGGCGTTGGCGGCGGCCCTGGTGGTCAAGATCGACGCGGGCACCATCACGGGTTTGTCGCCGGATCACCTGCGCGAGATCCGGTGGATCGCCGACGGCGACACCCGCCCAAACTGCGGCATCGACACCCGCATCCTGCAAGTCATCACCATGGCCACGAACATGTTCGACGCTGTCGGGATCTCCGACATCAACCGGGCCTGCACCGGCCAGATCCTCGGCTCCGGCCTCTCCTCCCCGCACTCCACGAATGGTGGCGGCCACGCCGTCGACTTCTACTCCTTCGACCGGATGCCCACCACCGGTGCCGACGCCAACGCCCTGAAGCTCCTGAAGGCGCTCAGCCCGGTCATGCCCGCCGGGTCCGGGGCCGGCCAGAACCAGTGCCGCACCGACGCCGGCATGAGCCTGGACCTGTCGATGAAGCAATTCCGCGACGACTGCAACCACGTCCACATCGCCGTCGACCCCAACAGCACCGACCCCATGAAACTCAGCAACTAATGCCCCACACCCAAGCGCACCGCGCCACCCAGACAGACCAACAGACCGTGTTCGTGGCGGCAAGGAGAACCCGATGATCGACTGGAAAGCCCGCATCATGACCGGCCTCCTCGCCCTCCTCGCCGCCCTCGG
The DNA here is from genome assembly GCF_004402575.1 of Cryobacterium sp. TMT2-4. NCBI lineage: Bacteria > Bacillati > Actinomycetota > Actinomycetes > Micrococcales > Microbacteriaceae > Cryobacterium > Cryobacterium sp. TMT2-4. Next base: position 42,926 of record NZ_SOGE01000046.1, on the reverse strand, counting down.
GCTGCTTGTGGCCGTGCACGTCGGCGCGATGATCACCCCCACCGGCACGTCCTACCCGTGGAACCCCGCCGCCCTGGCGGGGGATTTCCTCTTCCGGGACGCACCATGGCCGCCCGCAGCAACCTGGACGAGCGTGGTTGCCCTGGTCCTCGCCGTGGCCTTGTTAGCGTTCATCCTGGCCAAGCAAGCCCAATGGGCATCGAACAAGCGCAACAACGTGGCACTCCGCCACATGGCCACGACCCGGCAGTCCGCCGTGCTGCGGGAGAAGCTGCGGGCGAAGGAAGCAGCTCAGCTGCACCCGGCCGCCGTGAACCTGCCAGCGGGGGAGAGGGTCGGCCGCCTCGTCGGCCGGGGAAACCGGTGGGTGTATCAGGGGTGGCGGGACCTGGGCGTGTACGTGTTCGGCACCGGCCGCGGCAAAACCTCCGCGCTCGTGATTCGGCACATGCTCGAAGCCCCTGGCGCCGCCATCATGACGTCGAACAAAGTCGACGGTGTCCGCGAAACCCTCGCCGGCCGGGCCGGCCACGGGCAGGAGTTCATCTTCGACCCCAACCGCATCTACCGCCTCGACGTGGCACCTGATTTCGTGTTCAACCCGCTCGACTACATCCAAAGCGCCGCGGACGCCCGGGAGCTGGCCGCGATCTTCGAGGCTTCCACTCGGAAGGCATCCGACCGGGGCGGTGATTCTCAGTTCGATACGGCGGGGCGGGACATGCTCGCGTACTTCTTCTACGCCGCCGCGCTCGAGCACGAACCCCTCTCCCAGGTGTTCGCGTGGATCGCCCGCGCCGAGGGGTACGACGTGCAGCAGATCCTCGCCCGCCACGGAAAAACCGGGCCCTCCTCCACGATCGAGGGCATCCTGAGCTGGCCCGACAAAACCAAGGGCAGCGTCTACGCCACCGCGCAGCGGATGGCGTCGGCCCTCGCCGACGACGACCTCCTCGCCTGGACCGACCGGGCCGGGGTCCGCCGGTTCGACCCGGCCGCGTTCATCACCAGCACCGACACCCTCGTGCTCCTCTCCAAAGACGGTGAAGGATCCGGCGGCGCTATCCTGACCGCCCTCATCCGCGCCATCTGTAAAACCGCGGAGACCGCTGCTCAGCGAAATGGTGGCCGGCTCCCGGTCCCGCTGGTGATGGAGCTCGACGAGTGCGCGAACATCGTCCGCTGGCCCGAACTGCCCTCCGTGTATTCCTTCTACGGGTCGATGGGCATCATCCTCAACTCCTACTTCCAATCCCGCGCCCAAGCCATCGATGCGTTCGGGAAAGACGGGTGGCAGACCCTCTGGGACGCCGCCGCAACCCGCGTGTTCGGCGGTGGTTCCGGCGACGACGACTTCCTCCGCTCGCTGGCTGCCCTCATCGGCGAACACGATGAAATCACCTACGGCAGCTCCACCGGCAAAGACGGCCACCAATCCACCTCCACCAACACCCGCAAGGTCAACACCCTCGACATCGCCGACCTCGGATCCCTCCCCGAATGGCGCGCCATCGTCTTCAGCTCCAAATGCCGACCCGTCATGGTCAACACCGTCCCCTGGTTCCGCGACAAAACCCTCACCACCACCATCAACCGCACCCCAACCACGTCGCCGAACCCCAGGCCGGCACCGGTCGCGGTTCCCGACGCCACCACTGCAGTGGAGGTAGCAGCCCATGGCTGAGTACGACGACGACTCGACCGGCCCTGAAGAGGACACGGTCGACGTCCGCCAAATGTTCCTCGACTGGCTGACCGATCACCTGGCCACCGTCGAGGTCGTCGGAACCAAACCAACACCGTGGTGCACCCAATGGTGGCTACACCCCGAAGTCGTCGCCCGTTTCAAAGCCCTCTGGCAAGCCAGCATGCAAGCCGACGCCAGCGTCATGGACGGCGACGCCGGCGCCGTGTCCTCCTGGTGGATCAACCACTGGGACCGCCACGCCGCCATCATCTTCGACAAAGGCAACGGACCCTTCCGCGACTGCGACCCCGACCAAGGACACCTCCACCGGCGCAAGGACACCACCGCCCGGATCGTACCCGCGTCGATGCCGCCGGACGACGTGGAGCTGTAGCGGAAAGCACGAACCCATGTGTCTTGCGGGTCATTCTCGAGGGACAAGCATCGCTACCCTGAAGCCTCACCCCACCAGCTGAGTGATGCCTCGCGCGATCGTGGCCGCAGATCCGATGTAGGCGACGACTATGAGTAGCCTCCGGGCGATGTGCGGTTTGACGATTCGGGCCAGCACCTCTCCGAGAATCAGCCCGGCGATGCATGCAGCCGCGACCAGAAGCCAGACCCAGCTTTGCAGCGCGGGTACTTCAGCTGAGCCCGAGGCGAATTTTGCGCCGAGCGAAGTGAGGCCGATGAACAGGAAGTATGGCTGCATGGTGGCCGCGAACGACCGGTGGGGCCAATTCGTGGCCAGAGCGTAGATACTGACGGCGGGGCCACCGACGCCAGCTGTCGCGTTCATGAACCCGCTGGAGATCCCGGCGATGGCGCGAAAGCTATTCCTGTCACGAATGTGCACACGGCCAAGGTTCACCGAGACGGTCAGGCCGGCGGCGATCAATAGGCCGATGGAGATCTCCAGCCAGGCCGCGGGGACGTACTGCAGGATCATCGCTCCTGGCACGATGCCTACAAGCGCGAACAGCGCCAACACACCGGCACGCCGCCAGTCCACGTCGCGTACCACGCGCGTCAGAATGATGGCGGCGGTGAGAGCGCTGCACAGATTGACAAGGATGACCCCGTCAATGGGGCCCAGGAGAAGTACTAGGAACGGGGCAGCCACCAGGGCAAAGCCCATACCGGTGACGCGCTGCATGCTCGATCCAATTAGCACTGCCAGAAGTACGAGAACGATCGACCACACCTAGACTCTCCAGGCCACGTACCGTGTCTCCTGGAATTCCTCCATACCTGCGCTCGATCCCTCTCGTCCGAGGCCCGATTGCTTGGTGCCGCCCATGGGGGCGAACGCCACGGAAGGCAGCGGATCGTTGATGCCCACGATGCCGGCTTCCAACCGGTCCGAGAACTTCCAGGCTCGCGCCGCGTTGGAGGTCCAGACGTAGGCGGCCAGCCCCATTTCGGTCGCATTGGCTTGACGGAGGGCCTCTGCATCATCGCTGAAGGAGGTGATTGCAGCTGCGGGGCCGAACACTTCATCCTGGGCGAGGGCGGAGTTTGCAGGGGCATCCCGTACGAGTGCCGGCGCCAGGAAGGCGCCGTGAGCCGGTACCTCTGTTCGGGTGGTCAGTAATCGGCCGCCCCGATCAACAGCATCGTCAATCATGGAGCGCACGGCTGTGACCCGTTCGTCATCGATCATCGGGCCTAGATCGGGCACTGGACCGCCGTCAACCGGCACCCCATGGCCGATGCTCATGGCATCGAACCGTGCCGCGAGTCGAGTTCCAAACTCATCAATCACCGATTCATGGACGAGGAACCGGTTGGCAGCAACACAGGATTGCCCAGTGTTGCGCAGTCGTCCCAGCAGTGCACCCTCGATTGCGTCGTCGAGGTCGGCGTCAGCGCAAACAATGAAAGGAGCGTTCCCTCCGAGTTCCAGAAGCGGACGCACAATCCGGCGAGAGGCCAGGGCCATGATCTGGCTCCCCACTTGCGTGGATCCCGTGAAGCTGACCGCGCGTACGGCGGGGTGTTCCAGGAGTGCCGCGGTCAGTTCGCGTGACGGCCCATGAACGAGGTTGACGACTCCAGCAGGAAATCCCACGTCGGTCAGAACCTGGTAAAGCGCCGTGACAGCAAGGGGCGCTTTCTCTGCCACGCGGCCGACGACCGTGCACCCAGCGGCAAGCATGGCTGCTATCTTGCGGGCCTGGATCGACACGGGAAAATTCCAGGGTGTGAGACTCACGGCGACACCAAGGGGATGGTGGGAGCTGAAGTGGCGTCGTCCTGTTGCCTCGGGGGGAATCACTGACCCTGACGGGCGCCGGGCCTCTTCTGCAAACCAACGGAAATACTCTACGGAGAAATCCACCTCGCCCTGTGCCTCCGGGAGGCGCTTTCCTGCCTCGCGGGCGAGCGTTAGGGCGATCTCTTCGCGGCGCTCCGCGAGGAGATCCGCAGCTGCGTGTAATAGGTCAGCCCGCATCCGTCCCGTGGTCAGAGACCAGTTGTCGAAAGCGGCAGACGCTGAATCTGCGGCGCGCGTTGCATCGAGGGCGGAGCCCCAAGCGACCCGACCAACGGTAGATCCGTCTGCGGGATCCATCACGTCTTTTGTGTCCGACGTGGAATCCCACACTCCGTTTATGAGTTGCTGCGCTTCAATCATGGTGTCCTTCGGTCGTCGTTCAATGGAGTTCGAGGACGGCGGGTCGAATGCGGCCGCCCACACGAATGGTTGGCCAGGCCGTTTCATCGCCGAGGGTCTCGGCGCCACTGGGGGTGACGAGCGTTGTGTCCTCGACCTTGAAGCCGGCCGCCGAGGGATTCCAACCCAATGCCATTCCGCTCTGCAGGGTGAGCTCGCTGTGCATATTGGCGATGAGTTCACGCGGGTTGAATCCAGTGAGGCCGCCCTGATGGTGTCGCCGCCATTCATCCGAGTCGAAACCGTGGGAGGCGTAACCGGCCACGCCTTTCGCGAAGACCTCTGCGAGTTGGGCCCCCGGCACACTCGCGTCCAGGAATCCCCGTTCAACCTCAAGAAGCCTGCGATACGTCTCAGCGCCGGTGCCAAGAGGCGAAAAAGCGACCATTCGGGTGACGCTGGCGACGACGCCAGATCGGCGACCACAACAGGCCACCATGATTCGGTCCTCGATGGTTTTCGCCGTTGCTAGCGGATGCCGATGCTCACTGATCCGCTCGTCGCTGCCGACGAAAAGGGCGACGCACTCAATTCCCTCTTCCAACAAAGCGGCCACGAGTCGGCCTGCGATGCGCTGCTCAGTTTCGCCAGGGCGAGCCGCCGCGGCAACGGCGCCGGTGATTCGCGCCGTATCGCGGCTGAGCTCTCGAATCTGTGCGGATTGTTCCGTGGTGAGGATGCGACGTAACGCAGCGATTTCCTCGCTGGCATCCAGATGGCTGGTGCCCGAGGCATCTCTTGCCACGTTCGAACCGCTGGGAAGCAGCCGGGCACGATCCTCGTCCCACGGGACGGTATCAAACACGACGTCGCTGCCGACGAACTCGGTGTCTCGAAGCCGGGGGGCTTCGATCGTATTCGTGACGATGCGCACCGAAGGGGTGCCTCGACCTGCGAGGTCTGTGACGATCACGTCGAAACACGCGGGGGACAGCGTCTGGGGAACGTGCCAGCGCGCACCTGTGAACCAGGAGAGGTTGAGAGGGTTGCTGAGCACGACTGTGTCCACGCCGAGCATGTGCGCCATTGCGCCCAGCGAGGAGAGCTGCTCTTGCCAGGGGAGGCCTGTTGGAGCTGCTGGCACGGTCATCCCTTGCTCGCTCCCGCTGTGATGCCCGCTACGAAGTAGCGCTGCAGGAACACGTATGCGATCACGACTGGAAGAGACGCCAGGACAACTCCGGAGAAGAGGAGGGGGTAGTTCGTTTGGAACTCACCCTGGAAACTCAGCAACGCCAGCGGCAGGGTCCTCTTTTCGGGAGACTGAATGAAAAGCAACGGCCACAAGAGTTCGTTCCAATGGATGACAAACAGGAAGATTCCGGTAGCTGCGAGAGACGGTGTGGACAGAGGCATAACGATCGATTGATAGGTTCGCCACGGGCCCGACCCGTCGAGCGATGAGGCCTCGTACAGTTCGCGAGGTAGTGTGCGCATGAAACCGCCGAGAATGAAGACTGCGATGGGCATTGTGGCCACGACGTTGGCGATCACCAGGCCGAGCAGCGAGTCGAGCAGGCCTAGTCGCTCGAAGAGAACGTAGAGAGGGATCATGCTCGTTTGGGCGGGCACTGCCATCCCCAGGACGAGGAAACCGAAAATGAGCCACCCCTGCCAGCCAGGGATTCGCGCTACACCGTATGCCGCCAGGCTTCCGAGCAGCAGGGTAAGGACAACCGAGAAGCCGGTCACAAGCGCGCTGTTCACGAAGGGGACATCGAGGTTCTGAGCGCCCAGCACCTCGGCGTAGTTGTCCGGCGCAAAGGATCCAGGCAACCCGAAGGGGCTACTGAACAGCTCGCCGGTGGTTTTGAAGCTGCCGAAAAGGACGAGGGTCAGCGGAACGATGATGATGACCGCATAGATCAGCAATATGCCGCGGCGGGCGAGTGAGGTAACCATTACTTACTCCGACTTCTGCGTCAGCTTGAGAACCCGGCGTTGAAGCACTGTCACCAGGACGATCATTGCCATGAACAGCACCGATTGGGCTGCCGCATAGCCATATTCAGTGTTGGCAAATGTGCTGTAGATCCGGGTGGAGAGGATATCGAGAGAGGCTTTGGGCGGGTTGCCGGCGATGGCGAGAATCAAGTCGAATGCTTTGAAGGACTGCACCGTGGTGTACGCGACAACGATGGTCATCGCCGGCGCGATCATCGGCCAGGTGATGGCCCCAAACCGCTGCCAGGGGTTCGCTCCGTCGACTTCCGCAGCCTCGTATAGTTCCCGTGGAATTCCCTGCAGGCCAGCGATGAACACGACCATCATCTGGCCAGCGTGGAACCAGACTTGGGTGATTGCCACCCAATACAGGGCGAGGTTGCTGTCTCCCAAATATGCGCTCTGCCAGCCCTCCAGGCCGATGGCCGCAAGAATCGAATTCGCTAGCCCGAAGTTGGGGTCATAGATGAACTTCCAGATGAACGCCACCGACACTGAGGAGAGAATTGTCGGGAAGAAGAACAGTGCCCGCAACACGATATTCGGGCGTGAGTTCTTTGTGAGCAGAAGCGCGAGTATGAGGGAAAACGCAGTCTGGAAGACCACGACGACGAGCATGAACTTCACATTGTTGGTCAGGGCATTCGTGAAGAGCGTGTCGCCTGTGAGCGCTCGCGTGAAATTGTCGAGGCCGACATAGTTAAAGGTCGGCGAGAAACCGTCCCAGTCTGTGATTGCGTACTGGAATGCCTGGAGCAGGGGAGTCGCGAAGAAGACCGCCAGGAGCGCGACCGCCGGCAAAGGAAAGAGGTAAAGAGCGGGCGCGATGCGATTGGGCCGTCGCTTTCGCTGAGCACGGTCCTTTGGCGTCGCCCGACGTGGCTCTGGAGGCGTTTGGGGAGGCCCTAGGAGCTCGGTCTGGGAACTCATTTATTCTGATCCACGACGGTCTGCGCGTCGGCTGCGGCCTTTTCAGGGTCGGTACCCGCCACGACAGCGATGCAACTCGCCTCAACGGCGTTGCGCACGTCCAGGTTCTCGAACTGGAAGCGGGCCGCCAAGGCGGTCTTCTTGCTCAGCCACGGGCTGGTGTTCTTGAGGTCAGTGTTTGAGTACTCAACGTCCTTCACTGTCACATGCTGCGCGGTGGCATTCGCATAGCTGGCCGCATTCTCCGGCTGAGACAGGAAGTCGATCCAAGCAAGCGCCGCTGGCTGCTTCTCGCTCGCAGAATTCACGCCGAGGATGAAGGTCGCGTTGTACACGCCCTCGTACTTCGAAGTGCCCTTGGTCGTCGTGTTTGGGAAGATCAGGCCCATCGGGAATTCCACGCCGAGACCCCGCACTGCGGCCAAATGGTACGACCCCGTCACGAGCATTGCTGCCTGCTGCTGTGCAAAGAGGGCCTGTGCGGGTTCAACGGCTGTTCCTGTTGAGTTGGGCTGGAAGTAGGGAACCAGTTCTCTGTACTGCTTGAGCATCGTGATGAACCAGTCATCGGTACAGGCAAGAGTCCCTTTCTCGATCTGGGAACACATGTCGTCCGCGGGAGCATTGTTCGCAATCATGCTGTTGAAAAGCTGGCCCGCATTACCGACGTCCCCGGCAGGCCAGGCCATCGGTGACACTCCAGACCTTTTCAGGTCGTCGCACGCACCCAAGAATCCAGCCCAGTCTTTCGGCGCTGGATCGGCGCCGGCTTTGTCGAAGAGGTCCAGATTGGCCAGCGGCATCGGGAACACGACCTGATACGGCAGCCCAAGTTGACGGCCCTTGGCCTGACCGGCCGACAACAGCCCAGGATCATAGTTCTTGACAGCATCCGTATCCGTCAGGTCGCTGTAGATGCCAGCTGTGCCGAAGTTGGTGAACTGGGCACCTCGGAACGTTGCAAACGCGTCGCCGGTGCTTCCCCCGCGGAGTTTCTGAAGGGCCTGCGTGTTGTAGTCGTTCGACGTGGAAATGGACTGTGCCACGCCTGCCTGTGGGTTCTGAGCGACGAACTTCTTGATTAGCGCGTCGAATGCGTCTTTGTCCTCTGCCCGCCAGTGCGCGAACGAAACCTCGCCTTGAACTGCACCGGCCGAGGGCCCGCCCAGCCCAGAGGCGGGGCGGGCTGCCCCGCCTCCGGGCCCGGCGCACGCGGTCAGCGCGGCTCCAAGTCCAACCATTCCGAATATCCCCATGGCCTGGCGTCGTGAAATGTTTGTAGCCACAATGCTTCCTCTCCGTTGAGTCAGTTACTTGCTGGGTATGGCGCTGGTGTGCTGTGTTGGTGTGCTGGTTAGAGTCCTCGTCACCACTCGGTGACGGGGATCCCCATGAGATCGGCGGCCGCCCGAAGTTGGGGGCGGATATCCTGCCATGCGAGAACGGTGTGATGAGGGAATCCGCCTACAACAAGCGAGTTCACGAACGCACTCGCATCGACGTCCAGGCGCACTTCGGCCGTGTTCCCCTGGAACCGATTAGGTGCGGGAATGGACTCACCAGCCGCGATGAGAAGCCTCAGTCCGTCGACGCCCGCGTCAGTGATGTTTTCGGTCAACCGGGCCATGATCACGGGGCCCGTCCGGAGCGGGAAGTTCCCGGCCACACCAATCTTGCGGTTGCAGTGGACGAACTGAGTCGCTTCTTCGGGATCAGCGGCAAGCGAGGTGGCTGCTGATCCGCAATGCCACAGTCGCACACTGTTGTTCTGCGCATCCAAATCGACGGTATCGACGAGGTAGGTGGTGCCCGAACCCAGCGCCTCCATTAGAAGCATCGTGACGGCCCCGTATACGTCCCGTTCGCACGCGGTCGGTGTGGCCTCGTCTGCAATGCGGGACATCGATGAGCACGGACAGACGCCGCGCTGGGAGGGGAACTCCGGCCAGCAACGGATGGCGAGTGCGGAGAGCGCCTGGGTTGCCGTCCAATCGCGCAGAGCAACGGTCACGGCTGCGTGCCTGGAAACTTCCTCCGGGTCAAGAGTGGCGAGACTCGGTCTGGCGGCCCGAACTGCGCGTTCCTCGGAACCGCACGCTTCACTGCTGACATCATCAATGCGTGAGAACATCTCGTCGATGCTGAGTTTGTGCACTGTCAGCCCGAAGAGGGACTGCAGAAGGTCGCCGTCGTATTCGCTGGGCGTGAACCCGGGGGGTGCCTCCGAAACGAGACCCAGCGTTTTCCCGCGCAGCGAGTCAAGCGCTTTACGCACACTCTCAGGCTCCGATCGTTCGCGGACCATTGACGGCAGCGTCGCAGCCGAGGGCAGATCTCCGGACAGTGCACGGCTAAGGGCGTCGGCGATAGCGACTTCATCGGGATCGCCGTAGAGAAGGCGAACTGATCCACCGGCGCGGACCAGTGCATGCGCATACAGGTTTGATCCGCACAACGAGTTCAGCCACAACCGGTCGCCTACATGCCCCGGCTCACGGAAGGACCACAACAGCACCGGCTGCTCTAGCCCGGCGTAAAGCGCCAGAGCCGGAGAAGCGTCGGAGAAACTCGCACACACATTGATGATGAGATCAAAGTCCCGGTCCAGGTGGGCACGTGCTGCTTCCAGGTCATCTGCACTCATCACCAGCCCAAGGGGGCCGTGCACCTCTGCTCCGAGCGACTCCAGCAGGGCGCGTGCGGCACGGGCTCGGGTTTCCGCGACCTCGATGACGAAGGTTGGACGGGCCGTCGCGATCACAAGCACGCGGGGGCGGGGGGTGATCGTGGTCATGAAACGACCCCGTCCACAACGTCGCAGAGCCGCTGCAGGCGTTCGACGGCACTGGTTTCCATGGCCTCGATCACATTCGATGTTCCGATGCACGATGCCCAGACCGCCCGGCCGGAGAGGAAGCCCGAGGCTCCCTCGAGGCATGCCCATTTCACGGCGTCGGGGAAGATATCTTCTGGCACCCCTGACGAGAGAACGACCCAGGGACCCTCGATGGACGCGTTGAGTTGGGCGCAGGCGCGGCGAACGTCGGCCTCTGCGGCCTGCCCGTGGAATGGCACCTCGGCCTTATAGAGGTCAGCGCCCAGCTGGCCCAACTCAGCAGCGGCCGCCAGGACGCCGGCGTTCCAATCGAACGCTGCGTCGCCAAGCGGTTTGCGCGACACCGGTTCGATAATGCTGATCAGATCGTTAGCTCGGCAACTCTCGACGAATTCGCGCACCATGTCGATGCGTTTCTCGGGAGCTTCATCGGGCCGGTAGAGCACCAGCAATTTGAGCGCGCGCACGCCTAGCGCCGCGTACTTGGCCGGGTCAACTGTGCGGTCAATGGTGACCTCGCCGACAAGCTCGCCGTGGGCTGGTTCGAAATGGTCGGCGGAGGCGATCAGCCCGCATCCGTCAGCGACAACGCCCGCCTCGATGGCCTGGTCGAGGGCGAACTGTTTGTCGATCAGTACTCCGGAGGCATACGGGCTCAGAATGCGGGTCGCATCTAATTTGAATGTGCGCACGGTGTCGTCCGACACCGGCGTGGTCACATGCTCGGCGAACATGTTGCGCATTGCTTCTCGCTGATCAACGGCGAGCATGGCGAATGCACCAGAAGGGCGCTGGAGTACGGACAGATCAACGGGAGACATGATTAGCGGTTCCTCTATTCGGTGTGGACTGCGCGAGTAGCGAAGAGTTTGAAGTCAGATTGCGACGGGGAATTCGTGATCGTCCATCGAGGCCGGTGCACGACTCTGCTGCTACCTGATTGGCAAGGCCGACAGCATCCTCCAGCGCTTGGCCGGCAGCGACGGCAGCCAGCAGCGCACCGTGAAAAACGTCGCCTGCACCCAGGGTGGAGACGATCGGGGTGGGAACGGCGGGTACATGCACAACGGGGCCGAATCCATCGTGAGCCCAGGCGCCGCGTCCACCGGCTGTGGCTACGACCGATCGAGCACCGCGGTCAATGGCTGTCTGGACGAGTTCGATTTCGGTCATCCCTGGACCGAAATCCGCACGCAGTCGCTCGATAGTGGGGACATAGAGCTCAACCCCGTCGAGCGCAAAATTGGGAATCGGATTCCCCGCGTCGACACTGAGCCGGATATCCCCTGCGAGCGGTTGAACCGCCGACCACCCGAGGTGGTCAACGTGTACCCACGCGGCAGACGTCACCGCCTCACGGAAGACGCCATGCGACGGAAAATTCAGGGGAGGAACCGGGCGTGTGACAATTGCACGGTTCTCACCGCCGTCACTGACGATGATCAGGCTGGCACCAGAAAGGCAACCACTCGCGCGCACTACTAACGAAGTATCAACGCCTTCCGCTTCGAGTCCCGCGATGATGCGATCGCCTTCTTCGTCGTGGCCGATGACGCCGGCGAAGGTGGTTCGCGCTCCCAACCGGGCTGCGGCAACCGCAGCGGTTGCTGCCGGACCTCCACCCGCGGTGATGAACTCGCTGGCGATGGTGCGGCTGTCTGCCAAGGGATAGTCACCAACCGCGGCGATCGAGTCGAGAGTGGCACAGCCGACGAAGAGCAGAAGGGGGGACGGATCGATGTCAGACATGTGCGCTACCTCTCTGTAGCGTGATCCGTGGATCACGTTTGATTGAATATACACATTGGATGTTGGAAATACAACACTCGGTCGCTATAGTCGGCTGAGGCGGACGCATCGTTGCGGCTGGCCCGGAATTCTTCTCAACGAGGAGAGAATGGAGACATTGTGAGCACAGCAGCAGCAACCGATTCGGTTCTGGCCACGATTCGATATGGCATCATCGGCGCCGGCCACATGGCCCGGGAACATGTCAGGAACCTGGCCCTGATCCCGGGCAGCGAGATCACAGCTATCGCGGATCCCGTTGAGGCCAGTCGCGAGGAGACCAGCGCGGCGATCCTCGGCGGCGAGGTCCACGCCTTCGCCGACTACCGTGATCTCCTCGACTCTGACCTGGTTGATGCAGTCATCATCGCAAGCCCGAACGACACCCACCATGCGATTCTCAAAGACATCTTCGCCTCCGGGAAGGCCTATCCGGTGCTGGTGGAGAAGCCTGTATGCACAACTCTGGCCGATGCCGATGAGCTTGAGTCGCTTTCACGGGACTACCCAGCACCCGTGTGGGTAGCGATGGAGTACCGGTATATGCCGCCCGTACAAGAGATTCTGCGCACTGCTCGGAACGGTGACCTCGGCAAGCTCCGGATGCTCTCCATCACAGAACACCGCTTTCCCTTCCTCGACAAAGTGGGTGATTGGAACCGGTTCTCCGAACGCACTGGCGGAACGCTCGTTGAGAAGTGCTGCCATTTCTTTGACCTGATGCGACTGATCCTGCAGGACGAGCCAGTGCGCATCTACGCGTCGGGTGCCCGAGATGTCAACCACGCAGATGAGAGATACGACGGCCGAACCCCAGACATTCTCGACAACGCCTACGTTGTCGTCGACTTCGCGGGCGGTGCGAGGGCGATGCTGGAATTGTGCATGTTCGCAGAAGGCTCTTTGTTCCAGGAGCACATTGCGATTGTGGGCGACGTGGCCAAGACCGAATGCTACGTACCCGTTGCACAGGGCCATTGGCCGCTGGAAGATCTCCGCGAAGCCGAGGTCGAGTTCAGTCCGCGGGCCCCTCAAGCGCCCCGACGCCATGTGGTCGCCGTGGACGACGCGCTTCTTGCGGCGGGAGCTCATCACGGATCGACGTATTACGAACATCTGGGATTCCGCCGGGCAATCCTGGGCGACGGTCCCGTCGAAGTGACGGTGGCAGATGGGCTCCAGGCGGTGCGCATGGGTATTGCCGCCGAACAATCCATCAGGGACGGCCGCGCCGTGGAAATCGAGCCCGCCCGGATCCAGGTTCACGCGTAGATGTCACAAAAGTGAATGTCCGTGTTCGAATAGCAATAATCTGTGATGAGGGAACCTCAATGGCTTCGGCTATCCGGAGCAGCCCGAAGAACGGGGAAAAATCGTGAGCATGTCACCCGATCCGCTGACGAGTCGTCAAATCGCCATCATGGAGCGACTTCAGAAGCGCGGATTCGTCTCGACTTCTGAGCTGGCCGAGTCCTTTTCAATCTCCGAGATGACGGTCCGCCGCGACACCCGGAAACTCGCCGCTCGAGGAGTGGCTCGGGTTGTCCACGGAGGAGTTAGCCTGGTGAATCCTGCCGGACACAATGCCAATTTCTTGGCTAGATCCCGAATCGATGCCGCAGCCAAACACGCTGTGGCAGTGGCCTGCCTTGAATTGGTGGGAGCACGCGATGCCATCATCATCGATGCCGGAACAACTGCTTTCGAGATAGTTGGCGAACTGTCCACCGCGTTTCAGGGGACGGTGATCACCCATTCCGCACCCGCAATCCAGCGTTGCTTGCAGATGACGAAGGCGCGAACAGTCTGTCTGGGCGGTGAACTACTTCTCGACAGCCAAGCCTTCACCGGGCCCATGACCATCGCTGCTGTTGAAGGACTTCGCGCCCAGACAGCATTCATTGGAGTTAGCGGCGTCCACGCAAATGCCTTCTACATCGAACGCGACGTCGAGCGCCCGACAAAACTGGCCCTGATGGATGCGGCTGACAGAGTCGTAGTGCTTGCCACTCGCGACAAGATGAACCGCTCCGCACTCATTCGACTGACCGACTTCTCCGCGGTAGACGTACTGGTCACGGATTCTCCACCCCCTCCGGAAATTCGAACGGCGTTGCGGGCTGCATCGGTCGAGCTGATCGTCGCGGAAGGCCAGCCGGAATAACACGCCCAGATGTCATGAGCCCGCAGAGTGCGCGGGCGAATTGCACCCACGCTCCGCTTAGATACCCAAGAAATCTTTGAAAAGAGGCCTTCCCCATGCTCAACAACCTCACCGGATGGCATTTCGTAATCATCCTCTTTGTCGTGCTGCTTCTCTTTGGCGGCCCCAAGCTCCCGGGTCTGGCCCGCAGTGTCGGGCAGTCTATGAAGATCTTGAAGACCGAGTTGAGGACCGACCCCGTCAACGCAGACGAGAATGCACACGCCACACCTCGAGCGGATCAAGGACATACCGCCGACGGTTCTGGTACCGCAACTCATCCCTGAAGTTGCAACCCCGGCGATGAATGTCGGAATCTCCTGCAAACCTGGGCAAGCAGCCATCACCACGAATCAAAGGTTCACCCTGTCGTGCAGTGTCCCGCATCCCGCACGTAATGAGGTTCACCCTCAAGCCTGCCCGTGACAGCGCATTGGCTCGCTGTTCGCGAGGAGTTAGTCGAGCTGTTGCGGTTCTTCATCCCAGCCGAGAGCTGAGGTGAGTGCGTCGGCATCTGGGAGTGCGTTCTTCTCGGAAGGCGGCAGGGAGTCATATGTATAGGTGGATACGGCCATGGGAGATCCCGAGCGACCAAGCGCGTAGCGGACTGTGTGATCGTTTCGGTCACCGCAGATGAGGATGCCAACCGTGGGCGCGTGGGCGTCTCGTCGGAGCCTGTCGTCGACGAGGGAGACGTAGAAGGCAAGTTTGCCGGCATGCTCGGGTTGAAACTTTCCGGTCTTCAGCTCGATGACGACGTACCGAAGTTGCTCGACATGAAAGAACAGCAGGTCGAGGTAGAAGTCATCGCCACCGACATCGAAATGGACCTGCCGGCCAACGAATGCGAACCCCTTTCCCAGCTCGCGCAGCGTCTCGACGATGCGATCCATCAGGGCCTGTTCGAGGTCGCGCTCAGCTGCGTCCTCGGTCAGTTCCAGGAAGTCGAACACGTAGGGGTCTTTGGCAATCTGCCGGGCCAGGTCGGAATCAGCGGGTGCCAGCTCGGCACTGAAGTTCGAGGGTGCGGCACCGGTTCTCTCGAGGGTGCGGTTCTTGATCTGGTTGAGCAGAACGTTGCGGGACCAACCGTTTTTCACTGCGGCCGCGGCGTACCAATCGCGGGCTTCGTTGCCGTCGAGTTTGTCGAGGAGGACCATGTTGTGGCCCCACGCCAATTTCCCAGCAGCCTGCTGAGAAATTGGCGTCTCAGCGGTCCAGGCGCCCGCGAACTTGCGCATGTACTGAAGGTTGCTCGGTGAGAACCCGGTCATGTTTGGGAATTCGAGTCGCAGATCCCGCGACAGACGATTGATGACTCCGCTTCCCCAGCCCTGTTCACCCTGTTCCGTGAGGATGGCACAACCAAGAGACCAATACAGCTCAATGAGCTGGGTATTGACGGTGCGATGCGCTCGGCTCTGCGCCTCCCGGACGCGACGTTTGAGGTCGCCGAGGAGCTCGAGGTATCCATCGGGAAGAGCAACATCATCACGGGCCATGGCCCCATTGTCTCCCGCCGGTAATCGGAGACCGGCGCGCACTCGCGCCAAAATGAAATGCCTAGCCCGCGGCGACGTAGGACCGTGCCGCGGCCATGACCTCTCGGGAACGTCCCTCCGAGAGCGCTTCGGCCGGCGAAGCATCACCCAATTCTGGATTCATGCCCATAAACCACGCCCTGGCAACCTCAGGCGAATGAACCGAGATAAGGATCTCAAACACCTGAAATGTGTCTCTGAGGAGCTTTTCACTCGCATGCGGCGGCCGCACCGTTGCGTGCGTCCAGCGAGCAAGCGTGCGGGCGTTCTTGCCCACGATCACGCCCAAAAGCACCTGGCCCAGCTGCGCTTGCAACATCGCTGCGATCTCAGTAACGCTCAGACCCACGGAGCGTTCGTGTGCCGCGCGATCAGCACCAGAACGAGAACCATCCCCGGTTGACGTATTGATCATGAACCGAGACTACCAATCCGCGGGGTGTTATGACAGGTGGTATGTCGGGCGATATGACCGATAATGGTTATTATGTCAGTTAGAACAGCATCTATGCGCTTATTCTGCAGATAGGTCTCCCGCTAGCACCTGAGCCTGCTCCCCCACCATGTAGGACAACCGTCGGCGTACTCGTTCTAAGAAACGAGGGGCATCAGGCTCAACTTTCCCCGTCCAGTACCCCGGCGATCAACGCGTTCGATGAAGGCGGGTGGCAGACCCTCTGGTACTCCGCCGCGACCCTCACCGCTCGCCCAGATAGCTAGCCATGGAATTCAGTTCTAGCCGTGGCCCTGTAAGGGTCATCACCGCCCCCTGGTTTGGAGACAAGACCCCCCACCATCAACCACACGGGATTGCCCCGCGTCAGCACTGTGGGAGGACCTGACCTGATGCTCGGCCCGGGCCAAGCATCAGGTCAGGGCCGCGCACGGTCCGGGCGATGACAGCATATCCGGGGCCGGCCTGCACCCCGCACTGATCGGTGAATCGAGGTTTAGGTTCCAACCGGGATAGTCGGAACAGTGCCCTGCTCAGCCTCGGCTTGTGCAGCCTCTGCGACCTTGCGCCTCTTGACCAAAATGGCAAAGTACGCTGCAGCAGCCGCACCTACCAGGCCGATGCCAGCAGTGATCAGGAAGTAGAGGTTATTGGCGCCAGCCACGTCATCACCATAGGCGGTGTAGATTGCCGCGCTGATCTGTGGCAGGAAGATGTCTGGAAGGTAACCGACCAATGAGATGAGCCCAATCGCAATTCCGGTCGCCGCCACGGGAACACGGCAGTCTTCAAGCAAAGACCAGTAGACACCGCGGATGACGTACACGAACAGACCTACCAACACGACCAGCACGTACACCAGGCCAATGGCCGAACCACCGGGCATAATTGCCAAACCAATAAGCCCCAGCGCAGAAATCAACATGGCCGCCGACAGCACTCGAGACTTGCCGAGTTTGTCGGCGAGGTACCCGCCTCCGAAGCCACCGATGGGGCGCATCCACATCACTACGACGGTCACTACGCCGGCAGCAACTGGGGTCACCGCGTGGTTGGTGGTCAGATATCCAGAGAAGTAGTAATAGGCCCAGAATAGTGTGTATCCGCAGAATAGGGCGAACATCAGAACCCATACTTCACGGATTTTAAGGATTCGACGGACGGCAGCAAAGGTCGATTCGACCGACTCGTCACTAGTCGTCCCGGCCATCTTTTTCTCTTCACTTGAGAGCACGAAGAAGAGGACTACAGCGAGCACGATGAGGACAGCACAGTACATGTACACGACCGCCTGGAATCCTGCCTCAGTCTGGGCGATATTTGACGGGCCGTCGCCAACAAACGCAGCGAAGATGGCAACCGCCACGGTGGCCAGGGCCGCCTCAACTACTCCGCGCCCTCCATCAAGGGCTCCAAAGAATCTGCCTTCCTCGTTCTTGTCGGCGAGCAGATTCACGGCTTTCAACAGCGAGCTCCAGAACGTGAACACCGAGGCAAAGCCCCAGACGAGGAAGATATAGACCAACGTCGACTTGTCCGGGATTTGGGCGTAAAACAATCCCGCAGCCGCTGTGAGTGTCAGTGAGAAAGTGATCATGTACTTCGTTGAGAATTTGTCAGCCAACCACCCGCTGGGGAGATAGCCAACCACGAAGATGATGCCGAGCATCGAGTAGAGAGTCGCCAACTCGGCGTTGGACATCTCGAAGACCTCGAGGATGGTCGCTTCGAAGTTCTGTCGCAGGTAGACCAACGGGTAGATGGAACCTCCCGCCAAAATTAGGAGGACGAGTTGGAAAATCTTCTTTGATTGACCGGGCTTAGGCATCTACAAATGTTCCTTTGTGATCGAGGAGGATGCGGTGTGTGCGTTGGAGGATGGCGTCGTTCTGCTCAGCAATTTCGGCGTGAACCGCACGTAGTTGGGCGTAGAGGTCAACGTTTTGGGGGTTGGGCGCGAAGCAGTCCTCGCGATGCACCATGTGGCTTGAGGCGTCATCGAAGGTCGGGTACACGCTGCAGGCAACGGCGACACAGATGGCGGCGCCGAGGCCGGCGGCGTTGCGCACTTCATTACGCACCGCAGGAATGCCAAAAACATCGGCAAAGATCTGCATGCAAAGGTCGCTGTAGGAACCACCTCCCGACACAACGAGCGTCCCGATGCTGGCGCGTCGCTCTTCTTCCATGTCCACCATGTTTTGCTTCATGGTGAAGGCGATGCCTTCGAGGATGGCGCGGTACATATGGGCGTAGCTGTGACGCTCATCGAATCCGAGGAACATTCCCTTTTTGTGAGGCTGCGTGGGAGGCGCGAGCCAATCGAGGACGCACATTAGACCGTCGCTACCCGCCGCAACGGTAGACGCCAGTGAGTTGAGATATTCATCTCCGCTCACTCCGGCCGCCGCTGCGGCCTCAATCACCTCTTTACCGAGCAGGTTACGGAGCCACGAAACGGTCCACATGCCGCGGCGAATACCGCCGCACTCATAGATGTACCGGTGCGGTTCTGACGCAAAATTGGAGAAGTAGGTATTCGGTTCAGCAACGTATTCTTTGCCGACGATCATCCCCGTGATGTACGTGCCGAGGGAGACCAGGCCCGTCGTCTCGTCCCGGAGCCCGGCTCCGAGAGCTTCGGCGGCTTTGTCGTTTGCGGTGTGCACCACTGGGAGGCCCTGCGGGATTCCAGTGATGGCCGCAAACTGTGCGTTCACGTAGCCGCCGATGTCGCCGGGCATTTGGAGCTGATACAACATGTCCAGGTTTACGTTGTAGGAGTCGAAAGTTTCCTTGTCACTGAACCAGTCCCATGCCTCAACGTCCATTGGCCATGGACCGATGTAGTTGGCGACGGTGTCAGTGAGCTGGCCGGTGAGCCGCCCCATGAGGTAGCCCGACGTCGTCGTAACGTAGACGACATCATCGTTGGTCTTTTCGTACGGTTTGGCGAGGCGTTGGTCCATCCAGCTCTGGACGGGCTCGACGAGAGTGCCGTCCGCGCGGGTCAAGGCTCGACAACACCGAATGGTGCACAGGCCGACCCCGATGATGTCTGCTGGATCGCCTTGGAACGCCTCCATCACACGGGACGCAGCCGCAACGATGGAGTCGTAGAGGTCGTCGTGTGGATGTTCTACAACGCCCGGCTCGGGTGTGTGAAGGGGCTCCAAGGCCTGGCTGGCCTCGCACACAACTCGTCCTTTGGTGTCAAAGATGACAACCTTCGAACTTTGCGAGCCGCCGTCGATCCCAAGAATGTACTTCTTTGTCATTGTGAGATTCATCGTTATTTACCGGCGCTTAGCGCACCAGGTAACCCCCGTCGACGCTCAAGATGTGCCCGTTCACGTAGTCGGAAGCGCGGCTTGCTAGGAACACTGTTGCCCCCATGAGGTCTTGTGTCTGACCCCACCGGTTAGCCGGGATATGGTCGAGAACGCGCTGGTTGGTGTCAGCGTTGGCGCGGGTTGCAGACGTGAGCTCGGTGGCGTAGTAGCCGGGGGCGATGCCGTTCACCTGAATTCCGAACTGCGCCAGCTCGTCGCAGTACGCCTTGGTGAATCCGGCGATGCCGTGCTTAGTAGCGGCGTACGCGGGTGACCACTGGCCACCGAGGAAGGTAAACACCGAGCAGATGTTGATGATCTTGCCGCTGCCCTGCGGGATCATGTACTTGGCGCATTCGTGCGACATCTCGAAGGCCGCAGTGAGGTTGAGCGCAACCATCGGGTCCCACTGCTTACGCGTGTATTTGGTGACATCGGGCTCATTGATGCTGCGACCGGCGCAGTTCACAAGGATATCGACGCTGCCGAATTCCTCGATGCAGGCCTCGACGACTCTCTTGGGGTTTCCCTCGACCGTGATATCCGACATCAGATAGGCGTACTTCGCGCCGGCCGCATCGACCAGCGCCCCGGTTTCCCCATCGTCGGGCATGATGCTGACGGCGAACACATTCGCGCCTGCCTTGGCCAGGGCGAGCGAGAATGCCTGTCCGAGTCCGGTGTTGCCGCCGGTGACGATGGCGTTCTTGCCCTTGATGGAGAAGAAGTCCATCTGGAAGTCCGAAATTTTGACGTCAGTCATGCGTTTTCTCTATTTCTTTTTCGATATGGGTATGCGGGTGCGCCAGGAGGAGGAGTGTTACTTCTTGAGCGGGAAGATGGTTCCGCGGTTCATGATCCCGTTCGGGTCGAACGCGGCCTTGAGCGTTTCAAGCATGTACAGCGAGGAGCCGTATTCCTCGGCCAGGAAGTGCGTGCGGTGCTTCCCGACGCCGTGGTGGTGGCACATCGAACCGCCCAGTTTCAGGGTCTCCTCGACGATGATGTTCTGGATCGGGTCGTGGTACGTGGCGCGTTCTTCTGTGGGATCAACGTCAATCTTGTAGTAGTAGACGAAGTACAAATTGGTTCCGTTGAGATAGCTGTGGCTGGAGTGGCCACCGAGCAGGCTGAACTCCGCCGAGATCTCGCTCCGGATGCGGGCAAGCGCATTGGTATAGATGTCATGAATGACACTCCAGTTGCCCGAGATCTCCGTGGTAAAGCCATTGATCAGAGTTTCGCGAATCTCAACACGTTCTTCTTCGATCTTCGAGACATCCCAGTTGAGGTTGTCGAACCAGTCTTCAATGAGCTTGTCTTCGACTCGATCCGCGGAACCGAAGGTGGAGACGATCTCTTCGATGGCGGCTCCCGTTGCGTCAGCGAGGGGCTTGGGTCCTTCGGCAACGAAGATGAGTACGCAGCGACCGTCCGAGAAGTGCTTGAAGTGGTACAGCCCATCTTCTTTGTCGTAGAGTCGCGCAACGGACGGACGGTAGCCCTGAGTGATGACCTCCCGAAGAATCTCGAGGCCGGTCTTCATATCGTTCAGCAGGTAGCCGTAGAACTTGTTGTTCTCCGGGTAGTAACGGAAAATCTTGACGGTCACTTCGGTGATGAAGTTGAGCGCCCCCTCGTTGCCAATCACAAGGTGGCGGATGTCGGGCCCAGCCGCTCGACGGGGCACGTTCTTGATGCGGCAGATTTCGCCGTTCGGGAAGACCGTTTCGACACCAACGAGCATGTCTTCGATTCCGCCGTAGAGAGTGGAAAATTGCCCGATCGAGCGGGTTGCGACCAACCCTCCATACTGTGCCAGTGGCTTGGACTGTGGCGAATGCCCTGTGGTGTATCCGATCTCGCGAAGCTCGTTTTCGAGGTCTTCGAGACAGACACCACATTGGACGGTGGCGAGCATGTTGGTGGTGTCGATGGTGAGAATCTGGTTCATGCCCGAACCATCCACAACGACCGAATTTTCGACGACCGTCTCAAGACCGCCCTCGGTTGCGGAGCCACCGGTCTTCGGCACAACGTTGATTCCATTTTCGTTCGCGAACTTCAGAACCTGCGCCACCTCGAGCGGGGTACCAGGCTTCACCACCGCTGCGGGGAGTGGCAGGGCGTAGATGCCGAAGATGTTCTCTACCTTGTAGTACCGGTCCGAACTGTTGTCCTTCAGCGTCTGCTCGTCGGTTATCACTCGCTCGCTGCCGAGGATGTCAACGTAGGCACTAACAATTTGTTCACGGGTAAGACTCATCAATGCGACCGATTCCATTCGTTCTGGTTGTTCCTGTTTGCTGGTGTCGAGCAAAGTTCCACCTCTTCGGGGATACAAAAAAAGAACAGCGATCCCCTCGCATGAGGGGGTCGCTGTTCTCTAGGTTTTAAGCAACAGTCCCGGGCTAGGCCTGGAACGAGTGTTAAGTTATGAAGTTTTGGAAAGACTAGCACGGACAATTCTGTCTCGAACAAGAACCCTCTGCAGGCCCGGTGACGATCGTGCAACTGGAGTCTTGCAGCGCACGGGCCTGAAAAGTGGCGCCACCGCCTTCCACCGGTCGGCATCATATTTAGCCGATTAATCGGGCATACTATGGGGCACTGTGGTCAAATCAGGTGCGTCCGATGGGTGATCTCGCCACGTGGGTGATCTTGCTATGGCGGGTCTTCAACAAGGGATGAAATCGTGCAAGCATCACCCGCTAGAGATCATCGCTTGGCCGACGGATCGTCCCTGATAGACCAAGTTCTATCACTTCACCCCGTGATCGCAAGCATCAAGGACGAAGACGGATTGAGGTCGGTCCTACGCGCCCCTTGTCCCGTTGTATTCGTGCTTTTTGGGTCCGTGATGACAATTCACAGTATCGTGGCGTCCTTGAAGAGCGCGGGAAAAATGGTCTTCGTTGATGTGGACTTGCTTGATGGCTTTTCTAGCAAGCCAGTCACCATCGATTTTCTGAAAGCGCACACACAAGCTGACGGAGTCCTGAGTTCAAAATCCATCATGGTGAAAGCGGCAAAGACCGCCGGTCTCCTAGCGATACATCGACTGTTCCTGGTCGATTCGTTCAGCTACAACAACGTAGCCAAGCAGGTGAAGATCTCCGAACCGGACGCAATTATGATCTTGCCCGGCTGCATGCCCCGAGTGATCTCATGGGTGCGTGACGAGACCGAGCTTCCGCTGATCGCGGGCGGATTGGTCTGTGATAAGGATGACGTGATGGGAGCGTTGGGTGCAGGCGCCACCGCCATTGCCTCATCCAATCGAGGCGTGTGGCTGATGTAATACTCGGTGCCACATTGCGTCCGTTGATGGCCAAGACAGCCAACACACGTCTGGAAATCTGCCGCGAGACTTCTCATCCTGAATGACAGTTCCCGAGTGACATAGATTGCGCCTCACGTGTCGTTCGCAACGCTTTCCCATTCGGCGCGACGGCTGGGGTGTGTTCTACCGCTCGCGGCCGTCATCGCGGGTCCGAGGGTCGTCGGCGTGTCCCTCCTGCTTGCCGCGGGTGGCTTGGCGTGCCTTCACCGTGAGGCCGGCGGTGCGCTGAGCTTCCCGCTGCCGCGCGGCCGTGGCCCGGTTCGCGGCGCGCATCGCATCGAGCGCGGTGGCTGGCTTCTGCCGGTCCGCCTCGGGCGCGCTCGGCGCGGTGGGCTGAGCCTGCTTCTTCTGCAGGGTAGCTACGCGTGCCGCGAGTTCGGCACCAACCGTGCGCTCACGGTACACCTCAGGGATCGCCTGCGTCTGGGTGGGCTCGACCTTGTACCGGTCGCGGAACACGTCGACTTCTGCGGCGAGGCGCACCCACTCCCCGCGCCTGGCGCCCTCGGCCGGGACGTCGCCAAGCTGCTGCGCCCACTCGGGCTGTTCGGTGGCGATCGCCGTGCCGCGTTCCTCGAGGCGCACAGCGAGGTACTCGTACCGTTCGGCCAGGTGGTCCCGCCATGCGGTGGCGGTGCCGGCGGCGTCGA
Source organism: Cryobacterium sp. TMT2-4 (assembly GCF_004402575.1). NCBI lineage: Bacteria > Bacillati > Actinomycetota > Actinomycetes > Micrococcales > Microbacteriaceae > Cryobacterium > Cryobacterium sp. TMT2-4. Next base: position 19,541 of record NZ_SOGE01000046.1, on the reverse strand, counting down.
GCACCCGCCGATCGGCGATCCACGCCGGCACCGCCGGCCGTCCGGCTGCTGACACTGGCATCTGGTCGGTGGGGGCTGTTTTGAGGCGGCGTTCCATCCGGTGGGAGAGGACGGCGCCGACGTCGTCGGCGGTGCCGCGTTCTCGTTCGTTCCACGATTCCCGCAACACACTGGCCGGGTCAAAGCCCTGGGTTTCAGCGCGGGTGAGGGCGGCGGTGACGGCACCCCAACTCTCCGAGCCGGTGAGGTTCTGCGCGTCGGTCTCGTCGAGGGTGTGGCCCGCGAGTTGGGTGAAGCGGACGGTGTTGGCGCGTTCGGCGACGTCGCCGTATTGGTCGATGAGGGTGACTAGGTCATCGACGCGGGCTTGTTCGGCGCGGATGGTTTCGGTGGCGGAGAGCATCCCTTCGCTGTGGCCGGCAATGGTGGCCAGGACATCACTCATGGGCTGTGCGTCTTCGGTCTCGACGTAGAGATGGTTCGCTTCCTTGCCGCGGGTCAAACCGACGTAGACGAGTTCGCGGGAGGTGGAGGAGTCGGCGAGGACGTGGGCGGTGTCCGCGGTCATACCCTGGGCCCGGTGAATGGTGGACGCGTAGCCGAGCTCGACGTTGTTCTGCACGTACTCGGCGGGGAGGGTGATGCGGCCGCCGTGCCCGGCATGGGTGACAGTCAACGCCCCGTCGGCGTGCACCTTCCCCACCGTCCACACGTCACCGTTTTTGACCCGGTCGGTGCCGCGCCCGGTGCGGAGGGTGGCGTCGTTCAGGCGGGTGACGATCCGGTCCCCCTGGTACGCGGCGAGTCCGTCGCGCAGCTGCGAGGACTTCTTCCCGGAGACGAGGCCGGAGGCCATCCGGTAGGCCTGGGCGCGGGTGTTGAGGTCGGTGACGGTGACGTTTTGTTGGGCGAGCATGACGGCGTTCTTGCCGGCTTCGTCGTCGTGCTGCCAGGCGGCGAAGACGTGGTCGGTCATCCGGTCGATGCTGCCTGCGGTGACCCGGTCGTTGTCCACGTACCAGCGGAACGGGTCCCCCACCGTGGCTGGGTCCCGCAGTTCCCGGGTTGCTTCGGCCTCGGCCGGGGATGTGAACCGGTGGATCTCCTCGAGCTTGACGGAGCCGACTTCGCGTTCCAGCAGGCGCAGCGCCCCGCCGGACTCGACGGCGGCGAGCTGACGGTCGTCACCGATGAGGCGCACGTGCGCGCCGTGACGCTCGGCAATGCTGGTGACTGTGGCGAGGTTGAGGGTGCCAGCCATGCCGGCCTCGTCGACGACGATGATGTCCCCCGCCCGCAGCTTCAACTCTTCTGGGTGGCGGCTGTCGGGGGTGGCGTCCCCGTGGGTGTCGTAGGCGCGGACGAAGGAGTGGATCGTGGCCGCCGGGACTTCGACGGCGTCGCGGAACACGGCGGCCGCCGTCGCTGACGGTGCCAACCCGATCAGGCGGCCGCCGGCTTCCTCTATGGCGCGGGCGGCCAACGCGAGGGCGGTCGTTTTTCCGGCGCCGGCGGGGCCGGTCGCGACGACGAGGAGCGTGCCGGAGGTTGTGAACTCGCGTGCCAGGGCCCGCTGCCCTGCATCCAAGGGTCCGGTGTGGTGGGCGGCGGTGCGGTCGAACTCGGCCACCGTGATGGGGGCGATCGTGCGGGTGCGGCCGGCGGCCAACAACGTGTCTTCGGCGGTGAGGAGGCCGGTGGAGGTGAAGAGCATGCGGCCCTTGTGCTCGTAGATGCTCGACCCGTCCCGGCGAGTCAGGGGCTCGAAGGAACCGTGCGGGGCGGGCGGGGTCACGGCGATCGAGTCCGTGTCCAGCGCACGCCGCGTGATCAGTTCCACCGTGCCTTCGGGGACGGGGCCGAGGCTGGTTTCTTTCTGGACCCAGCGGCGGGCTTCGGCCTCGATCATGTGCGGACCCCAAACCGCGTGATGCTCCGACACCGTCGCCACCACCTCACGCGCACCCCGGTCCACATCCACCACCCGCCACTCCCCCGGCCTGCCACTCGTGGCCGGCGCCGCGGCGCGGGCATCCTTCAGGAGGTTGGTTACGGTGGCGGTGCCGACGCGTTCGGCGGCCTTCGTGGCCCATTCGGTGCGGAGTCCGGAGAGGGAGCGGGCGTGGGCTTTCGCGGGGCGGGTCTCGAGGGTGGCCTGCTGGGCGAGCTTGATCCGGGCGACCGCGTCCGGGCTGCGCCCGTGGGTGGCCCGGTAGTCCTTCTCGAGCTGGCTGACGACCTTCTTGATGTCCGCGGACCGGGTCGAGAACACCCCGGTCAGGCGCTCGTCGACACCGGCGATCTCGACCACGGGGCGCTTGCCCGGGGTCACTTCCCGCAGCTCCGTTGACAGGCCAAGGCGGGTGGTGACTTCGTCCATGACGCGTTGGTTGTAGAACTCGGACGCGGCCACACCCTGACGGTGGAGGAGCTTGGAATCGATTGTGCGCCATTTCCCATCGACACCCTTGACCTTGTTCGCCACGACCAGGTGATCGTGCAACTGCGGGTCACCATTCCGGGAGTCGTAGTGACGGAACCGCGTCGCCACGAGCCCACCCTCGACGTCGATCTGCGCGACCCCGTTCGTGCCCGCGCGGGTCGCGATCGCTTCCCGCTCGAGGTACGACACCGTGTCCAGGATCGCGACCGCTTGGGCATCCTCGATCGTCTTCCGGGTGTCCTCGTCGCCGAGGCCCCAGAGCACGGACACGCTCTTCGCGGGCGAGAAGACCAGGTCGAATCCAGCGACAGCCTGCTGCGTCGGACGCGTCGCCGCCGTGATGAACCGGCCGAGTTCGTCCTTGTCCACGGGCGGCCGGCCCTTCGCGTCGCGGAATGCCAGGTCACCTTCACGTGTGCGGATTGCACGCCGGTCGGCGACGTTCGGTTCGTGCCCGTTCAGCTTGGTGAAGTCGGTGTAGCCGGCGGCGATCTTCGCGGACAGGTCCGTGCCGTCAGTGCTGTACCCGTAGTACGAGCGGCCGAGCTTGGCAGCCTTCGTGGCCTCACCCACGGTCTTGCCCTGCGCCTGCGCGTCAGCAATGATTCGTTCGGCATTGGGGTGCAAACCCTCACCGTAGAGGGCCTTCATCTGCTCCTCCGTGACGACCCCGGAGACGCCGAGTGCGGCCAGTCCCCCGCCGACCCAGACACCGGGAGGGTTGCCATCCTCGGTGTAGTAATCGCCCAGCTCACGGCCGCTCTCACGCTTCGCATCACCAGTCGCGACCTCGTTGGTGTAGTACACATACCCGTCTCCCGCAGAGAGGATATGCATAGTCATCACCCGCTCACTTTACCTCGTCTATTACTAATGCCAGAGGTGTGACAGATAAGTTGAGGCTGAGGTCGGCGGGTGCCTGCGGATAGGGGCAATCAAAGCGACGGAGCAGGCAGTGCAGAAATCGCGACTGAACGCGCTCCTCCCTACAACAGCGGACCCCTCTCCTGCGGTGGCTTTGGCGGGCGATCATGCGCGCTGGACTCACGCATAATGGTTCTTCCACCCACGAAAGAGGCACACCCATGGCCGATGTCCGTAAGTCTGCAAAGCAGACTGCCGCCCGCTCTCGCGCACGCGAGAAGGCGGCAGAGTTCCGCGCGAAGGAAGACAAGCTCGAGCAGCTCGCCACCGACTACTTCGTCGCCACTGACTCGCTCGACGAGATCGACGCGACAGCACAGGCGGAAATCGCAGCCATCCAGGAACGCGCAGCGCAGCAGAGCACGGCCGCCCGCACATCAGCGGCGGCCGTCATCGCGTCCATGCTCGAGCTCGGAACCCCCAAGGCAGAAGTAGCCGGCCGCCTCGGTCTGGCGCTGCGCGACGTCAAGAAGACTCCTGCCCTCTGAATCCGTTGAGCTCTCGCTGAGGCCGTTGACCTATCTGGTTTGGTTCTCTTCACTGGAATGTCTAGGCCCTGTCGGTCCCGCCGGAGTCTCGCCGGAGAATGCTGAGCGGTCCGCCCAACTGGTGTGTGCGGAAAGTTCGCCCGATGTCTCGTCGTTGCCGGGTTCCGGGACGGCGCCGCTACAACCGAGGTCGTCCTCTGTTTAGATTCGGCCGTAACTGTCGTCGGCGATTGCTCCGGTTGGTGAGTTGCTGGAGTGTCCGAACACCCCCTCTTGATCGCATCGTCAAGGGGGCGTTTGGATGATCAGGCTTGGTGGTGGCTGTCTCCTTCTTGGTCTTCTTCGGTGTGTGCGGATACCTAGGTGTCGGCAGCGATGTCGGCCCCGACGGCGCGGAGCATCCCTGCGAGGGCGTCGACTTCGGTGCAGCTCATCCGCGGGCCCACGTCGCCCGCGAAGTCGGCGGCCGCGAACACGTCGACGAAACGCGCAGCTGCGGCGTGGTCACTGGTGGTTGTGTTCATTGCTGGTTCTCCTGGTCTACCGGGTGGGCGCGGTTACGTTGCAGAGGTTGACACGGTGCAGGATGACCTGGGCAATGTGCACGGGGCTGTAGATGTAATCGTGGAAGTGCCCGGCGACGTAGATCCCGTGGGGCACGGCGGCATCGTTGAGGGGCTCACCCTCAGGGGTGAACACGACGAGGTCTCTGTGGTCGCTGTCGGTGCTGATGAGGTGCTGGGCGACTTGGTATCCGGCGGACGTGTAGTCGCGGTGGGTGTTGATTCCGTCGCAGGAGTACCGCACGACCCGGGGCATGTCTTCGCCGTCGAACGCGACGAGCGCGGACCCTTGGTCGTCGTAGCCGTCGGTCATGCCGTTGAACTTGCGGCCCTCGTACTGGCTGGTTACCGCGCTTACCTCGCGGTCGGTGGGTCCGTCGCTCCATGACACGTTCATCCATGCGGACGCGGTGCCGGTGCTCATGCGGACGCTGAATTTCACGCCGGGAAACGCGTTCTTCAACGCCACCCGAACCAACTTGGCGGTGTCTTTGGTACTGATGTAATCCGTCATTGTTCGTATCTCCCTAGTTGCTCAGTGCGGTGATGGCCTGGTCGGCCTGGATGGCTTCCCATAGGGCAAGCCGGGTCCGGAGTTCGGCAATCCGGGCGAGGTGGTCGGCGGTGCGCGCGGCGGCAACTGCGGGGTGCTCGGGAGCGTGGGGCGTGGCGTATCCGCCCCAGTTCAGGGTGCGTTCACGCCTGCGGATTGAGCTGGTGAGGTGGAAGATCTTCCACTCAACGTCAGCGGGAGTGATCGTGTGTGCGGGGGTCCGGGTCTGTTCAAGCATTTTTCTCTCCTCCAAATTTTTTTGCCTTTCGGCGGTATATCCGCCCTCATGGAGTGCTGTCGGGGTCAAGCCCCAAGGAACGGTTGCAGGCCAAAAGTTATGGAGGAGCGCAGCGAGGGAAGAAGTTTTTGCCGAAACTGTGACGACGGCTTGACGCCGACAGCACGCAGTGAACAATCCCCCAGACGAAAAGCAACAAAGTTCACGTGCGCCGCACTACCCAGCCGGGCACCAGGACTCGTCGCTTTTCCTAACTCGAGTACGGGTCTCGACGGGGTGCCTCTGGTTGCTCCCTGTCAGTGGAACCGCTCGGTGAATCGTCCTCGAGTCGGCACTCATCCACGAGAGATGTTCGCTACGGCAAGTAGTGGCTCAACGCAGAAGGGCGGCACGGTGCTGACTCTGGCCGCGGCTGCGTGCGGCGGGAGCTAAAACAGCATGGCCGGCCCAAGCGTCTACGGGACGTACGTGCAGGGCTGCACCGTCGTCGGATACGCCGGTTACGAGCGCAATTACAGCTGGTCGAAAAACTCTGATGTTTCGGTTGGCTGCCGCACGGGCGGAGCCTTGAACACCATCGGGGTGCCGGGGGCAACGTGTTTGGGATTCCGGCGGGGCTTTCGCAGCCTCAGGGCTGATGCGTTGCCGGCATGGAACCTGACAGCCTTGCCGCACAAGGTCAGCGGGTTTGGATCTTGCAGAACGCCTGGGCTTTCTTCAGGTCAACGTCGCTCTCCTGTATGGCAGTCTCGTCGGTGATTTCGACCGGCTCATCCAGCCCTGCGTCGGTTGCACGCATCCAATATGCCCAGCACGTTCCGGTGCCGCCGGCGGGGTGCCCGTGTTTAGAAATGAAGCGAACACCAAGTGGCTGCGTGCCGTCGAAGAGGGTAACTGTGTCCCGGAGCCACCCCGCGATGGTGGCGGTGATGGCGCGGTCTTCTCCCGTGACATGCGCGACGGTGAGACCCCCAATGACGCCAAGGCCGGCCAGTTCGTCATCGAGGTGCTCGGAGAGCGCGGTGAGCGTGTTGGTTGACGTGATGTCCACCCACCACCCAGACGGGTAGTTGAGGCGATAGATAGCGCGGCCATCCCGCCAAGCCCTCGGCAGCCATCTGGCGCGCATCGTTCCGGCCTCGTCCCAGTCAGCGACAACCATGTTCCAGTACTGCTCGAGCGGGATACCCATCGCATCCGCGTCTTTCTGCAAGGCGCGGCGAGTCCCGTTTATTTCTGTGCGATACGGGGCCAGTAGCTCCATGAAAGACGTGAGTCGGTCATCGGTGGAGTACAACGTGTGGCCCAGAGTGTCGAAGCGGCTCCACCCCCCGGTGTCGAGAGAACCGTCAAGTTCATGCTCCCTTAACACCGGAGTGAGCGCTCCAAACGAGGTGCGAGCGATGCGGTAATTGCCCGGTACCGGGCTGTTGACAAGCTCCAGCCCGGAGACGGGACAGACAGACATTATCCGGAATAGGAATCGTCGATGACGGCTTGAGCAGCCTTGCCGGCGTCCTTGAACCGGTCCTCGCGTATCGCGGTTATTGGGGTGTCGTAACCAAGCCACGGGTTCGCACCAATGAACCAGGCGCGAGCAACATGCTCACCTTCAGCCTCGGCCAATTTTATCCACTGCTCGTAAGCAAACTGGAGCCGTCGCATCGCCTCATTCTTCGGTGCGGGGCCATCCGTCTTCGCCCAACGGTAGGGAAGTTTGGGATCCTTACTCCCGGACAAAGACGCAACAAGAGTTCCACCGAGGGACGCATTCAACCGACGCGTGATTTCCCGAATATCGAGCCTGATCGTCCTCGTGTGAGCGGTACTGACATGAGTGGTGACAGCCATTTGGCCCTCCAATTCCCGGTGGTGTGCGAGCAAGACTACCCTGTAAAACTACTTGCGTACCACCATCTTTACACCAAATTGCTGAATGCTGGCCGCCAAAGATGGTTGCCATCGGGCGTGAATTCTCAGCCACCCCCTGGATCGCAACGAGCACTCTGCCGGAATTATTCACAACCCTGTCCCGCACGCGTCTGGCGAAATCAGTGCACTGATCGTCGGCGGCGCTCACCCATCCGCAGCAGCGCGGTGGCTCCCGCCGATCTGAAGGCTCTGCGCGACTCGCATCAGAGGATTTCAACCAACGACCCGACGCCGCGGGCCGGTGGGAAGGCCTTGTCAGTGTCAGAGCCCAGACCTACACTCCCCATATCGAATAAACGTTCGATAGCAGGGGTTGGAGGTACGCATTGGGACAGAGCTTCCCGCACCTCCACGTTGCCTCCGCGTACTCCCCGCACTATGGCGTGACCATGCCCGAGGTCCTCGTTGACCAGGCGGCAGGTGCCGGTGCTGACTTCCTCGCCCTGACCGACCGGGACGGGCTGTACGGGGCGGTCAAACATGTGCGGGCGTGCGCGGCCGCCGGGATCCGGCCAGGCCTCGGCGCGGACCTGGCCGTCCACGATGATGAGCACCGGCCGCTTGGCCGGGTGACCCTGCTCGCCCACGGCGGGGACGGCCGCGGGTACGCCGCGCTCTGCCGGGCCGTGAGCTCCGCGCACGAGGCACGCCGGGTGCCGAGCATTGACCGGCGCCGGCTTGCGACCTGGGCGGAGGGCTGCACCCTAACCATCCTCCTCGGGCCACTTTCTGATGTGGGGCTCGCCGTGGAACGCCGGGATAGCGCCGAGTCGGTCGCGGGGTTGCGCGCGTGGCTCCGGGTCATGCCGATCGGCTCCGTCACCCTCGAAGTCGTCTGCCACCTAGCACCGACCGGTCAGCGCGGTTCGGTGGCCGCGGCCACCCGGATGTTGGGCCTCGCCGAGGACACCGGGACCCCCGCCATCCTCTCCAACGCCGTCCGCTACGGCGATCCAACTGACGCGACGACCGCGGACCTCGCCGACGCGACCCGGCTCCTCACCCCACTCGCCCAACTCGAGGAACCGCCGGCGAACGGGCAAGCCTGGCTGAAAGACGCACAGCACATGCGCCAGGTCGCCCGCATGGTCGTCGACGCCGGCGCCCGGAACCCCGACGCCCTCGACCAACTACTGCAGACCACGCAGGAGTTGGCGGACCGGTGCGCGCTCGACCCGGCCGCGGACATCGGGCTCGGCACCCCGAGGATGCCGGAAGCCTCGAGCATCGGCGTGGTCGGCGACCCGGTCGCTGAGTTGTGGCGACGGGCCCGGCACGGTATCGACGACCGGTACGCCGGCACCACCCTCGTCCGTGCCGCACACGAGGAGCTCGCCCATGAGATGGAGACGGTCGAGCACCTCGGGTTCGCCGCTTATTTCTTGACCGTCGCCCGGGTCGCGGACCTGATCCGGGGCATGGGAGTCCGGGTGCAAGCCCGGGGGTCCGGTGTCGGCTCCGTCCTCAACTACGCTCTCCGCACCTCCTCGGTCGAACCGATCGAGAACGGCCTGATCTGGGAGCGGTTCCTCTCCCCCGAGCGCCAGACCCTCCCCGACATTGATATTGACGTCGAATCCGCGCGCCGCCACGACATCTACCGGGAAGTGTTCCAGGTCTTCGGTGCCGACCGGGTGTCGTTGATGTCGATGACCAACGCGTACCGGGGGCGGGGCGCCGTCCGGGACGCCGGGCTCGCCCTCGGCATGCCGGAGGACCAGGTCGCGGCGATCGCCAAGCAGATGTGGCGGTTCAACGCCCGCGACTTCCGCCGGGCCCTCGAGGAGAAACCCGAGCTTGCGGAACTCGCCGCGCAGGTACGCGAGTCGCAGCAGCTGGACCAGTTGGTGGACCTGACGGCGAAGCTCGACCGGCTCCCCCGCCACATCAGCGTCCACCCGTGCGGCGTCATCCTCTCCGACACGTCCCTCCTCGACCGGACCCCGGTGCAACGCTCGGGGATGGGTCTGCCGATGTCGCAGTACGACAAGCACGACATGGACCCGATGGGCCTGATCAAGCTCGACATCCTCGGCGTCCGGATGCAGAGTGCGATGGCGTACGCGATCGAGGAGCACCGGCGACTCACCGGCGAGACCATCGACCTGGACCGGGTTCCCCTCGACGACGAACCCACCTACGAACTGCTCCGCACCACCCGCACCCTCGGCGTCTTCCAATTGGAATCGCCCGGCCAGATGGAGCTGATCGGGAAGCTCCAACCAGCAGTGTTCAACGACCTGACCGTGGAGATCAGCCTGTTCCGCCCCGGCCCGATGCAAGCGAACATGCCCCTGCAATATCTGAAGGCCCGGCACGGTGAAACCGCACCCGACCACATGCACCCACGCTTCAAACCCTTCCTCGCCGAAACCAACGGTGTCGTCGTCTTCCACGAACAGGTAATGCGCCTCTTCGACGAGTTGACCGGCTGCGGGATGGGGAAAGCCGATGTGTTCCGCCGGCACCTCGGCAAATCCGGCGACCTCGCCGAGATCGAAGCGTACGTGCGGAAGCAGGCCGCCACCCGCGGCTTCCCAGCACCCGTCATCGACCGGGCGTGGAAGGTACTGTCCGGGTTCGGCAGTTTCGGATTCGCCAAGGCACACGGGGCGGCGTTCGCCCGGACCACCTATGAGAGCGCGTGGCTGAAGACGCACCACCCCGCGACGTTCTTCGCCGGGCTCCTCACCCACGACCCCGGCATGTGGCCCAAGGACCTCATCGTTGCCGAAGCCCGCAACCTCGGCGTCCCCGTCCTCGGCCTCGACGTGCAGAAGTCCGCGTTGGACTACCGGGTGGAGCAGCTGGGTGACGGGCAGCTCGCCATCCGCCTGGCCTTGCCCGAACTCGCCGGCTCCAGCGCGGTGGAGCGGCAGCGGATCGCCGAGCATCAACCGTTCTCCTCATTGCAGGACTTCCGGGACCGGGTTCGGCCGCGCCGGCGCACATTCGAAGCCCTGGCCCGGGTCGGTGCCCTGGACTCGTTCATCGGTTACGACCGGGCCCGCCGCGGCGACCTCCTCGCCCACATTCAAGGCCTCGGCGGCAAAGCCCTTCCCGTTGGCCCCGACCAGCTCGCGTTCGACATTGAGCTGCCGCTGCCCGACTTCTACCGGGCGGTCACCGCCCTCGACCTCCGCGGCCGCACCCAGACAGACGTGGAACTCCGAGACCTCGGCCTCGCCGTCAGCCACCACCAAATGACCCGCTTCTACCCCCTCTTCAAAGAACTCGGAGTCACCCCCGCGTCGGAACTCGTCAACCTCCCGGGCGGCACCGAAGTCCTGGTCGCCGGGGTCCGCCGCGCCACCCACACACCCCCGATGAGAAGCGGCAAACGCGTCGTCTTCCTCTCCCTCGACGATGGCAGCGGGCCGGTGTCCAACGTGGTGTTCTTCCACGACGCCCAAGCGCAGATCGGGGCACCCGTGTTCCGCACCCACTACGCCCTCATCCGCGGCCGAACCCGTCGCACCGGCGCCCGCGGAGTCTCAGTGACTGGCGAGCAATTGTGGGACCTGCTCGACGTGGCAGGGAAGTTCCGGGCCCGCCAGACCGCAGAGCGTGAACGGGAGCGGGTTGTGGTCGAGGCAGAGGCAGAGGCCGCGGACAACGTGATTCAGATGTGGAGGCGGAGGGCGTGAGGTTCAGGCCGCTATTCACGGGGCGGGCGTTCCTTTAGAAGCGCCTGACTGCGAATTCTTCCGGACGGGGCAAACGTGACGGTTCCTTCAGCAGAAGCTCCCCCACCCTTTCGTTTCGATTTCAATGCTCGGCTGAACAAATCCCGCACCCACATACACAGCTCCTTCACGCCACTGCGGACCTTGGCTCCGTACCCATAAAGGTCAGGCTTACGGGCAGGACTTGAGGTTTGCCGGTCGGCACTGACGATGTTTACGACGACGATCGGCGACGCACAAGCCAGGCGCAGGGTGGCAACCACCGCATCCAGATCAGGGTCATCCAGGGAACCTCGCAGGTCTGCGTCGGCGACAACCTTGAGCCGGCGCGGATCACGCACCCCTGTGATCACACCATCGAATCGGACCGAGTCATCAATAGGCGACGTCACTGACACTGACACTGCGAAATCCTCCGATTCACCGAGGCCCACCCAGACATTTCTGGTCGGTCTTCACGAATTTTGGTTCTAAGACTCTGGATGACCCTGGCCACCTCTCGGTGCACCTGGCCCCAGTTCGGCTGCATAAACACACTCTCGCGCACCCGGGGTCACTGCCAACTGCAATCATGAGGAGGAGAAAAGGGTTGCTCGTTTGGTGGGTACTCATCACCATCGCTGCCGTCGGCATGGGGCTCGGCGTGTTTCTACTCGCACGACCCTCGTCTGCTCAGGCCCAGTTGCAACTTCAGCTTCCAAGCTGATAGCGCGGGTTCGATTTCCGTCACTCGCTCCACTTGTCAATTCTTGGTGGATTCTCGGTTCGCACCCATGTCGCGAGCCTTCGTTTGGTAGCCGCGACCGTCGCCCTTTTCGTTCTTGCGCGGTACCGATGATACGCAGGAAGTTCAGGTCGGGCGTGTGATCAGTGGGATCTCGGGCTACCGCCCAGGCTCAACACCACGTGCGCCCGCTCAAAGAAATGAAACGTTGTTGATCAACCAGGTTCTGGAAGCGATTTCAGGGTCTACGCGCGACGCTGGGGTAGTCTGAGACGGTACATGTCAGTGCAGAAACACGGAAATGCGGATTCGATGGCAGACGCAAACGATTGCGTTGTTTTCAGTTCTGCCGGCAAGGGTGTGGCACTGATGAGGGATCCTGAAGAACTGCCGTGGGTCCAGGTGTTCACCTCCGATCTAGCGCAACCGAACCCTAATCGAGTGGCCGCGACTGTCGAGGAGATGCTGTGCCCTCCTGATGCCTTCAATTCTGGGAACGACTTTATTGTCATAGAGCCAGGTGACGAACATGCCGCGACGTGGACTATCACCGCCACGGTCGCAGACGCTGAGGAGAAGGATGACCATGAGTCAAATTCGGCGTCCAAGCATGGCCAAAGTAGCTGAGAGAGCGGGAGTTTCTCACCAAACCGTTTCCCGCGTGGTCAATGGGTTCCCCGGTGTGCGTCCGCAGGTTCGTGAACGGATCGAAAAGGCCATCGAGGAACTCGGTTACCGTCACAACAATGCCGCCCGGACCCTTGTCACATGCAGGTCTGGACTGATCGGCGTCATAGCCATCGGGTCATTCCTATACGGCCCGACTAGCACGTTGGCAAGCATCGAAGAGGCCGCGCGAAGCCGGAAATACACAACGCTTCTTGCCACTATCCGCCAGGAGAGTAAGCAGCAATTCGACGACGCCATAGGGGTCTGCTTGGATAGGGCCGTCGAGGCGATCATCATCATTGCTGCCCAAGAAGGCGTTGTACGTTACTTGACCATCCTCAAGGTGGACGTTCCCATGATCGTGGTCGGTCCGGGCCCTACTGACCTGCCACCGCTGTCCACACTGAGCGTCGATCAGGAAGAAGGTGCGCGGGCTGCCATACGTCACCTGGTTGAGCTTGGCCATAAGAAAGTGTTGATTCTCTCGGGCCCAAATAATTGGATTGATGCCGAGCAGCGCCTCAAAGGTGCGTTGGCCGAATGTGGGTCTTCTGGCGTCGAAGCAGAAGTGGTGGAGGGGGACTGGAGCCCTGCGTGTGGTCATCGCCTAGGCCTTGTCATCGCGTCACGAAGTAGCGATCAGCGACCCACGGCAGTGTTTGCGGCCAACGATCCTATGGCGTTGGGGTTGCTCTCGGCCCTGAACAAGGCGGGAGTCAACGTGCCCGAGGAAATTTCGATCGTCGGGTTCGATGACATCCCAGAAGCCGAGTTCTTCAGCCCACCGCTAACGACCGTGCGCCAAGACTTTACTTCGCTTGGCCACAAGATCGTGGCCGCGGCCATGGCCAAGGTTAACAACAAAGAGCCGGACATGGTGCCGGTGCCCCCTACCCTGTCTGTGCGGGGATCGACGGCTCGCCCTCGGTTCATAGCCCGCCCGGTCCACTACGAGGGGCTCGTCGATCTAATGTAACCGTTGACATCTCGAAATTTTGTGAGCTAGGCTAAAAAACATCTTGATGTTAGCGCTCACTTTTGGACTTGAAAGCCCACAGGTGTGGCATCCAAGTCCCATAGCGGGAAGGGCAATGTGTCAGCGTGGACAGCTGCGATGATGAATAGCTCAGCACATCACAATGTGCCGCACTTCATGTCATCGCCGAGGACGCGCTCATGGCACGACGGCATCGGCCCGAGACGACAGTCCCGGCCAGCCATCCTTCCTAGTGATCAACAGGGGGCTGGGATCTAGTTCCTCACTAGGAGTGAAAAATGGAGAAAGAAAAAAAGATCTCCAGCAAGTTCATATACTTCTTCGGATCATTCGGTGGTATCCTCTTTGGTTACGATATCGGAGTCATGACTGGAGCTCTGCCGTTCCTGCAAAGCGACTGGCGCCTCCACGACGATGCCGCCATCATCGGTTGGGTGACCTCCGGCGTAATGTTTGGCGCCATCTTTGGTGGCGCTCTGGCAGGACAGCTTTCCGACCGATTCGGACGGCGCAAGATGATTCTCGCCGCGGCCGTCGTCTTTGCATTCGGATCAATTCTCTGCGGCCTAGCACCGCAGGATGGTGTCATCTATCTGGTCGTCGCCCGAATTTTCTTGGGCCTGGCCGTCGGCGCGGCCTCCGCATCGGTTCCCGCTTACATGTCCGAGCTTGCACCCGCGCGGCTGCGTGGACGCTTGTCCGGCTTGAATCAGACAATGATCGTCTCCGGCATGCTGATCTCATACATCGTGGATTTCTTGCTGAAGGATCTGCCGGAAGCGTGGGCGTGGCGAGTGATGCTCACTATGGCCGCGGTGCCGGCTGTGATTCTGTATGTGGGCGTGTTGCGGTTGCCCGAATCGCCCCGGTTCCTGGTCAAGGACGGCAAGGAAAACGAGGCCGTCAAGGTTCTTCACTACATTCGCCGCCCAGACGAGATCGATGCCGAACTCATGTCGATCAAGGAAACGGCACAAACCGAGAAGCAGGCGGCCGGCAACACCTCTCTTGCAACGTTATTCGACGGCAAGTACCGGTATCTCGTCATCGCGGGCGTCGGTGTCGCCGCGTTCCAGCAGTTCCAAGGTGCCAACGCGATCTTCTATTACATTCCTTTGATCGTGGAAAATGCCAGCGGCAATGCTGCAAGTTCGGCACTGATGTGGCCGATCATCCAGGGCGTGATCCTGGTGCTCGGGTCATTGCTGTTCCTGGTGATCGCGGATAAGTTCAACCGACGCCTGTTGCTGACCGTGGGTGGCACGATCATGGGTCTGTCCTTCCTTCTGCCCGCGATACTCAATACCCTGATCGAGGACGCGAACCCGATGATGATCGTGGTGTTCTTGAGCATCTACGTGGCAGCCTATTCGTTCACGTGGGCCCCACTCACTTGGGTGCTCGTTGGAGAGATCTTCCCGCTGGCGATTCGCGGCCGGGCCTCTGGTATCGCATCGTCCTTTAATTGGATCGGATCTTTCGCGGTCGGTCTATTATTCCCGATCATGACCGCGTTAATGAGCCAGGACGCGGTTTTCGCGATCTTCGGTGTCATCTGCATTCTTGGTGTCATCTTCATCCGGACTCGTGTCCCCGAAACTCGTGGCCGCACGTTGGAGGACATCGAAACCAACAGTATGCCGACCCGGAAGGCTTTAGCTTCTCACGAGAGCAAGACGGTGAATCAGGTGACTCAGGACTGAGCAGCCGCCTAGCGCCCCGAGGGGTCAGGCAACCATGAGGAAAGTACCCGGGAAAAATATGTTGACGATTCAGGTTGGCCAGCGCCGGGTGTCTGTTGTGGTTGCCTCTGGAGACAGCTGAGAGTAACCATGCAATAAGCCCCACGTGGTTGACCAGGCAGGCTGGCACCAACGGTGGCTAGCTTTCTTTGTGCCGCCGCCGGTATCAGCAGTGGCCGGTCAGCTTACGACTAGAGGTAGCGTCCATTAGCGTGGTGCAACCGGCCCTGATGGGCGTGTTGCTAGAGCGTAAAGGCTCCGGCACAGAGGGATCATGGTCTGGGAGAGGACTCATTGCGAGTTGTCTCCATTCGGTCCATCAATCTTGCGGACCGGGCACCGAAAACCGCCTGCGAACGGTTCAATAATCACTACTTCTAAATCTGCTTTCCATGTCTACTGTTACCAGCATTTTGCCGGGCAGGGAGCCGCAGTTACCGATGATCAACGTGTGCACGGTCGCACGTTTCGATCGGCCGTCGTTGAGGCGAAACCGAGAGTGGAGTTCGTGCGGGTCGCGGAGGGATGTGGCGATCGCGCTCACGTAGGCGACCCATCCGGCCTTGTCTTTGAGGTCGTCGTCAGTGTTCTTGATCATTTTCGCGTCAATGCCCATCCCGACCATGACGACGAACGCGTGCCGATCCCGCGAGGAGTCTTCGCGTTCGATATCGATCATGCGGTCAGTGCCGGTGAAAGCGGATCGGACAGAGTCGGGCAGGTTGCCCAGAGTCAGTTTCAGGTTCCGTGCCAGCAGGTTTCCAGTGCCGGATGGCAGGAGCGCGATCGGGGTCACGTTTCCGAGCATCGCCTCGGCGACAGCTCGTATCGTTCCGTCCCCTCCCGCGGCGATGACTAGGTCGACGTTCTTCTCCAGCGCTTGCCTCGTTACGTCCTAGCCGACATCTTCAATGGATGTCTCGTACCAGAGCGTCTCGCCCCAGCCCGCAGCGCGTGCCTCTGCGTCGGTCGCTTCTCGCAGGGCGGGGAGATCAACCTTGGTCGGATCGCAGATGACGGCGGCGGCCTTCGAAGTCCAGTCATCCGTGTTGTCATCCTAAAGACACTGGAAATGACCACCGCACGAACCCGAGGATCGACTATCGGGCAGTCGCAGGCTACCCGGCGACCAGCGGCGAACCATGCGCATCGCGCGCACGCCGTCCTCGCCACAACCTTTACGGATTCTGAGGTAGCACCAGGGCGCAGATTGAACGCCCTGCCACTTTCGAGCCGCGACAGGCGTCTCACAACCCTAGCGATATAAGACGTCTCACCGCCGTGATCTGAGCTTCCTCAGAATCACCGGAATCGTGCGGCGCGCCGATTCTCATAACTACGTCGCATAACCGCATGCCTGAACCGTGGTATTCGCCATTAGTTATGAGACGCCCCGGGAGCAAAAATGACGAAACTGATCGGTGTCATTTTTCGAAGTCGTCTGCACAAGTGGTCGTACTCGCGCTCACACCTCGCTCCAGCCACCGACAAACCTCAATTCCCGTAAGAGGAACCCTCACCGGAACAGCTCGCGTTGACCGGTAGCCGATCGTTTAGCGTGACGAGGCAAGGGCCGCTGCTGAGGTCGCTGTATTCATATCGCCTCGGAACCTTTAGCTTGCCGCGAAGTTGTCTTCGTTGCAGGCGTCCCGGCCGCAACCACGGTAGGTCCACTCCTGACATTGATCGATCCAGACATGGCGCAGACTGGCGGCATGGATTCTCAGACGATTGCGGCGTACGACGCCGATGCCGCCACTTACGCCGATGAGTGGGAGCAGGAGCAGGACGCCCCGACAGATTTATATGCGCTGCTATCGGAGCACTTCACGCCAGGCCCGACCGCAGACGTGGGGTGCGGCAGCGGTCGGGACAGCGCATGGCTCTCGATGCACGGCTTCCCGACCACGGGATTCGATGCGTCGCAGGGACTCTTGGCCCAGGCGCGCAGGCGCCACCCCGAGGTGAATTTCGAATGCCGACTGTTGCCGGGACTCGACGGAGTCATGAACGCATCGTTCACAAACGTGCTGTGCGAGACGGTCATCATGCATCTGCCCGATGCTGAAGTCGGGCCCTCCGTCGCCCGAATGCTCAGCCTCCTTATTCCCACGGGAACGCTCTTTCTGAGTTGGCGTGTCACCCAGGGATCCAATCGGCGAGACGACGCCGGCAGACTATACGCAGCGTTTGATGGTTCGGCCGTCATGACGGCCCTCGCTGGGGTGGAAGTGCTGATGGACGAGGAAGTGGTCAGCGCGTCCTCAGGCAAGGTCGTGCGCCGAGTAATTGCCCGGGTCAGTGGAACGGTCTGATCCTCCCCGGCGACCGGCAACCGCAGCACCTCGTAGACGACGAAGGCCCAACTGCCCACGCGTCAGATCGACAGTCTCGCCACCAAACATCCGAACTCACCACCTACGTGTCATTCAGGGACCCGCTTACGGCACCCTGCGTCAAGCTACTCTCGGAGTCATGTTGAAGACATTTATTCGACAAGCGACGGCCGACGATCTGGAACTTCTTGAAGCGATCGAGAATGAAGCTGACGCGCTGTTCGCGACCGTGTTCTCGATAGCCGGCTGGCGGCCTGCTCCTTCTTATACGAAGCCATCACAGCAGAGTGGCTTCATCCTCGTAGCCAGCGACAGTCCAGGATCGGATGCGATCGGGTTTGCCCACGTCCTCGAAGTCTCTGGCAGCGGTCATCTCGAGCAGCTATCGGTCAGGCCGTCAGCGGCGCACCACGGGCATGGGCGCGCACTCGTCGAAGCAGTCAAGAGCGAATCAAGACTGCGCGGATGCAAACGGGTCACCCTGCGAACGTTCGCGGACGTTCCATGGAACGCCCCCTTCTACTTGAGCTGTGGTTTTATCGAGCGTGATCCCGATTCTGATTTTCTTCGAGATCTGTTAGTAGCGGAGCAACAGCGAGGACTTGGGTACGGCCGGCGTGTTCAAATGAACTTCGACCTGACTGATGAGTTGCCCCGATAACCGTTCGCCTGGCGATACGTCTCCACCCCCTGGCAAGATGAGCGAATGCGAATCGAGCCTGAACCCAACTGCGCGGAACTCGTCATGCTCGCGCAGTACCTCGATTATCAGCGTGAGACGTTGCTCTCAAAGACCGACGGCCTGACCCGTGAGCAGTTGGCACGGAAGCACTCCCCCTCCGAACTCACCCTCGCGGGCCTGCTCAACCATTTGGCACTGGTGGAAGAAGACTGGATGGAGGTCCGCTTCGCTGGCCTCCCTGATCGAGAGCCATGGGCCAGCGTCGACTGGGACGACGACCCAAACTGGGAGTTCCGCACTGCCGCTCTTCTCGATCCGGTGCTGTTGCGGAGTCGCTACCGCGACGCCTGTGATCGGAGCCGGGCAGTCGTGTCCAAATCGACAGGCTTGGATCAGCTGTCGGTCAAGACGCTGGGCGATGGACGCAACTTCTCGCTCCGATGGGTGCTGCTGCACCTTGTCGAGGAGACCGCCCGCCACGCCGGCCACGCCGACTTTCTGCGCGAAGCAATCGACGGCACGGTCGGTGAATAGCAAACGAAGACGTCAGAATCCCCGCTAGAGAAAACGTCATGCAACAGCATCGACCCTTTAGTCATTCGGTGACCGACAGTTGACCAGTCGCGTTGCAGGTTCGGCTACGGGCCTTGACTCTGTAGGCCGGCGATTTCTTTCCTTCCAGTCTTCAAACGCTTACCCGGTGTCTGGCAGCTCGTACTTTGAAAAGGAGGGGGTACACGAAATGCAACTGCAAAGACCGGCCTTTCCCGTGCTCCTCGCCGTGACTGCGCGGTCTTGGATCCTCGGCATTCCGTCGATGGCCCTCATGGCCCTGGCTGGGCTTCAGTTCGCGTTCATCTCACATGCGGGTGTCGGCGAATCCTGCTATCAGAACCCCGAGCTAGGCAATCTGGCTCTGCCCTCAGCTGGCTGGACCGCGGACGGTGCATTTTCGTTCTTTCCCGTTGGGGTCCGATGCTCCTATTTCACGAGCGACCACGAACTCCTCCTTGTGCATACCCAGTCGAGCATGTGGGACTGGGGAATCACGTTCGCCGCGATCCTCGGAGTCATTGGCGTTGCGCTCTTCCTGACCGCCCGGCTCGCCACTCGGCGAACCTGGCACGCATCGCTCTAACAGAATCAGACCCGGACCGTCCCGATGGAGGCTCCGCTAACGGGCGCTCAACCCATGCTCGACACGTGTCATCTATACGTCCGATTACGTGACAGACGAGTCTTCGGCTCCGATGGAACGAAAAAAGTCACTTATCCAGTCATTTATTCTAAGTCCCACAAATGCCGTGGATTTCGGTTGGGTGATGGCTGCGACTTTTTGGCACTCTGTAGCGGCGTTCTGTGATCGCTATTTGGCGCATTGAGCTGTGTGCCCGCGTCGCTCCGGAGCCGTCGTCAGCGTCTGGTATCCCATGGGTGGCGAGTTCATGTGGTGAGAGCAAAACACTGATTTCTGTGTTGTCGATGGCTCGACCGTTTTTTGCTCTGGTTGCGGGCACGTTCCAGGTTGGATCGGGGATTGCGGTGTTCGGGGGGGGGGGGGGGG
>NZ_SOGE01000043.1:0-54209 GCF_004402575.1 Cryobacterium sp. TMT2-4 | reverse complement strand
TTTCCTTTGACAGTCAGAAACCTAGACAGGAAGCGGCGTGCGGCCGTTAAGGCGCTCCGAAACACCCACGGATACAGCAGGGGAGCCAAAATCTCCGTCGAATTCGTTCGGGTCGATCGCGTCCGCATCGGCGTCGGCTCGGCGTCCACATCGGCGGCGGCTCGGCGGCGGCTCGGCGTCGGCTCGGCGTCGGCTCGGCGTCGGCTCGGCGTCGGCTCGGCGGCGGCGGCAGCGGCGCGGCACCGGCACCGGCACCGAGCATAATCGCCTCGGAACACTCCAATCCGCGG
This sequence comes from Cryobacterium sp. TMT2-4, assembly GCF_004402575.1. Classification (NCBI taxonomy): domain Bacteria; kingdom Bacillati; phylum Actinomycetota; class Actinomycetes; order Micrococcales; family Microbacteriaceae; genus Cryobacterium; species Cryobacterium sp. TMT2-4. The sequence goes on along the minus strand of NZ_SOGE01000043.1, from coordinate 53,919 downwards.
ACCTTCAGCGCCCACGGTCATTGGGCACACTCATCTGGCCGGGGAGGGGTCAGTTGGTGAGGGACTAATTGAGGATGAAGAACTGGTCCGCGATCTCGACCCGGGAACCACGCGGCACCAGATAGCGCCGGCCGGGTTCGCAGCGCACCGCCACCGCATCCGGGCGACGGATGATGGTGCCATTGCCCGAGTACCGGTCACTGACCCAGAACTCGCCATCGTACTGGCCGAACTCGAGGTGGCTCTTCGACACCGAACGGCCGAGGTCGTTGATCTGCACCAGGATGTCGACGCGTTCGGTCGGCTGGGGCAGCGGCCGGCGACCGATCAGGCCGGTGCCGAGGGCCGAGATCGTCTCCCCCGTGCTGAACTGGAGCACGAACAGGGACGCGGTAGGGGCGGGGGCCGGGGCGGGTTCCGGAGCCTGGAGCGGCACTGGGCCGGGAGCATCGACCGGAGCCGACACAACCGGCACCACGACCGGCACCGACACAACCGGCACCACGACCGGCACCGACACAACCGGCACCACGACCGGCACCGACACAACCGGCACCGAGATCACGGAGCGCCGACGGAGCGGCAGGATGACCGTTGTGTCGCTGGGCCGCGGGTCCGGTCGCTTCCGGGTTAGCGGGGTGGCCGTGCTCGAGCTGCCGCATTCGCCGCAGAACATGGCGCCGACGGGAAGCTGCGCACCGCAGATCAGACAGTTCATGGGCGGGCTCCTCCCGGTGCAGGGCCGCTCCCGCTCGGGGCAGATCGGCGAACGGATGCCCCTCCAGCGTACCGACCCAGCGAACGCAACGACACGAGGGCCCGAAGCCGGTCGGTGCGCCTGCTCCCCGCGTTGAGCGAGCGACGCAGGTCGGTGACCGCGGTCCACACGTCCTCGGCGGCGGCATTGCCCGGCCGTTCCGGGGAGAACACGGCACGGTCAACGGCGACGGCCAGTGTCAGAGGTTCCGCTCCCGGCACCAGCGCGGCCACTTCCGTGCGGGTGGCCCCCACCGGAACATCGATGCCATGGTCCACGGCGGCGTCGGCGAATTCTCGCCAGCCGCCCCGAATCCGGTCGAGCGGTGTGGACCGGGTGCGGCGCAGTTGCCGCCTGCGCGCTTTGGCCAGGGCGATCAGCAGGAGGGGCGAGATCAGTACGCCGAGACCGAGGAGCGTCCAGGCGGCGATGGTCGCCGCGGCGAGCAGGAAGACCAGCAGCGGGTTGAGCGGTTCCGGCGGGTCGTCGCTGGTGCTTTCCGGCGGGGCTGGCTCGCGCAGTTCCACCGGGTCGGGGAGGGCCGGGGGCACAACCGACTGCGGCCGGGAAACAACCGACGGGTCATCGGGGGCCCGAGCCGGGATGTCCCGCACGGCCGGGTTCGGATCGATCGTGGCCCAGCCCTCGGTAGAGGAAACCTCAATCCACGCCGAGATGTCGGAACCGACGACGGGGACCGCCTCGGCCCCGGAGGCGGCCTCGGCGCCGGCGGCCGCCTGCGGCACGAAGCCGATGACGACCCGGGCCGGGAAGCCGAGCCGGCGCGCCATCAGGGCCGCGGCCACGGCGTACTGCTCGGCGTCGCCGAGCATGGGCTGGTCGGTGAACAGCTCGCTGATGCGGTCGGCGCCGTGCCCGGACCGGCTCGCCGGTTCGTCCGGAAGGATGCCGTGGCTGATGTAACCATCCGTTTTCAGGCCGTCGAGCATGGCCTGCAGCTGCACACCGGGCGGGTCGCCGGCTTGCACGTAGCGGGCGAGCGTCTGTTCGACCTCGTCCGGCAGAACAGCGGGCACAGGCAGCACGGCGCTGCCGGGTCGCAGGTCGGCCAGGCTGTCCGGTGACCGCGGGATGACGCCCACGCTCTGGTAACCATCGCCCCGGACCAGCCCGGTGAGCACCGCGGCCGTGCCGCTGTTGTCGTTGTAATAGAAGGAGTCGGAGCGCAGGATCCGGGTGGGGCCGTTGAACGTGATGCGTTCGAGCTGTCCGGCGCCGGGCACCCAGACGCCGGTGTAGCCCTCGACGGTCACCGTGAGGGTGGCCGGGTCGCCGTCGACCAGGGACTGGTCGAGACGGTCCGGCAGCCGGGTGAAGGAGCCGGACGCGCTGCTGACCTGGTCGCTGCCGACCGAGTAGACGATCCCGTCGTAGCTGTCCAGGGTGGCCAAGCGGAGGCGGCCGCCGCTCGGGAGGCCGGTCACCTCCAGGAGCACCGCATCCGCCCGCCCGGCCTGCAGGTAACCGCGGAATTCGCTCAGCGGGCTCGGGTAGGCCCGAGGGTCGAACGGCTGCTGCACCCGAGCGCGCAGCACGTCGCGCGGCACGTCGGCCGGCAGCACGACCGCGGCCCCGGTTCCCGCGGCGATCGCCACCGCCACGATCACGGCTGCGCTGACCAGCCCGCGGGCCGCCGCGAGCCGCCGGTCGGACGACGACGCCGTGCTGCGGCGGGATTGCTGCAGGGCGAGCCGCACGCCGGAACGGCGGCGCATCCAGCGAAACCAGAGCAGCCAGAACAAGAGCACGACAAAGAGGCCGAGACCGGTTCCGATCGGCATGGTCGCGACCGTCGGGCCCAGCACGATGCCGCTGACGAACAGGATGGCGGGGGCCAGTGTGCCGAGCTCGCCGACCGGGGCGCGGAGGGCGACCGACAGCCCGATCACGGTGCTGAGCAGCACCAGAATGAAGGCGGGCACGAGCAGCGCCTGATAGGAACCGACCGGAAGCACGATGGTGACGAGCTGTTTCCAGCTCAGCGCGGTCGCGGCGAGCAGGTCGAGCAGGCCGTCCGGGGTGGGCAGGATGCCGCGCACCGCCCGACCAGGAACGGCCAGTGGCACCCCGGCGAGTAGGTAGACCCCCACGGTGGAAAGCGCCACCAGCCAGGTGCCCCAGCGGAACAGCGCCCCCAGTATGGCGACGACGGTACCCAGCCCGAAGGTGACGCCGACCAGCACGATGAACTCGCGGCTCTGATAGACCGGCCAGAGCGAGGCGCTCGCGATCAGGGTCGCCAGGAGCAGCCCGACGGTGTTGCCGACGATGAAGCGCCAGTCCAGACGGATGCCGCGGACCGCCATCCCGCCTCGGCGCGCGCCGCCCCTCCTCACCCACCGCGCGCTCATGCCGCCTTCGTTCGGGCGAGACTGTGCTGCAGGTCGTCGAGGTAGCCGATGGTGAGCACGCTCAACTCGGCCACGCGGCGGAGGCTGGGGACGGTCTCCGGGGCGCAGATCACGGCGACCACGTCGACGCCGGCCGGAAAACGGCTGGCGGCCGTGCGCACCTGCGTGAGGGTGGTGGCCGACCCGCACACCAGGAAGGCCACCGAGATGCCGGCCACGGTGTCCGCTGCGGCCCTGGCCAGCTCGCTGACCGGCAGGGCGGCCAAGGAGCGTTCCACGCCGCTGAGATCGTCGAGCAGCCGGGTGCGGGTGAGGGTGCTCAGCGGACGGAGTCCCGGCATCCGTCGTCGGCTGGAGTCCGGCGGCACCGCACTGGCGACAACGGAGACCGTGCGCGCGTCGCGGATGGCCCGCACCCCCAGGCTGCCGGCGACGCTGACGGCCATCTCGAATTCGTCCTCGCCGGCATAATCGGACTGCGCCAGGCTGAGAGCGACCATGAGGTGGCTGCGGCGGGATTCCTCGAACTGGCGCACCATGTAGCGGCCGGTCTTCGCGGTGCTCTTCCAGTGGATGGTGCGCCGCTCATCCCCGGGCACGTATTCGCGCAGCGCGTGGAACGAGACGTCGCTGTTGGTCAGGTCACGGGTGGGATTGCCCTCAAGGTCGCGGATGAAGCCCGTGCTCATGCTCGGGATCGAGACCGTGCGCGGGTGCACGAACAGCGAGACCTGTTCGGCCCAGACGATCTCCCGGCGCAGTAGCCCGATCGGGTCGGCGCGCGCCGTCCGCACCGGACCGATCGGCATCACGCCGCGTCTGCGGGTCGGCACGATGAAGACGTCCGAAAAGTCCTCACCGCGGGCGAGGCTCGGCATCGAGAATTCGGCCAGCCCGGAGCCGACCCGCACCTCGACGCCCACGCCCGGCAGTCTCCGGCGGGTCGGGTTCCGCACGCTCACCTGGCCGGGCACCCGCTCCCCCACGACCACCCGATCCACGGGCAGGTGCAGGTTGATCTCGAACGCGTTCCGACCGATCAGGAAACAGGATGCCGCCACCAGGAGCACGAGCCCGGCCCAGCCGATCACGATCAGCTCGGTCCAGCCCAGCGCATAGCCGAACAGGAACGAGACCCCCACGACCGCCAGGACGGCCCAGCCGAGCGGGGTGACCACGGACAAGACCGCACGCAGGGCGCCAGCGACACGAGCACCGCATTCCCACCCGAACCGGACTCCCGCCGCGACGAAGTCGGCCAGCCGGCCGTCACCGGAGACTGCGACCGGCAGAGTAGCGGGCGGCGCGGGCGCGAGCAGCGCAGGCGCGGTAGCTGTGCCTGCGCCCGGACCCGGCACGATCTGCGTCACGCAGCCTGCCTGTCGCTGGGCGGCGGAGTCTCGATCAGCACCCGGGCGATCACACTGGAGGCGGTGACGCCGTCGAATTCGGCTTCGGGGTCGAGCACGAGCCGGTGCCCGAGCACGGCGTGAGCCAGCTCCTTGATGTCATCGGGCACCACGTAATGGCGGCCGTTCGCGGCGGCGAGGGTCTTCGCGGTGCGGATCAGCGCGAGCGCCCCGCGCACGCTGACGCCCAGACGTACCTCGGAGCTCGTGCGGGTGCCGTCGATCAGTCGCGCCACGTAATCGTTGATGGTGGCGTCGACGTAGACGGTGCGGGCCAGGGCGGCGAGTTCGACGACGGTCGCCGCGGACACCACCGGAGGCACGGTCACCTCGTGCGCGCGCTGCCCGGCACCTTCGAGGATGCGAATGGTCGAGGCGTGGTCCGGGTAGCCGATGGAGGCCTTCATGATGAATCGGTCCAACTGCGCCTCGGGTAGCCGGTATGTGCCGGCCTGCTCGATCGGGTTCTGGGTGGCGATCACCATAAACGGGGCCGCCACCGGGTGGGTGACGCCGTCGGCGGTGATCTGACCCTCCTCCATCACCTCGAGCAGCGCGGCCTGGGTCTTCGGGCTGGCCCGGTTGATCTCGTCGGCCAGAACGATGTTGGCGAAGACCGGCCCGCGGTGGAATTCGAACGCCCCGCTGCGCTGGTCGTAGATGCTCACCCCGGTGATGTCGCCCGGCAGCAGGTCGGGGGTGAACTGCACCCGGTTGCTGGTACCGCGCACGCTCTGTGCGATGGCGCGCGCGAGCGAGGTCTTGCCGGTGCCGGGCACATCCTCGAGCAGCAGGTGTCCGCCGCTGAGAAGCGCGGTGAACGACATCCGGATGACGTGGTGCTTGCCCAGCAGCACCTGCTCGACCCCGGTCACCAGTCGGTCGAAAACGTCGGCGAACTGGGCCGCCTGCTCCGCGGTCATCGTCATGGGGTGATCACTTTCGTTGGTTCACGGCGCATAGGTATAGGTCTGATTATTCACGGTCACCGCCAGAAGCACGGCACCGGCCGGCGGGGGCGGCGCGCCGGTGCCGAACCTGCAGGTGTTCGGGGAGTCGGCATCCCGCGGGGTCACCGTGGCGTCGCCGGGCACCGAGCAGCCGTAGGCGGCGGGAAGGCCGTTGTTCTGAGGCCCATTGGTCCAGCTGATGACTCCGGTGGCCGGGTCGTAGGCAAGCCCGGTCACGGTGAAGCTGACGGAGGCCTCGGGCGCGCTCAGCGTGCCCGACCACGGCCCGCACGACCCCCAGTCGGTACAGGCCGAAACCTGATAACGCACGATCTCACCGAACGGGAGACTCAGAAGTTCGCGCGGCCAGCCGGCCCCGCCGAAGACGACCTCGGATCTCGGAACGACCCCGCCGGAGCCGTCGACCGCGCGCAGCCGGTAGTCCCGGATGCCCGCACTCGGGTTGATCCCGTCGACGCGCAGATCCCAAGCATCGCCCCGCGCCGCCATGGTGCTCTGCACATCGGTGACAGGTCCGGGCGCCGGGCGCACGAGAACACTCGCCACCGCCGTCGGGGCGCAGCCGCCCTTGTTGTACCCCCAGACGGCGAAGTAGTAGCGGCCGTTGTCCGCGAGGAGGCTGTCGAACACGGTGCTGGTCGCGTCACCGCCGAGCGCCTTCTGCTGGGCGACGATGCCGCCCTCTGTCGGTGGCTGAAGCTCCCCCGACGCGGACACCGTGCACGCCTGCGCACCCGTCGGAACCTGATCTTCGCGCAGCCGCTGCACGAAGTAGCCGCCGATGAGGGCGCCGCGGCCGTCGAACCCGTCCCACGTCACGGTCACCGCTCCGGCGGCGTCGGCCGCGCTGGCCGTGATCGCGCCGGCGCGGGCCGGGCCGAACGGCGTCGCACTCCCCACCGCGCTGTTCCAACCGGCCAGGGCCGGGTAGGCGTCGTTGCGGGCGCTGACCGTAAAGGGAGTGTTCACGCCGTTGACGAGGCCCATCACGTCGACGGAGCAGGTTCCCGCCGCGCAACTCGATCCGGAAGCGCTGACCTCCTCCTGGACGGCGCCGTTCCGGGTCACCACATAGCCGCGAATCGCCGTCCCGCCGCCCACCGGGGCAACGGTGTTCCAGCGCAGGCGCAGCCCGCCGTCGAGCGGCTCCGCAACCAGGCCGGTCGGCGCGGTCGGCACCGAGTCGGACCAGACCCGATCGGACAGCACGGTCGCCTCGGACAGCCCGATCCCGTTCTGCGCGGCGACCGACACTCGCAGAGCATTGCCCTGGCCGTTGCCGGGCGTCGCGACCTGGCAGGAGGTCGCTGAGCAGAGCGAGTTGGACAGCACGGCCCCCGACGCGGCGTCGAGGAGGGAAATCTGATACCCGGTGATCGCCGAGTTGTTGAAGGCCCCGGCGTTGAACGAGAAGGACAGGCCCCGATCGAAGAAGCCGGTGACGCGCAGGCTGGACACCGGGTCAGGTTTGTCCTGCACCGAGATGCGCACGGTGCCCCAGGCGTAGCGGGCAGGGTCGTTCGTCGCGTCGGCCACCTGGTACTGCAGGGTCAGGTCGGTCGGCGCGGCGTCCGAGGCCACCCGGACCGACAGCCGGCTTCGGTCCGTGCTGGGCGTGATGCTCACCCCGGCCGGAACGGCGCCGCCGTCCAGGCCGCGCACCGCGAGCACGCGCAGCGGCACGGACGGGAAAGGATTGGTGGCGCCGTCGTTCGCGAGCACGTCGACGACGGTCGTGCGACCGCGGGGAGCGACCGCGGCATCCGTCACGGGGATGGCGACGGGTCGCATTGACGCGACCACGCGCAGGTCGACCCGGCCGGCTCGGCCCTCCTGAACGCCGTCGCGCACGCCGATCGTGATCGTGCTCCGCGCGCCCTTCGGGGTAGATTCCGTGGCGCGCAGGGTGAGCGTCTGCCCGTCGAGCGCGTAGCTGAAACCGGTCGGAAGCGGGTCGAGCACGGTGTACGCCAGCTCAGGTTGGTCGTTCGGATACGGGTAACTGGTGAGTCGGGTCAGGTCGATGACCTTCTCCTGGTCGGGCTCGAACTCGAGCACCGCTCCATTGAAACCGGGCGGCTGATTCTCGCGGGGCGTGACCTCGATGGGCAGCACGATGGTCGCCGTGCGCCCATCCGGGTCTTCAGGCCCCGAACCGTCGGTGACCTCAAACGAAATGGACGCCGGCCCGAAGTATTTGTCGGTGCTCGCGAACGCGAGGCTGGTGTCGTTCCGGGCCAGGTCGGCCCCGTCCGAATGCGTCGCCCGCACGAGGCTGCGGTCGGTGAGGCGCACCTTTTTTCCGCCGACCGCGACGACATAGTCGTTGATGTCGATGGAGAGCAGCGCCTCGCTCTGCACGGTCAGCGGCGGGGCACCGCGGCGCACCTGGGGTAGGGCGTCGTCGGTCCCGGGAACCCAGATGAACGCGTAGGACACGATGCTCGCGTCCTCCGGGTGCGTCACCGCGAACGGGATGATCTGGCTGGTCGAGCCCACCGTGACCCGGATGCGCCGGGCCGGCGTCACCTCGGCGATTCCCGAGAAACGCTCGGGCACCGTCAGAGCCAATGCGGTGGCCGGCCCTTCCGCGAAGAAGACGTTGGCCAGCACGTCGACGTCGACGGTCCGGGCCTCGAGCACGTCGGACAGCGGCACGTGAGTGTCGCGTGCATCCGGACGCGAGCGCGGGGCGTCCTCGCGGACCACGACCGTGAGGAAGGTGGAACTCGTTCCGCCCCGCACGTTCTGGATTTCATAGATGAAGCCGTAGCGGCCCGGTGTCACGGGTGAGGTCACGGCCACGGTGTCGCCGTCGACGACGGCGGTGCCCGAGTCGGCCTCGCCGCTCGCCTGGCCGCTCGCCTGGCCGCTCGCCTCCACGCCGGTGATGCTCAGGGTGCCGCCGTCGGGGTCGGAGTCGTTTTCGAGCACCCGCACGGCAATCGTGCTGCCGGGGCGCACCACGACTTCATCCGGAGTGGCGACCGGGTTGCGGGCGCCGTCGAGGCGCGGGCTGATCCCCACCCGCACGGTGCCGACGGCCCGGGCCCCGAGCGCGTCGACCACCGAGTAACTGAACGTGTCCGTGCCGGCCGAGTACTCCCCGGCCGTGTAGTCGAGCGAGTCCACGCCTGTGACCGTGACCGACCCCTTCTCCGGACTGGTCTCCTGGCCGACCAGTTGCACGGAGTCGCCGTCGGTGTCGATGCCGGACAGCGGGATCGGGATGCTCACCGTGTCCCCGGCGAGCACACGGGCCGTCACGGTTTTCGGCACGGGGGCGCTGTTCGAGGTGGGATCGGCTTCCCGCACCGCGATGCTGACCTCGGCGTTCGCGAACTGGCCGTCTGGGGCGTTCACTCGGTAGACGGCGGTGACGTTGCCGGCCGTGTCCGGCGCCAGGAACCGCAGCACCCGGCCCGAGACGAAGAGCAGACCGCCGCCAGCGGGCAGTTCGGTCGCGAGCTCCGGCGCCAGGGTGAGGGTGTCGCCCTCGGGATGCTCGTCATTCGCGAGCACGGGGATGTCGATGGCGTCGCCGACGCGCACGGAGATCGAGTCCGGCACGGCGATCGGGGCCTGCTTTTGGGCCGGCGGCGGGATCTCGATCACGGTCACCGTGCCCGCGGCGTCGGCGAGGCCGTTGCTGACCCGGTAGCCGAACACGGCCGTACCGCCCTCGAGGGGTTTGGTCAGGGTCACGCGCAGGATGCGCTGGTCGAGGATCTCGATTCGAAGCCCGCTGTCGGCGGGGACATCCGTGATGCCCGTCACCAGGAGTACCCCACCGGCCGGATCGGAGTCCGTGGCGAGCACGTCCACGAGGGTGGCCTGCTGGCCGCGGATGAATGCGGTGTGCGGCACGGTGACGGGGGCGCTGCTGGCGTCGGGCGCGGCCGTCACGTTAACGCGGATGCGCCCGGTGGCGGTGAGTTCGCCATCCGTCACCGCGTACTCGATCTCGTGCACCCCCACCACGCTGCTCTGCAACCGGAAGGTGCCGGCGTCGAAGTCCGCAGTGATGTTCACCTCGGGTTTGGCCGGCACGCTGCTCAGGCGCAGCGGCGCCGATCCACCGCGCACATGCTCCAGCGGCGACACGGTCGCCTCGCTGCCGGCGGTCGCAAGCACCACGAACGCCTCGGCGACGATGGGCACCGAGCCGCTCGGCCGCACCATCACCGAGAGCGCGCCGGCCCCGCCGGCACGGCCGTCGGAGACGGTGAGGCCCACCGTTTTCGCGCCCCCGCCCGCGCCGGCATCCGTGTAGACGACGGACCCGGCCGGCGTGAAGCTGACCTGGTCCGGTGCGGGCGCGGTCGCCGCCGCCAGATAGAACGGGTCGCCGTCCGGGTCGACCCAGTCGCCCAGCACCGCCGTGGTCACCCGTCCATTGGCGCGCACCGTGGTGTTCGTCGTGCGGGCCTGCACGGGTGCGGCGTTCTCCTCGGGGGAGCGCACCGCGACCGTGACCGTCGCCGAGGCGCTCCCGCCGCGCCCGTCGTCGATGATGTAGTCGAAGCTCAGTGATCCGGATGCCTCCGGCGTGAGGGTCAGCTGCACCTGCTGAGTGTCCGCCACGAGCTCGAGCCGCCCGGCCGACTCGGGCACGGGGGTGAGCGCCGAGATCACCAGCACGTCGCCGTTGGGGTCGAAGTCGTTGAGCAGTACGGGCAGGGTGACGGTGCGTCCCGGCCGGCCGCCGAAAGCGTCATCGACAGCGACGGGTGGCACCTGGGACTTCTCGAACTCCGGCGGGGTGTCGTCAGCCGCCTGCTCGACCTGCTGCTGATCGGGGTCGGTGTCGATCAGTTCGGCCCAGTTGTCGATCAGTTCGTTGCCCTGCTGCACTGCCCAGGTCGTGCCGTTGCGGGCGTCGTTCAGCACGAGTCCGGTTCCGTTCCGGCGGAAGGCCAGCCGGGCGTCCCCGGCGACGCCGGACAGGGTGGCGGTGGCGCCGTCGCTTCCGGTGCCGCCCTCCGCGCCGGCCGCCGCGCAGTCGCGCCAGACGGTGCCGTCCGACCAGGCGGCATGGGCGCAGTAGGCGTCCTGTACAGGCGCGGCGGCGTCCCCGCTCCGGCCGGTGACGAGCGGAGTCAGGCGTCCGCCGGCACGGGGCACCGCAATGAGCCCCTCACGGTGGGCGATGAGAACGCGGTCGCCCGTCACGCTCGGCTCCGACAGGACGGGCTCATCCCCGGAACGGATGCTCCCGGACAGGTCTTCAACCCCCTCCGCCTGGAACAGTCGCCGGCTCGAGGCGTTGAGCAGCGCCCACCGGCCGTCGACGCTGGTCAGCTGGTAGCGGTCATCCTTTTCGCCGGCCGTGAGCGTGACCGTACTGGTAATGGTGTCCGCGGTGAGCAGGTCGACCTGGGAGAGTTCCCCCGTCGCCGGCGTGAAGGCGAACAGCACGCCGGCCTCGTCGAGGCTGACCACGGAGCCGGCACCGAAGGCCAGCGTCGGCTCGGTGGTGCTGTCGAACTCGGACAGCTGGCTCGCGGCCACGCTCCAGACGTCGCCGTTCGCGGTGACCACCGCCCGGTCGCCGGCCAAGAAGACCGAAGCAGCGTCCGGCGGCAGGGCCACGCTGTCGGCCACCTCCGCGGTCGCGGGGTCGAGGATGTCGAGGGCGCTGTTGCCACGGTCCAGCACCAGCACGGTGGCGCCCCGTTGCACCACGTCGAGGCTGGTGCTTCCGGCGCTGACCACCGTGTTCAGTTCGAAGACGGCCGTATTCGCTCGCCCGACGACCTGGCGCGCCTCGTTACTCACCCAGACGGCCGCGTCTCCGAGGTCGAGGCGCTGCGCGGTGTATCCACCGGAGGCGATGGCCACGGTGGCAATGACGGCCACGACCACGGTGCCGCTGAGCGCGGTGGCGAAGAGCGAGCGGTGGCGGGCGAGCCAGCGACGGATCACCCGGCGCCGCCGGACGCGCCCGGAAGGCCGGTGTCGACGCATTTTTCCCCGCTCGGAGCGCCGAGCTTGCCGTCCCGGTTGACCGTGACGGTCACACAGACCCGAGATTGTCCCTGCGGGTCGACCCGGAATTCCGTTCCCCGCTGGATGCTGCTCTGACCGCTGCGCAGGGTCACCACGAAGGTGTCGCCGTCCCGGACCCCGGGGTCGGCCCAGCTGAACACGATGGTTCCAGAGCGGAGCGCGCCATCCACATCACTGACCAGAGGGATGTCGGTGCCGGCCTGGGTCACCAGCACGGTCGCCGCCGTGGTCGCGAGTCCCACGATGATCACCGCCGCAGACACGAGTCCCCATACCGTAAGCGTGCGCCTCCGCTTCTTGGGCCGGGTGGTCACAGTGTCCCCCTGCGGGCCGGTGGTCAGCTGCCCGGTACTCAGCAGTGCCGAGGTCGCCGAGCGCGCGCCGAGGCCGGTTGGCGACGCCTTCCGGCGGCGGCGGCCGGCGTAGGCGTCGACTGAGTTGATGCCCGTGATCCGGGTCCGGTCCTCCTGGTCGGCGGGGGCAGCGACGGCCCAGCCGTCCTGCTCCACCTCGAGGGGCGTCTGCGCGAGACCGAGTTCGGCCTCCACCGATTGAAGCTCTCGGATGAGTTCCAGCACGCTCGGCTGCCGCAGTTCCGGCCGCCGCGACATCGAGCGATTCAGGATGGCGCCGAGCCGGGCCGGCACGTCGGCGCGGTCGAGCGGCGGCACGCGGGCCTTGTTGATGCGGGCCATCATCTGGGCCGAACCGTTCTCGGTACCGGCCACTTCGAACGGGGACATACCGGCCAGGAGCGAGTAGAGGGTGGCGCCGAGCGACCACACCTCCGAGGCGACCGACCCGGAGATCTCGCCGAGCAGCACCTCAGGGGCCGACCACGGAATGGAGAGCCCGATGGCGTCGCTCCTCTCGGCCTCGCCGAGGGTGGCAGCGATCCCGAAGTCCGACAGCACCGGGTGCCCATACGCGGTGACCAGGATGTTGGACGGCTTCAGGTCCCGGTGGAGCACCCCGGACCGGTGCGCGGTCTCGACAGCGCTCGCTATCTTCACACCGATCCGCAGGGTATCCGGCACCGAGAGCGGTTCAAAGCGGTAGCGCTGGCTGAGGGTCGAGGAGCAGTACTCCATGACGAGATACGGTCGTCCGTCCGCGGAGACACTCGCCTGGAAAACCGTGAGAATCGACGGATGCGAGCTCAGCTGGGCCATCAGGTTGGCCTCGGCCTGGAATAGCTGGCGCACGTGATCGTTGACGATCTCGGACAGGAGTACCTTGACCGCGACCTGGCGCCTGGGCATGTTCTGCTCGTAGAGGAACACGTCGGCGAAACCGCCGGATCCGAGCGGACGGAGATAGGAGAATCCCGGCAGGTTCGGCGGCGTGGAGGGTAAGCGCCGTGCCATGTCGCCTCCCGGTGTCATCATCAGTGCGGGTCGTGCGTGAGTAGGCGCATATCGACCGGGTGACTCGACAAGCGCTCCCTAATTTTAGGTGTCTCGCTGCCGGACGGGCGGTAGAAAGCTACCCCAACTCTGGGGGTACGACATCGCCGACGGTGATCACGTCGAGCACGATCACCGTGACGTTGTCGCGGCCACCGTTGTCGAGCGCGGCTTCCAAGAGAGCCCTGGCCGCGTCATCCGCCCGCGGGTTGGAGATCAAGAAATGACGGATGCCGTACGCCGTCAGCTCCTTGGTCAGGCCGTCGGAGCAGATCAGGAGCCGCATCCCGGCCTGCAGGGGGCGGATGCGATAGTCGGGCACGGGCGGTTCGTGGAAGCCCACGGCGCGGGTGACGATGTTGCCGTGCGGGTGCACATCCGCTTCGTCCCTGGTGATCCGGCCCGCGTCCACGAGTTCCTGGACCACGGAGTGGTCGGTGGTAACCTGCTCCAGCACGCCGGAGGTGAGCTGGTACACCCGGGAGTCGCCGATGTTGAACACGATCCACTGCGGCTCGCCGGAGACGACGGCCAGCGCGGCGCCCGTCACGGTCGTTCCGGTGCCAAGGTCGGTCACACCCTCGCCCGAGGCCATGTCGACGACGGAACGGCTGAGCGCGTCGTTGATCGCCTCCGCTTCGACGTGGTCCGTTCCGGCGAGCTCGGCCAGCCGGGTCACGACGGCGGCGCTGGCGACGTCGCCGGCGGAGTGACCGCCCATGCCGTCGGCGACCGCGAAGACGGGAATTTCGGCGACGAGGCTGTCTTCGTTGATCTGGCGGCGGTGCCCGGTGTCGGTGATCGCCGCCCAGGCCAGCGTCACGGTTTTCTGCACCGATGGAAGTACGACGATGGAACCGGTTGAGCCTTGACCAATCTGGGTCACGGTTGTGCCTTCCGAAATTGCCGTGCGATTACTGACCGGGCGTGTTGCCGGCTGCGGGGAGGATCTCGATGATATTACCGTCCCCTAAGTGCACCGTCGTACCGGGCAGCACTGCGAGCGATTGGCCGGAATGGAGCCGTTGCCTGCGCCCGCGTGGCGGAGCCACCACGGTGCCGTTCGTGGAACCGAGGTCGGTGACAACGACAGAGCCGCCCTCCTGTCGTATTTCCACGTGGGTTCCGGAGACGGCGGAGGTGGGCGAGGCAACCTCGATCAGCCGCACCGGCGCGGTGGCACTGATGCGCGGCGCTCGCGGTCGGCGACCGAGCCGGCAGGGAAGGTCCAGCGGGATCTCCTCCCCGTTCGGCAGCCGGAACGCAAAGCGAGCCTCGGCGGCCCGGGCCCGTGCGCCGGCCGCAGGCCCGGGCTGCCCGGGCGCCCGGACGTCGGAGATCAGGGTGTCGGCCCCGGCCGGGCGGGCGAGAACGGTGTCGGCGTCCGCCGCGCGGCCCGCAGAGCCGGAGCGCACGATCGTGGCATCGTCGGCAGGTGAATCGTCAGTCAGCGCAGCGTCGGCCTGCGCTGCGTCGGCCTGCGCAGCGTCGGCCTGCGCTGCCTCGGATTGGCTGTGCTCTGCCAACGACCAGAACAGGGTGTTCGCGAACACGGATCCGAGCCCGAATGGTCGGCCGGAGTCGAGGGCGCGCGAGGAGGCCACGGGTCGCCCGGTGGAACCCACCGTGAGACCGGTCACGGCCCGGAAGTCGGCCAGCAGCCAGGGGCGAATGCTGGCGTCCGAGAACCGGCGCGACCCACCGACCGAGTACACGTCGACCGCGACTTCGCCGCGAAGGACCACGGAGACGGGGATGCCGTCTTCGTCCGTGGGAGCGCGCTGAATGATCACCGCAAAATGCTCGACGGCGTGCTCGCCACCGAGTGGCAACAGGGCGACGAGCTCTTCGGCTTCGACGTGGGGTGCCGTCACCAGCGCGGCCAGGGTCAGGGTGATGCCCGACGGGGTGCCGGCGGGCAGGGCGGCGATGAAGCCGCGCCCCACGACGAAGATCCAGGCGGCTTCGGTGCCGAGACCGGTTTCGTATCCGACGCGCCCCACGGGAATGGTGCCTTTCCGTTACGTTGACGATCAATATTCGGACGCCGATTCAGTGGCCGATCAGGTCGGTGGCCGATGTATGACATGGCGTGCGTGATTTGCGCGTAGTCCGCGAACTCGTACATCGACAGGTCTTTACCGTAGCCGGAGTGCGTGAGTCCGCCGTGCGGCATCTCCGCGACGAGGCCATTGCTCCCGCCGCCGACACAATCGAGCAGTGGGCCGCGGCGCGGGATGAACGTCCGTTCCGGCCACCACGTCGATCCGAACCGAGCCGAGGATCAACTCCGTCCCGAACGAATTCGACGGAGATTCTGGCTGGATCGGCCCTGAACCCGCCAAAGCAGCTGGTTATAACCAAAATCTCCGTCGAATTGGTTATCCACGGTGGCCGCCGTTGACGAAATTGCGAAGGTCGCGAGCGCTCACGGGACTCCCGAGTGGTTCGATGAGCCGGCGGAACCTCCCCATTAGCGACCATCCCAGCGGCGGGAACCGAGCCTGAACCAGGCAAACTCCCAAGGATTCCGTTGTGTTTGACGTGAATTGCTTCGGAATCGCTTGCCTGAGGTCACTCCCGCTGGCATACTCGCTGGATGAGCGTAAACGGGCGCAATGCGGGCAGGCCGGCAGCACTGGATGAGGTCTCGAAGAAGATCATCGAGCAGCTCCAGAACGACGGCCGACGCTCGTATGCCGAAATCGGCAAGGCGGTGGGCCTGAGCGAGGCCGCAGTGCGGCAGCGCGTGCAGAAATTGACGGATGCCGGCGTCATGCAGGTCGTCGCCGTCACCGACCCGATGCAGCTGGGCTTCTACCGCCAGGCCATGATCGGCATCCGCGCGACCGGGGACACTCGACTGCTCGCGGACCGGCTGTCCGCCATTCCGGCCGTAGACTACGTCGTCCTGACGGCCGGATCCTTCGACCTGCTGGTCGAAGTTGTCTGCGAGGACGACGACGAGCTGATCGACCTCCTCAATTCACAGATCCGTGGTCTCGAGGGCGTCAGCTCCACCGAGACCTTCGTTTATCTCAAACTCCACAAGCAGTTCTACAACTGGGGAACACGGTAAAAAAATGACAATCACATTAGCCACCACCGACTCCGCCGCGCCCGTCACCGCAGTCGCCGCCGAAGTTGCCACCGACAGCACCGGCGACACCACAGCCGAGGCGTCGGCCACACCCCGCGTCTACACGGATGCAGAGAACGCCACCCTGCAGCAGAAGGCGAAAGACCACCTCTGGATGCACTTCTCGCGCCAGTCCGTGCTCGAAAGCGGCCACGGCGTGCCGATCATCACCAAGGGTGTCGGCCACCACATCTGGGACTCGAACGGCAAGAAGTACATCGACGGCCTGAGCGGGCTGTTCACCGTCAATGCCGGCCACGGCCGCAAGCGGCTCGCCCAGGTGGCGGCGAAGCAGGCCGAGGAACTCGCGTTCTTCCCAATCTGGTCCTACGCCCACCCGAGCGCCATCGAACTAGCCGATCGTCTGGCCGCAAACGCGCCCGGCGACCTCAACCGGGTCTTCTACTCGACCGGAGGCGGCGAGGCCGTGGAGACCGCCTTCAAGCTGGCCAAGTACTACTGGAAGCTGCAGGGTCGCCCCACCAAGCACAAGGTCATCTCCCGCAACGTGGCCTACCACGGCACCCCGCAGGGCGCCTTGGCCATTACGGGCATCCCGGCCATGAAGGAAATGTTCGAACCGGTCACCCCCGGCGGATTCCGCGTCCCGAACACCAACTTCTACCGCGCCGACGAGCTGGGTTCCGGGCTCGGTGACGACGTGGAGAAGTTTGGCCTGTGGGCCGCCAACCGCATCGAAGAGATGATTCAGTTCGAGGGCCCGGAGACCGTGGCCGCGGTGTTCCTGGAACCCGTGCAGAACTCTGGTGGCTGCTTCCCGCCGCCCCCCGGCTACTTCAAGCGGGTGCGCGAGATCTGCGACCAGTACGACGTGCTGCTGGTGGCCGACGAGGTCATCACCGCTTTCGGACGCATCGGCAACATGTTCGCATCCACGACCTTCGGGATCGAGCCGGACATGATCACCTGCGCGAAGGGCATGACCAGCGGCTACTCCCCGATCGGCGCCACCATTATCAGCGACCGCATCTACGAGCCCTTCAAGCACGGTGACACGACCTTTTATCACGGTTACACTTTCGGTGGCCACCCGGTTTCCGCGGCCGTGGCCATGGCCAACCTCGACATCTTCGAGGAGGAAAAGCTCAACGAGAACGTGCGTGAGAACTCGCCACTTTTCCGGGCCGAGCTCGAGAAGCTGCTCGCCCTGCCGATCGTGGGCGACGTGCGCGGCGAGGGCTACTTCTTCGGAATCGAGCTGGTGAAGGACAAGGTCACCAAGGAGACCTTCAACGACGCCGAGTCTGAGCGCCTGCTGCGCGGCTACCTTTCCAAGGCGTTGTTCGAGGCCGGGCTGTACTGCCGTGCCGACGACCGCGGAGACCCCGTCGTGCAGCTCGCTCCCCCGCTGACCATCGGCCCGGCCGAATTCAGCGAGATCGGCGACATCCTGTACGGCGTGCTGTCGGAGGCGCCCAAGTACCTGTAGCCGCTATGGCCAACCGGATGCCTGAAGCCGGTTACCTGCCGCCGGAAGTCCGATAGCGGCATTCCGCTCAGGCATTTTCGGGTTCGTCCGGAGGGACCGCAAACGCCCAGTCTGGTAGGTGCCCCGAACCGAAAACGGTGTGGAGCAACTCAGCCATGCCGTACTGCCGGTCAATGGCGAGTGCCTGGTCGACGAAGATTCCGGCGACCGACCCGCGCCCCATCGCCCACGACAGCCAGGCCAGCATGCACAGCGGCGCCGGTCTGGCCGTGCGCGGCGCCAGAGCGACCAGCACCTTCAGCAGTCGGATCGCCGGCTCGATGCGTTCGGGGTCGGGGCGCTCCCGGCCGAGCCCGAGCATAAGGTCGCTCGTGACCCGGGAGTGCGGACTGTCGAGTCCGTCGGACTGCTCCTCAGCGATGATGTCGTCCAGGCTCCGCCCCGTGGCTCGCTGCAGGATGGCATACCGCAGGTTGAGGCAGTGCGTGTTGCGGCCGACCGTCTCTCCGAAGGCGAATTGCAGCATCATCTGGTCCCGGCAGGCCGGCCCCTGCATCAGGAACAGCAACGCGGCCGCGTCGTCAAGCCCCAGGTTCTGCGGGTCAAAACCGAGCGCCGCCTCCGCGGCCACCACCGGGTCGAGGATGTCACCGGCCAGCTCAAGCAGTTCGGGCATTGTGCCTGCCTGGCCGCCGAGGCGTTGATAGCGCGCCAGCCGGCGGCCGAGCCGCTCTCTCATCGACGGGTCGACCACCGGCAAGTCCGCGCGACTCTGCAGCGTCGCGAGGTCGCGGCGAACCTCGTCGGGGATGGCCCGGTGCACCTCGGAGGCGGCGATCGCGCGGAGCGGATGCCCGCCGGCCGGGCAGTCCGGGTCGAAGTACGAGCCCCACCCGTCGGCGGCCACGCACAGGGCGTCCCGAAGCAGGAAACCGGAGAGCCGGGCGCGAGCGCACAGCACCTCGACGAAGCGTTCCTGCGGCAGGCCGGCCACAGCCACGATGTTCTCGTCGCTGTAGACGACGGGCACCAGCGCGTCGACGTCCGGGATCTTGCAGAGCGTTCCCACGAGCGTGGTGGCGATGCGCTTGAGCACCTTCTCCGGTGCCGCAGGGTCGGGCAGGTTGAACCGCATCGCCCCGCAGGTACGGTTGCCACGGAAGGCGACGAGCACCAGGCTCTTCTCGGGCAAGAACCCGGCGAGCTGCGGCACGAGCGCGAGGAAGTCATGTGCTTCCCTGGTCTTGACGATTGTCCTATTCATGGGTCCGCCCTCTCCGGAGCCGCCTCCACCTCCCGATCCAAGCCGGGTCGGTGCACGACTCGGCGGATTCACATTCTGGGGAGGACTGGCCACGTACTCTGGTTCAGACGGATGCGGCCGGTGGGCAAGCGCACGACACCGACAACAGGACGAGGTTCACGGATGGCATTCTCAATTTTTCTGGATGTGTTGCTGCTGGTCGTGCTGTTCGGCTACCTGATTTCCGGATACCGCAACGGCCTCATCGGCAGCATCGCCGGAATCGCCGGACTCGCGGCGGGTGCCGTCGCCGCCTACTTTCTGGTGCCGCTCGTGGGCACCTGGGTTCCCGCCGCGGAGTGGCGCACGGCCGCGACCCTCGCGGCCGCAGCTGTTCTGCTGATCGGCGGCCTCTCGCTCGGACGCTCCATCGGCAGGATCCTGACTCCCCAGGGCACTCGCAACAAGCTCCGGGTCGTCGACCGCGTGCTCGGCGCCGGCGCAGCCGTCGCGGTGTCGGCCCTCGTGGTCTCGATGATCGCCTTCAGCGTCGGTGCCCTCGGGGTCCCCGTGGTGTCGTCGGCGGTGAGCTCGTCGAGCGTGATCCGCTCGATCGACTCCCTGACCCCGGACCAGGTGAAGAGCTTCCTGGCCCAACTGCGCTCCATCGTGGTGACCGAGGGCATCCCGCGTGTCGTGGAGGCCTTCAACGGCGAGGCCCCGGTCGTGCCGAGCGTGGGCACCGACAGCGACGCCCTGCGCGCGGCGAGCGCGTCGGTGATGAAGATCAGCGGCACCGCCTATGCGTGCGGGCAGAACCAGTCCGGCAGCGGTTTCGTGGTCGCTCCGGAACGGGTACTCACCAACGCTCACGTCGTCGCCGGGGTGGAGGAGCCCGTCGTCGTCACGCCCGACGGCAGGTCCCGTTCGGGTCAGATCGTCTACTTCGACCCGATCGTGGACCTCGCCGTGATCGCAGTGTCGGGGCTCGATGCTCCCCCGCTCTCAATTGGCGACAATCTTCCCCCGGGCAGCCTTGCGGTGAGCAGCGGCTATCCCTTCGGCGGGCCATTCGAATCGGCGCCGGCCGAGGTCGTCGCCGTGGCCCCGGCCCTGGTAGCCGACATCTACGGGCAGGACCCGTCCTCCCGGCAGATCTACACGCTGGCTGCCGACGTCGACCACGGCGAATCGGGCGGCCCCTTGCTCAGCGAGGCCGGTATCGTAACGGGCGTCATCTTCGCGAAGTCGACCACCACCGAGAACCTCGGTTACGCCCTCGCCATGGAGGAAGTCGACCCGGTCGTAGAGCAGGCCGCCACGCTCGGCTCCCCGATCTCGTCCGGCACCTGCATCAGTGGCTAACTGAGTGAGTCCTCGTCGACTGACTGTGTCGCTGCCTGCGGTCAAAACTGACTGTGCCCGGTGGACCCTGGTCCTCCAGGGCCGGACGCCGCACCCGGTACCGAACCAATTCGACGGGGTGGGCGGAAGAGCCAGTCGAAAACCCCCGTCCGCGAACTCTCAGTGGCCGCGGCCATGAGGACTCGCCCATCTGGTCCGCGATGGCAGACTAGACAGGTCCTGAACCAGCGGGACCACAGGAAAGGCTCACTGTATGACGATCATCGCCGCCGCCGACGGTTCGGCTCTGGGCAATCCCGGCCCCGCCGGATGGGCCTGGTTCGTCAACGATTCCTGTTGGGCCGCCGGCGGCTGGAAGCACGCCACCAACAATCAGGGCGAACTGAAGGCCGTGCTCGAACTGTTCCGGGCCACCGCGCACCTCGACGACGACCTTCTCGTGCTGTGCGACAGCCAGTATGTGATCAACTCCATCACCAAGTGGATGCGCGGTTGGAAGGCCAAGGGCTGGCGCAAGGCGGATGGCAAGCCCGTGATGAACCTGGATCTGCTCCAGGAGCTCGACGAAGCTCTGGCCGGACGCCGCTACCGGTTCGAATGGGTCAAGGGCCACGCTAACCACCCGCTCAACGAGGCCGCGGACAGCCGGGCCCGAGCCGTGTCAGAGGCGTACCAGCGGAACGCGCCGATCAACGCCGGCCCCGGCTGGGTGCGGGGGGGCGATGCCGCACCGGTTCGGCGCCCCGCGCTGACCTCGGCCACGAAGGTACGGGCCGTCGCTTCGCCTGCCGCCACCCCGAAGCTCCCGGCCGGCCCGTCGCATCCGGAGCTGTTCGCGTTCGACGATCCGGATGCCTCCCACACCGTGTCTCTGCAACTCTCCGCCGACGAGCACGCCCGTCTGACCGATCGTGCCGCCAGGCTCGGCGTCAGCGTCGGAGAACTTCTTCACGGGCTTATCTGACCTCGGTCTGCTTCACCGCGTTCTTCGACGCGGTCTTCGCCGCGTTCTTCGGCGGCAGAAGGGTGTTCGCCTCGTCGAGGGACATGCCATTGGTCTCCGGGATCTTGGTCAGCACGAACACGAATGACAGCGCCGCGAACAGCGCATACAGGCCGTAGGTCAACGGCAGCGAGACTGCCGCCAGTGTCGGGAACGTGACGGCGATCAGGAAGTTCGCGATCCACTGGGCCGCTGCGGCGATACCGAGCGCCTTCACCCGGATGGTGTTCGGGAACATCTCGCCGAGCAGCACCCAGACCACCGGGCCCCAGGACGCACCGAAGAAGACCACGAACACATTGGCCGCAACCAGGGCGATCCCACCCCACGCACCGGGCAGGCTGATCTCGCCGCCCACAGTGACCGCCTGGCTGAAGGCGATCGCCATCGTGGCCAGCGACAGCGTCATGCCGATGGAACCGGTCATCAGGATCGGCCGACGTCCGATCCGGTCGATCAGGGCGATGGCGATGAAGGTGACCGCGATGTTGGTCAGGCCGGTGAACACCGAGATGGTGAGCGAGCTCGACTCCTCGAAGCCGACCGCCTTCCACAGGGTGGTCGAGTAGAAGAAGATCACGTTGATGCCGACGAACTGCTGGAACATCGACAAGAGGATGCCGATCCAGACGATCGGGCGCAGGCCGAAGGCCTTGCCACGCAGTGACCCGGTACGCTGACCCAGCGTGTCGGCCTTGATCGAGGCACGGATGTCGCGGATCTCGCGGTCCACATCGCCGTTGGGCCACACCTTCTGGAAGACCGCGCGGGCCTCCGTCTCACGGTCTTTCAGCACCAGGAACCGAGGGGACTCCGGGAGGATCTTCGCGATCACGAAGTACACGGCGGCGGGCAGCGCGCAGGCCAGGAACATCCAGCGCCAGGCGTCGATCCCGAACAGGGAGGGCTCACCCGCGCCTCCCGCGGTGTTGGCGAACAGGGCGTCGGATAGCAGAGCAGAGAAAATACCGATCGTGATGGCGAGTTGCTGGAGCGATCCGAGGCGTCCCCGAATCGCTCGCGGTGAGATCTCGGCGATGTACGCCGGCGCCACCACGGATGCGAGCCCGATGCCGAGACCGCCGACGATGCGCCAGAGCACGAGGTCGTAGATGCTGAAGGCGAAGGCGGAACCGACCGAACTGACGAAGAACATGATCGAGCCCAGAAGCATCACCGGAATTCGACCGTATCGATCGCCGACCCGGCCGCCCAGGTAGGCCCCGGCTGCGGCGCCCAGTAGCGCGCTCGCGACCGCGAAGCCGGTGAGGGTCGCCGTGAGCGCGTACTCGTCTTGAATGGCATTCACCGCGCCGTTGATCACGGACGCGTCGAACCCGAAAAGAAACCCGCCGAAGGCTCCCGCCACTGCCAGCGCAATGACCTTTCCGTTCGTGGATGGTTTCTCAGTCTGGGTCATCGTCAGGGCCTCTGTCCTTTTTGTTGAACAATCCGAAAAGACTACGCCCCAACGAAGGGGTGCCGAACCTCGGCGGAACCTGCGCCCGCCATCTCCCTGTGCTATCCATAACTCATGACGCGATTCCTCGGAGTTGACCTGGCCTGGGCCGAAGGCAGCACGTCGAAACCGGCCAATGAATCCGGCCTGGCTTGCATCGACGAGAGCGGCCGGGTGCTCGACGCCGGCTGGGCCCGCGGCACGGATGCTGTGATGCGCTGGATCGACTCCCTGTGGGAACCCGGCGCCGTGCTGGCGGTTGACGCGCCCCTGGTGGTGAACAACCCCACTGGTATGCGCCTGTGCGAGCGGGAAACCGGCAGTCGCTACGGCCGCTGGCATGTCTCCGCGAACGCGTCGAACCTCGGCCGCCCCTGGGCCGGCGGGGTGACGATCCGCCGCCGATTGGAAGCCTCCGGCTGGACCTACACCGACGGCCTCGCGCCGATGGATAAGACCACCCCCAGCTTCTTCGAGTGCTACCCCTACACGACGCTCGTGGGTGCGGCGGAGTTCGGCTACCTCGACAAGCGACCCCGCTACAAGCGCATGGGCACCTCTCTTCCGCCGGACGAACGCCGGACTGCGCGGGCCATGGTCTGCGATGACCTCATCCAGCGGATCTGGGGGCTCACCCGAGCGTCGCCGCCGCTCGACCTGGGCTCCCATCCCGTCTCGGACGCCCTGGTGACGGAGCATTCACCGTTGGTCGACCGAGCCTACAAACACCGGGAGGACCTGATCGACGCCCTGCTCTGCGCCTGGACGGCCTCGCTCTGGTGGCACCGGGGCACGGAGCGCTGCCAGGTTCTCGGCGCCCGGGACAACGTGTCGGAGCTCGGTCACCGACCGACCATCATCGCGCCGGCCCGGCCGGAGCAGCGCCGCGGCGACGAAGGGGCGCGGCTCGTCACCGCACCGGGTACCAGCGCGTCCTGACCCGCTCGGTCACCTGCCACGACACCGGCTCCACGTGGGTGCGGGCCGCGACGAGCACTCGGTCGCCGACCCGGAGGGCCATCGCGGCGTCATCCGCCGTGAAGCGCACGATCGCGCGCGGAGAACCGGCCACCACGGCAAGATCGGATGCCTCCACGGTCGTCAGCTCCGCGGCGGCGGCCGTCAGATGCGGCAGGACGGAGTCCGGGGCGATGCCCGAATGGAGAGCACCGATGATCAGGGTGATACGGAAAGACGGCATCCAGTCAGCGTAGGCGGGTGCGAACGAACAGGTGTCTACCGGTCTCAGGTGTTTCCCGACGTCCCGACAGAACCGACGACCCGACGACCCGACGACCCGACGATTCGACGGAATCGAGGCCCACCATGATCTGGCGCGGCCCTCTTCTAGCACTGCAGGCGTTCCTGACACTCACCTCCCGGTCGGGAGGTCTAACTCTGCAACTCGGGCTGGACGTGCTCAGTCCCCGGTGGCCGACGCGGAATCCGGCTCCGGCTCCGGCTCCTGCCCCGGCCCCGGCCCCGGAAAGCGCACCTCGACCCGGGTCCGGTCCGCCAGCTCGTCCCCGGCCGGATGAGTCAACTCAATGATCACGACGCTCGGTGACTGGCCGAGCAGGTCGAGGATGGATCCGATCTCCAACCCGGAGTAGGGGTCGTCGACATCGAGCACCTCCGGCCGCATCCCGAACAGAGGGTCGGACTCGGCGATCATCAGCACGGCGCCGCGGTGTTCGGCCTGTTCGAAGATGCGGCCGAGGTTGTCCTCGGTGGCGGCAGCGCTGGCTCCCACGACCTCGTTCAGGGGCACCGTCACGAGAGGCTTGCCCAGTTCGTTCGCGACGGATGCCGCGGCCTCGGCCTTCGCCACGGCATCCGCTCCCGTGAACACGGCGAGCGCACCTGCCCCGGCCAGCTTCACGACATCACGGACGGTTCCGACCACTGCCGTGCGCTCGGCTGCGTCCAGGGTGAACGAGGCCATCACGCCGAAGGACAGTCGCAGCGGTGCATTGGATGCCAGCCAGAGGGAGGTCAGCACCTCGTTGGTCAGCGGCGAGGGTGAGAGCCAGACCTGCAGGTTGTCTGCCGAGCCGATCGGGACGTTCAGCACGGGATGGCGTTCGATGGCGGCCCGCGCTGCACCGAAGGCACGGTGGCTGCCGGCATCCGTGTCGACGTCGTCGCCGGGAAAAGCACTCACCAGGTAGTGCAGCTCCGAAATCACTCGGCTGGGTCCCCTCTGGGTCTCCTCCCGATAACTGATCAGGCTGTCGTAGTAGAGGAACAGGTTGATGGAGGGGCCGATGACACCGGTGCGGGGTGCGCCGAGCACGTAGGCCGTGACCTGCAGCCCGATCGGCGGAGAAGACAGCAGTCGTTGGAGCGCGACGGTCGTCGAGGCGATGGCCTGGCCGTAGTTGGTGAGCGACGACATAGGGACCCCGGCTTCTGAGAGCTTCTGGATGCGAAAGTGAGCAGACAGTGCCACGGTACTCCGGCTCACCAACCAGGTCGAGGAGTTCGGCTGCACCACGGCGGAACCGGCCCGGTGCCCATCCCGCGGATGCCGTAGCCTGCTTCGATAGATGTGTTCCTCGCGATGTCCGCCTCAGTGAAGGAGTTCCATGGACTACTCGGCAACGATCGTGGCCCAGACCCACGTCACCAAGCCCGACGCACTGCGGCTGATCGCGGAGGCGGCCGGGTCGACCGTGCGAAATGCCGGGACGGCGCATCCGTTCGTGCCCCTCGTCGGCGGCGGTCGCGTCGAAGTGGAGATCCCCAAGTTCGGCGAGGGCCCGCCGCTCGCGATCGATGTCTTCAACCCCCACGGGGCCGAGCAGGCTCGGGCTTCGGCACTGTCATTGCAGGCTGCCCTCGCCAGCGTGACCGATTGGCCGACCGAGGTCAGGTAGCCGCGTGCGCGGCAACCCGCCCAGATAGACCCCCACCCGCCGCTGGACTCCTCCCCCCTTCCCGACGCGGATCAAGCCCCAGCAAACCTCGATGCGACGACCGCGTCCCGATGACGCGCTCCCGAGGTCTCCCTCCCGCCTGCCATCCGCGGCCAGACCCCTGCACGCCTCGCGGCGCACCTTATAAGGTCGGCGCAGGTTGGATCCTGCGCCGGCTTCCACGACCCGCGCCGCCCTGTGCCTGGACTCAAGCTCTGACTGACCTACAGCACCACACACTTGCGCGGCAGCTCGCTCAGGGGAAGTCGAGGGCTGCTCGGGTTACAGGTCACCTGCTGAGAAGTTTGACTCTAACGGTGTCGTGGTTGACCTACGGGCCGCGACGGACTCACGAGGCGCCCCGCGGGCGACGCTCACCACTCGGTGCGTGCACGCTCCTGCTCGACGACCTCTTCCCGGTCGACCAGGCGGCGCAGTCCGGCGAGCGGTTGCGCCATACGGTGATTGCCCCGGATGCGTGGCTCCACCCGGTCGAGGAAGGCCCAGTACCCGGCGGTGAACGGGCATGCGTCCTCGCCCAGGCGTTTCTTCGGGTTGAACGTGCACGCGCCACAGAAGTCGCTCATCTTCGAGATGTAGGCGCCCCCGGAGGCATACGGCTTCGTGGCGACGATCCCGCCGTCGGCGTGCTGGGACATCCCGACCACATTGGCGGGCATCACCCATGGGGCGCCGTCGACGAAGGAGTTCGTGAACCACTCGGTGAGCTCGGCCGGTTGGTAACCGCGCTGCAGCGCCCAGTTGCCGAGCACCATCAGCCGCTGAATGTGGTGCGCATAGCCCGTGCGGCGCACCTCGTCGAGCACATGGCTGAGGCACTTCGCCCGCACGGAACTGCCATCGAGCTCAAGGAACTCCCGCGGCAGGGCCACCCGCGCCTCGAGGTGGTTGCTGCGCCGCACGTAGTCCTCACCCAGGTGCCAGTACAGGTGCCAGACCCAGTCCCGCCAGCCCATGATTTGGCGCACCACGGCCTCCACGCTCTGCAGTGGGGCTCCCCCGGTCTCGTACGCGGCGACTACGGCGTCGATCACCTCCCGCGGATGCAGCAGCCCCAAATTAAGGGGAACGCTCAGCCTGGCGTGGGCCATCGTCTCATCCCCGAGCAGCGAGGCATCCTCGAAGGGGCCGAAGTCGCTCAAACGCGTCTCGACGAAATCGGCGAGCGCCACAAGCGCTTCCGCCCGGGTGGCGGCGAACCGGCGGGGTCCGTCTTCGCCGATCAGTCGAATGCGCCCCTCGGCCTGCCACCGGTCGAGGTCGGCGCGCACCTGCTCGTCGATGTCGTCC
Organism: Cryobacterium sp. TMT2-4; assembly: GCF_004402575.1. Lineage (NCBI taxonomy): Bacteria > Bacillati > Actinomycetota > Actinomycetes > Micrococcales > Microbacteriaceae > Cryobacterium > Cryobacterium sp. TMT2-4. The sequence goes on along the minus strand of NZ_SOGE01000043.1, from coordinate 27,107 downwards.
TCCACCGGATGGAAGGGGTCCGGCAGCCCCAGGCCCACCGCTCCCTTCGGCGGCGGCTGACGGTTGTCGTGGTCGAAGTTGAACCGGCCGCCCTCGGGATCGGGCCCGCGCATGAGCAGCCCGGTTTCCGTGCGTGCACGGCGATAGAACTGATCCATGATCAGCCGGGACGGCGGTCTCCCCGCGGCCCAGACGGCGAAGTCGGCCTCACTGGTCACGAAGCCGCGGCTGGGTAGCACCCGCGCGCCGAGCTCGTGAACCAGCGCGCGGGAACCCCACGAGGTGGGGTTGACCACCTCGAGGTCCCGGCCGGCCAGCACATCCCGGTAGTGCTCGGCGCGCAGGTACTCGACCCGATCACCGAGCTCCCTGGCCCGGTGCCTGAGGGCGCTGAGAATGAGGTGCGCCTTGGCGCGATGGTAGGGGCGCCGACCGAGAACGCCGACGGACTCCACCATCAGGATCGGTCCGCCGTCGTCGAAATGCGGGCCGAGCTGGTCGGCGAACAGAAAGCGAGGCACTGCCATGGCTTCGAGTTTAGATGCTTTGCCGCACGCAAGGTTCGAGGCCGATGCCCAGCCGCGACGGGTTAGCCTCGGACCATGGGCAGGTTCGTGGACAGTTGGCGGTCGCATCTTCTGGTGACCTTTTCGGGGAACGGGTCTGGTCGCCCGCAGTGGGTCGAAAAAATCGAACAGGGCGACGATATCGGCTTCTTCGGTCCGGGCTCCGCCTCCTGGGCCGTGCATGGTGGGATGGCGACGATGGTCGCCGGCATCCGTGCCCTGCTCATGCAGACCCTTCATCCCGGCGCGATGGCCGGCGTGCACGATTGGTCGCGCTATCGGGAAGACCCGCTCGGACGGCTCTCCGGCACCATTCAGTGGCTCGTCACCGTGACCTTCGCCGACACGACCCTGGCCGAGCACGAGTCGTCCCGCGTGGGGCGCTTCCACGACCGGGTCACCGGCACCTACCGCGACGCCCACGGTATCGAGCGCCCCTATGCCGCCGGGGACCCCGAACTGCTCGCCTGGGTGCACATCGTTTTCACCGACGCCTTCCTGGCCTCGCACACACTCTGGGGCGACCCTATCCCCGGCGGGGCCGATAGCTACGTGCGCGAATGGGCCAAGGCCGGAGAACTCGTCGGCGTGCACAATCCGCCGCGCTCCGCGTCCGAACTGCAGGCACAGCTGGATGCGTTCAAGGATGCCGGCATCCTCAAGAGCGACGAACGCGTGGCCGAGGCGGTGCGCTTCATTCGCAATCCTCCGCTCCGGCCCGCCATGATGCCCTTCTACCGGGTCATGTTCGCCGGCGCCGTCGCCTCGATCCCCCGCGAATACCGCGAGCTGCTCGGCCTGCGGCGCTCCCTGCTCCCGGTGGTCTGGGGCACCGGAGCCGTTCTCCGCCTGGTGCGCCTGCTCCTTGGCCGGTCGTCGACCTCAGAGGATGCCGCCCGGGCCCGTATCGCGCGTCTCTCCGCCGAGAACCCCGCCTAGACTGCACGGATGCCTCCGCGCCCTGACCTCTCGCGTACGGGCGCGACTCGCACTCGCCGCTTCCCCTTCCGACTGCTGGTGATCGGGCTGGCTGCCCTCGTTCTGACCTCACTGGGAATCTTCGCAGCCGTCAACCCCGACCTCTCGGAGACCGACGGGGACGTGCAGGTGACCCGCCCCACTGACCGCCCCCTGCGCGTGCTGTTCGTGGGCGATTCGATCAGCTACGGCCTCAACGCGGAACTGCAAGACCTGGGCTTCCGTCCGCTGATGGTCGATGCGCTCGCAGAGGGCGGCCCGGTTCAGGAATTCCACAAGAATCGGGCCGGTGCCACCACCCGCACGGTATCCAGGCTGGTCGATGTGCCGGAGAACCTCGACCTGGCCGTGGTCGAGCTGGGCACCAACGACGTGCTCGACCAGACCGCGCCCGACGAGTTCGCGCTCAGCTACCGGTCACTCCTGGACCGCGTGCACACCGAATCTCCGGGCGTCCCCCTCGTCTGCGTTGGCACCTGGGGCAGCGCGGATGAGACCGACGCGTACAACGACATCATCGACCACGAGTGCGCCCGAGAAGGCGGCGCCTTCGTCAGCCTCTACGACCTCTATCTGATCGAGGCCAATCGCGGCCCCGCCGGACGGGATGTCTTCGGCGGCACGAGCGATCGTTTCCACCCCAATGACGCAGGCTACCGAGCGATTGCCGAGCACCTTCTGGGCCGCATCAGCATACGCTGAACTGTTTTGCATATCGCGGGGTGAAAGTACACCCCCTTGATGATTTCCTCTCTGTGAGGAAACCTCCAAGCATGAGACAAAACGACTGGGTACTCACCGTCCACTGCCGGGAGTGCGGGATCGGCGGCACAGCCCAAGTCGGAACCGACCGGCGCATCGTCTGGCCGGTGATCGTGCACGAGGGCGACTGCGAACTCGCCGATGACAAGGACCTCGTGGAGTCCCGCTCCGGGCATCCCGTGCATGGAGTCCGCCAGTCGGCTTACGCGCTGTGACGCCCCGCGGCACCCCGAACGAGTTCGACGACGGCCAGCCACGTGCGGCCTGCCGTTAGACCTCCGAGGCGAAGAACGCGCCGATCGCCTTCCGGAGAGCGACCGGGTCGCTCACGTGGCACAATTCGCGGGCGGAATGCATCGAGAGCAGCGGGATACCCACGTCGACCGTGCGGATGCCGAGCCGCGTGGCGGTCAGCGGGCCGATTGTGGAGCCGCACGGCACCGTGTTGTTCGACACGAATTCCTGGTATTCCACGCCGGCCTGCGCGCAGGTTCGGGCCCAGAGGGCCGCACCCGCCGCATCCGTCGCGTAGCGCTGAGTGGCGTTGATTTTCAGCAGCGGGCCGCCCCCGGCGACGACCATGTTCGCCGGGTCGTGCTTCTCCGGGTAGTTCGGGTGCACCGAGTGACCCGCGTCGGCCGACACGCACCACGAGCCGGCGTAGGCGCGCAGGCGATCACTGACGGATGCCCCGAGTCCTGCCCCGATCCGGGTCAGGATATCGCCCAGCAGCGGCCCGCTCGCACCCGTTCGGGTCTCGGAACCGAGTTCCTCGTGATCGAAGGCCGCGAGCACCAGGATCTGACCGGCCGGTGCCGGGGCTCCGATCAGGGCGACCAGGCCGGCGTGCACCGAGGAGAGATTGTCCATGCGCCCCGCGGCGAAGAGTTCGCGGCCGAGGCCGAACCGGGCCGGATTGGCCGTGTCGGCCGTGAGGATGTCGTAGCCGGCGACCTCTTCTCCCGCCAGCCCGGCCAGGCCCGCCAGATGCCCGACCAGGTCGGCCTGACTCGTTTCCCCCACCCCGAACACCGGGGTCAGGTGCCGCTGACGATCGAGAGTGAGGCCGGCGTTGGCGTCCCGGTCCAGGTGGATGGCCAGCTGCGGGATGCGGCAGAACGGGCCCGTGCGCACGAGGTGTTCGGTGCCGTCGATGGTGGTGAGGCGGCCGGCGAGTTCGAGTTCGCGGTCGAGCCAGGAGTTGAGCAGAGGACCGCCGTAGACCTCGATCCCGGCCTGCAGCCAGCCGTGGGCGCCGATGGTCGGCTTCGGCTTCAGCTTGAAACCGGGCGAATCGGTGTGCGCCCCCAGAATGCGAAACGGTGTCGTCGGGCCGGCCCCGTCCGGCTGCACCCAGGCGACGACCGCGCCGTCGCGCACGAGGTAGCGCCGTCCGGGCGCACCGGACCACTCCTCGGTTTCGCTCACCCGGTCGAAGCCGGCGGTGTCCAGGCGGCGGGCAACCTCCGCGGCAGCGTGGTACGACGACGGGGAGGCGGTGATGAACTCGGCGAAATCGTCGATGTAGTCCGGTGTGGATGTCATGGGTCATATCCAACCACCCTGCGTACTATGTCCACATTCAGGGCCGAGCAGTCACGGCCAGGCATTCACGGCCCAGAGGAGCGCCCATGAACCAGCCGAGCCAGCCGCCGCACCCGGCCCGCGCCGCCTTCGACGCCGTGATCTTCGACCTCGACGGCGTGGTCACCGACACGGCCGCCGTGCACGCCCGGGCGTGGAAGGCCCTGTTCGACGAGGCACTGCCGGGGCTGACGAAGTCGCCGGTGCCTTCGTTCGAAATCGAGAGCGACTACCGGCGGTACGTCGACGGGCGGGCGCGGGAGGACGGCATCCGTGCGTTCCTGGCCTCGCGCGGGATCGAACCGACGCATGGCCGGGCGACCATCGACGCTCTCGCCGGCCGCAAGCAGGAGCTGTTCACCCGCGAGCTCGCCGTCGGCGGCGTGCAGGCGTTCCCCGGCACGCTGGAGCTGCTGCGCCGGTTGAAAGAGCAGGGGCTGCCGGTGGCCCTCGTGACAGCGAGCCGCAACAGCGCCGCCGTGCTGACCGCGGCGCGCCTTACGGGCCTATTCGACGTCACGGTCGACGGCACCGACGCCGTGCGGATGCGCCTGGCCGGCAAACCCGACCCGGCCCTGTTCCTCGAGGCGGCCCGGCGACTGCACGTGACGCCGGACCGCACAGTGGTCGTCGAAGACTCCGAGGCCGGGGTGCAGGCCGCGGCGCGCGGCGGATTCGCCCTGGTCATCGGCATGGAGCGTACGGGCGACAGCCGGCTGCGCTCGGCCGGCGCCGATCTCGTGCTCACCGACCTCGCCGACCTGGACCTGGCCGGCCTGGACCCCGCTCTGACCGGGAAGAACCGCGGCTGGGCCGGAGGCGAGACCGGCAGCGACCCGTGGTTGCTGCGCTACATCGGCTATGACCCCACGACCGAGGGGCTGCGGGAGGCGCTCTGCACACTTGGAAACGGCTACTGGGGCACTCGCGGCGCGGCGGCCGAGTCCACCGACGACGGCGTGCACTACCCCGGAACCTACCTCGCCGGCGTCTACAACCGGGTGCAGACGACCCTCGGCGAGCGCACCGTCGAAGACGAGCACCTGGTCAACGCCCCCAACTGGCTGCCGCTGGGATTCAGGGTGGCCGACGGGGACTGGTTCGACGTCGGCCACACCGAGCTGGTCACCTATCTGCAGGAGCTGGACCTGCGGCGCGGCGTGCTGACCCGGGTCATCCGTTTGCGCGACGAGGCGGGGCGCACCACCCGGGTGACCTCCCGGCGGTTCGTGTCCCAGGCCGCCCCGCATGTGGCCGTGCTCGACACCACGTTCGAGGCGGAGGACTGGACCGGCCCGGTGACCGTGCGCTCGGCCCTCGAGGGCCGGGTCTTCAACCGCAATGTTGCCGCCGACCGGCTTCTCACCAACGCTCACCTGATTCCCCACACCGGCACGCAAATCGACGCCGAGACCGTGCTGCTCGAGATGGAGACCACGCAGTCCGGCATCCACATCGCCCTGGCGGCCCGCACCCGGGTGCGGAGGGACGAGCAGCCGGTCGAGCCCCCGCGGCACCTGCTCACCGACGACGCCGGCTGGGTGGCGCACGAGTTCACCCTGGATCTGGAGCCGGGGCATCCGGTCAGGGTGGAGAAGACGGTCGTCGTCACCACCTCCCGCGACCGGGCCATCGCCTCGCCGGCCCGGGCGGTGGCCATCTGGTTGCGGCGCCTGCCGCACCCGGCGGACCTGTTGGAGGCGCACGAACGGGCCTGGCAGGTGCTCTGGGACGAGTTCGCGGTGGGCATGCGCGCGAGCGATCACCAGTCGCTCGCGCTCAACCTGAACACCTTCCACGTGCTGCAGACGGTGGCGGCCGTCGACGCCGACCTCGACGCGAGCATGCCGGCCCGAGGGCTACACGGCGAGGGGTACCGCGGGCACGTCTTCTGGGACGAGCTGTTCGTCTACCCGATTCTCACCCTGCGCCGCCCCGACCTGAGCCGCGCCCTGCTCGGCTACCGGTACCGGCGCCTGGGCGAGGCCCGCGCGGCCGCACGGGGCATCGGCCGCGAGGGCGCGATGTTCCCCTGGCAGAGCGGCATCGACGGGCGCGAGGAGACCCCGACGAACCTCTTCAACCCGCTGAACCAGCAGTGGATGCCCGACAATTCCCAGAACCAGCGGCATGTGGGCCTCGCCGTGGCCTACAGCATCTGGGAGTATTACCAGTCCACCGGCAACACCGAATTCCTGATTCAGCAGGGTGCCGAAATGCTGCTCGAAGTGGCTCGTTTCTTCGCCAGCCTGGCCCGCTACGACGAGGTGGACGACCGCTACGACATTGACGGGGTGATGGGGCCGGACGAGTTCCACGACGGTTACCCCGGGGCGTCGGGCCACGGCCTCCGCAACAACGCGTACACGAACGTGATGACCGCGTGGGTACTGCACCGCGCGGTCGACACCGTGGCTCTGTTGCAGAACCGGTACTGCGGGCCCCTCTGGAACCGGCTGCGACTGCGGCCGGACGAGGTCGACCACTGGGCCCGGATCAGCCTGCGGCTGCGGGTGCCGTTCCACGCCGACGGCGTGATCAGCCAGTTCGAGGGCTACGAGGGCCTGCCCGAGTTCGACTGGGACGCCTACCGGGCCCGGTATCCCTCGATCGCCCGCCTCGACTTGATCCTCAACGCCGAGGGCGACAGCACGAACAACTACCGGCTCTCCAAGCAGGCCGATGTGCTCATGCTGCTCTACCTGCTCTCCGCCGAGGAGCTGCGCGAACTGCTTGAGACCATGGGCTACGAACTGCCGCCGGAGGCGATTGTGCGAACGGTCGAGTTCTACTCGGCACGCTCCACGCACGGCTCCACGCTCAGCAACGTGGTGCACTCCTGGCTGGACGCCCGGCGCGACCGGGAACGGTCGTGGGACTATCTGACCCGGGCCCTCGACAGCGACCTTGGCGACATCCTCGGCGGCTCCACCCACGAGGGCATCCACCTCGGCGCGATGGCCGGATCGATCGACATGGTCGTGCGCTGCTACACCGGGCTGGAGATCCGGGAGAACATGCTCTGGCTGCATCCCGTGCTGCCGAAGGAGCTCGCGGAGGTCACCTTCTCCATCAACTACCGCGAACAGCCGATCCGGCTGAAGCTGACTCCCGGCAACGTGCGCCTGCAGCTGCGGGCAGGCGGCGCCGCTCCGATCCGGGTACGGGTCGAGGGCAAAGAGGCCGTGCTTGCGCCCGGCGAGACCCGCGATTTCCCGCTCGGTTAGCGTCGGTTGTCCCGGACTCCTGAAACCACTATCCCTGTGGGCCAAGGCCGCTCGGGGCAGCCTCGGGGTTGGCGAAGGCGGCCAGCAATTCCCCGATGCGGTGACCACGATCCAGAGGGTGGCGAAGCGGCATTCCCGTGTTGAGGCGATAGATGTTGCGCCGTCCCTCCCGTTCGCGCTCGAGATAACCGGCGTCTTCGAGTTCGGTGACGATGCGTTGAGCCGCCCGCTCCGTGATGCCCACCTGGGCCGCGACGTCGCGCAATCGCACATTCGGGTTCTCCGCCACGCACAACAGCACGTGCGCGTGATTGGTTAAAAACGTCCACTGCGCCATTCTCCTATTCTCACCCAACTGACCATTGTTTCCTCACACGTGAATCCCGACACTCGATGCGTGCTATGTTTTTCGTGTTTTATGAATCGTGAGAGAAGGAGCAGCTTTGAACGAGAATGCGACGGTGGCAATGGTCCTGGCGGGGCCGTGGGTTGCCGTGCTCGCCTCAGCGATCGCCGGGCGTCTCGGCCGGAGCGGTGATCTGGTCGCTCGCATTGCCGCGGCGGTCGTCGGTCTGGGGTTCGTCTTTACGGCAGCCGTCGCCATTGCCGTGTCGACCCTGTGGACGGGTTCAATCCAGGTGGGCTTCGGGGAGACAAGCCTGCAACTCGATGCCCTGGCACTGATCATGTCGATGCTCGTTCTGGGGCTGTCCTCCCTCATTCAGGGGTTCGCCGTGCGCTACCTGCGCGGGGATCCTCGTCAGGTCTGGTTCGTGGTGACCGCGAACCTGCTCACCGGGTTCACCGTGCTGATGGTGTGTGCAGGGTCCGTGGCCCTGTTCGCGTGCGCCTGGGTCGGCGCCGGCGCCGCACTTGTGCTGCTTCTGGCCACCTACTGGCCGCTGGCACAGGCGAGGGAGGGTGTGTGGCGCACCGCGGTTCGCTTTGGTGCCGCCGACACCGCGTTCCTCCTCGCGGTGGCAGTGCTGCTCGTTGGTGCCGGCGGGGACGTGTCCTTCGATCAGCTCGGCGCCGGTGCGTCCGGCCTGAGCGCGCCGGCCCAGCTCACCCTCGCGGTAATGTTGGTCCTCGCCGCCCTGGCCCGATCCAGCCAGATCCCATTCCAGGGCTGGTTGCCGTTCACTCTCGGCGCCCCGACACCGGTCTCTGCGCTGTTGCATGCCGGGGTGGTCAACGCGGGCGCCATCCTGCTTCTGCGATTCGCGCCGGCGATCGCCCCTCACCGGTCCGTGATGATCGTCGTCTGCGTGGTGGGCGCGGCCACCCTGGTGTTCGCGTCGGCGGTGCGCCTGGCACGCCCGGACGTGAAGGGCCGACTGGTATTCTCCACGATGGCGCAGATGGGGTTCATGATCATGGCCTGCGGGTTGGGCCTGTTCGCGGCTGCAATCTTCCACCTGGTTGCCCACTCCCTGTACAAATCGACACTCTTCCTCGGCGCGGGAACCGCAGTGCGACAGCACGCCACCGACCGCGACCTTCCCACCCGCACAGCCCCGTCGCGCCTGGTGGCGGGCCTCGCGGTGGCCATCTCCGTGACCGTAACGGTTGCCGTACTCGTGGCAGCCAAACTGGTGCTCTCCCCCGCCGTGTCGCCCTCCAGCATCGGCCTGTTGGCGTTCGTCGCCCTGACCGCCGGCGTCACCCTGGCCGTGGCACTGGCAACCCACTTCTCGATCCGCACGATGGTGGTCGGCACCACGGTGACGGCGGCCGTCGGAATCGGCTACGTAGCCTTCCTGCACCTGTTCACGGGAGCACTGCAACCCGGGGTGCCGGTCCAGGGGGCCCCTGGCTGGCTGCTCGTTCTGCCCGCGGTCGGCCTGATCGCCGTCGAGCTGCTGGCTCGAAGCAGCACCGGTGCGGTCTGGCTGCGCGATCGTGTCTACACGTCCGCACTTGCCGCCTCCCTGCCCCGTAACCCCATCAGAACTGGAGCACCCCTGTGAGTCTGATCCTACGCGCGCAGGTCGCTGCCGCCGCCCACGACATCGTTCCGGCCTGGCCGTTGGACTCCTTCATCGCCGTGAACCCGCTGGCCGGCCGCGAATCTTACCCATTCGAGACCGAAACAACCGCGGAGGCGGCAACCACCCGCCCCGGGAGCGCCTACCTGGCTGACTATCAGCGCGGTCGAATCACCCGTGATGACATCGACGCAGCACTCCTCGAACGTATCCCCCAGCTGGCCGACCGACGCTTGCGGATCGGCACCGCAGCCGTGTCCGCGGTCCGGGTTGCCGAACTCGATATGCGCCTGGTCGCAGCCACACCTGAGCCCGAACCGGTTGCGGTGGCGGAGCTGACGTGGCTCGATGAATACCTGGCCGTCTGGGTTGCCGGCTATCTGTGCCCGGACCCGGCGTGGCCCATGCCGCACCATGCCGACGGGTTCTACCGGGCCTGGCGAACCCTGGCCTGCCTCGATCCGTCCCTCCCCCGCACGGTTCGGCGCACCCTCACCACACTTTCGCCCGAACCGGACGCGGCGCTGGCGCACGCCCTGCAACGCCTCGGCATCACGGCGGCCGACGTCCCACGTGCCCTTCGGACCGCACTCGGGCACCTGCCCGGGTGGGTCGGGCACATCAAATGGCGGGCCGAGAAGGTCGGCGACATCGACCTGACCTCGTACCTGGCCGTCCGATTCACGGTCCAGGTTGCGCTCGGAATTACCCCAGCAACCGACCAGACAACACAGACGGCACAGCGCGACCACACCACGCTGACCTCGGCACCGTTCTGGTTGCGGGCCGAACGGGTTGCGCAGGCGCTCACCGCCGCACGGCCGAGCCGCGAGGACGTCGCCGCGGTCGCTCGGGTTCTGTCAACCCATCCGATAACCGACCAGCGGTACACCTGGCAGAAAGCCTACGAACTGAACTACCGCACCGCCCTGATCGGGGCACTCCGCTCCACCGTCCAGACCCGGGACGGCCGCAACGTGCAGTTGGTGATGTGCATCGACCCCCGGTCCGAGGGGTTGCGCCGCCACCTCGAAGAAAGCTCCTCCGTCGAGACGTTCGGTTTCGCCGGCTTCTTCGGCGTCCCCATCCGGTTCGCCCGCTACCAGGCGCGCGGAGCAATCGACTCGCTCCCGGCACTGCTGAGCGCGCGCCACCACATCACCGAGATCCCCGTCGACCACGAACAAGCACACAGAGTCGTTGCCGCTGGAAAATTCCGAGACGCCCTGCGGCATGCCGTGCATACGGCGGACTCGACAGCGGCGACACCGTTCGCGTTCGCGGAAACGGCAGGATGGTTCTACGGCGGCATCAGCATCCTGCGCACCCTCACCCCGCGCATCCACGCACGGATCGTGCGCGCCCTCTCCCTCTCGCCCCGGGACCTGCGCAGTGACGTGACGATCGCGGACGCGTTCACGCTGGACGAGCGTGCCACGCTGGCCGAAACGGCCTTGCGGATGATGGGCCTGTCCCAGTTCGCCCCGCTGGTCGTTTTGGCAGGTCACGGCTCCGAATCGGAGAACAACCTCTACCAGTCCGCACTGGACTGCGGCGCGTGCGGCGGTAATCCGGGGCACGCCAACGCCCGCGCCGCCGCCGCCATCTTCAACGACCCCGAGGTGCGACTGCTGCTCGCCGACCGCGGGCTGCCGATTCCCTTCGACACGTTCTTCGTGGCCGCCGAACACAACACCGTCAGCGACATGGTCACCGTGCTCGACCGCCACCTGATCCCCGACAGCCACACGAGTTCGGCAGACCGCTTCGAGCAGCTTCAGCGCACCGCAGCGGACAAATTGGTGACCGAACGCGCCCGGCACCTACCGGGAGCATCACCCCGGCATTCCCCCGCACGACTGCGCGGACGTGCCCACGACTGGGCTGAGGTGTATCCAGAGCTCGGGTTGGCGGGAAACGCCACCATGATCATCGGACCCCGCGATATAACCAGGAACGTTGATTTGGGCCGGCGGGTGTTCCTGCACTCCTACCGCACCGAACTGGATCCCACCGGGGCCGCCCTGGAGACGATCATGACCGCCCCCCTTGTCGTGGCGCAGTGGATCAACCACCAGTACTACTTCACAGCCCTGAACCCCGACACTCTCGGCGCAGGAACGAAAACCATCCACAACGCCATCGGCACACTCGGCGTGATCTCGGGCCACAGCGGCGACCTCCGCCGCGGCCTGCCGTGGCAATCCGTGGGTCTGGGCACGGAGCTGTTCCATGAGCCGATGCGCCTCACCGTCGTTGTCGAAGCACCGCTGGCCCGCATCGGAGAGATCATCTCGCGCAACCAAGTCCTGCGAGATCTTTTCGACAATGACTGGATCACCCTCACCGCACGAGATCACCCCGCTGCCCTCTGGCACCGCTATACCGCCTACGGCTTCACAGCGACCGCAACCGCTACTCCCGCCGCCACTGCCACCCCGATGGAAGGACCACACACATGAACAATCTCACCAAGATGACCCGACTGGAGATCGTCGTGCCTGCGCGCGACGCCCCCGCCATCCGCGAGCTGGTTTCCTCCGCCGGCGCCACCGGGTACACCTCCGTCTCCGGTGTCTCCGGCATCGGACACCACGGACAACACTCTGGATCCCTGCTCTTCAACGAGTACGACACGCTCACCATGCTTATCACCGTGCTGCCCCCCGACAAAGCCGACGAACTCATCAACGCCGTGCGCGAGCTGCTGAACACCTCCAGCGGCGTCATGTTCGTCGCCGAGACCTACGTCTCAAGGCCCGACTACTTCCAATGACTTCCTCCCACGCCTACTATGCTAGGCGCCTGATCACCTTCGCCACCATGCACGGCAAGGAGCACCTCGCCCAACAGGCATTCCACGACATTCTCGGCGCGACAGTCAGCGCTGCGGGGGGCCTGAACACTGACCAGTTCGGGACCTTCGCCGGCGATATCCCACGCACCCTCAGCCCCCGCTCGGCAGCCCGCGCCAAAGCGCGACTGGGTATGCAGATCGCCGGCACCACTCTTGGACTTGCCTCCGAAGGCAGCTTCAGCTCCGGATTCGGTCCTCTCGTTGAAAACATGGAGATTCTCCTGTTCATCGACAAAACCCTGGGGTTGGAACTCGTCGAGGGCGCCGTGAATATCTCCGCGCTGCCTGGAGGCAGACGCGTCGACAACGCCGACAGCGCTCTCGCGTTCGCGTCAGCCGCGGGATTCCCCGAACAGGGAGTGATCGTGCAGAGCACAAACGATAATCGCCTGACTGTCTACAAGAACTTCACGCAACTCAGCGACCTCGAGGAAACCGTCGACATGCTTCTGACGGACCAGTCCACCGTCACGATTCTGCCGGACTACCGAGCGCACAAATCGCCAGCGCGGGCAGAGACGATTCGCAGGCTGAGTTATCAGATGGCTCGTCGCCTCGCTACACCCTGCTCCCTGTGTCAAGCACCTGGGTTCGGTCAGGTAGACATCGAACGCGGCGTTCCCTGTTCCGACTGTAGATCAGCGACCGCATTGATCGCCGCGGACCTCCACGGCTGCGGACGCTGTACCCACAGGACCCGGATACCGCGTGGCCAGGCCACCGCCGACCCGCAATGGTGCGACTATTGCAACCCGTAGCGAGGTCAGGCGTTATTCGTGCTCCCCGTCGGCCTCATGCATGGTGGTCCGCGGCGCGCCTCAGACCTCGGACTGCAGGGCCGCCCGGGCGAACGCGGCCCCACCGTGCGTGACGATCCAGCGCGTGTAACTGCTGGTGCCGGCATCGAACACACCGAGTCGGCGCAGCAAGCGCCACTTCGGCAGCACCAGGTTGAACGCCGCGTCACTGGAGAGCGGGGCACCGTCGGCCCGCACCCAACCGATGGTCTCCAAACTGAGGGCCAGCAGCTGTTTGAACAGCTCGGCCTCGTCAAAACCCCGCCGCGCGATGAGTAGGAGCAGCAGCCTGGTGGCGTCGGACTCGGCCGGGTCGCGGCTCTGGTGCGCGGTTCTGGCCAGATGCCACCACAGATCGCGCGGCGCCTCGACGAGCGCCCGGCCGCGACTGGTCTGCAGCAGCATCCCCTTGCTCACTCGGAGCAGGCCCACGCTGCGCAGGTGTGCGCGCAACTCCAGCAGAGGCAGGAAGTGGCTCTCCCGGCTGGCCGTGACGGGCCAGCCCCAGTCGAGCTGGGTCGAGGCTTCCACGACCACCGCGGGCGGGAGGTAGCCGGCCTGGGTCAGACGGATACCGTGCTCACCGACGCGGCGCAGCATCCACTGCACGGGCGCCACCATGCGCTCCATCGCCCGCACCGGCAGCAGAATGGAGTCGGTCACCCGTGCCTCCGCGAGCACCAGGCGGAACCCGGCGACGGAGTCGGGGTGCATGCGTGTTTCGAGTTCCTGGACGACCTTCACGGTGCGAGCATAGCGAGGTGTGGCCGCGGAGCCTGATGCGACCGATCGTGTCGGGCATCCGCTCTGCCGTAGCCTTGGATCATGGCCAGAGACATTGCAACCACCACCACAGTCGACCTCGCCGAGATGCTCGCTTTCGTGCGCCCGAGGCACCGGATGCTACTGGCCACCACCCGCACCGACGGCCGCCCGCAGATCTCGCCCGTGACCGGCGGGGTCGACCCCTCCGGCCGAATCGTGATCTCCTCCTATCCTGCCCGGGCGAAAACCCGCAACGCGGAGCGAAATGTGTTTGCCTCCGTACTGGTGCTCTCGGAAGACTGGGACGGCGGCTGGATCCAGGTCGACGGCGACGCCGAGGTGCTGCACATGCCCGAGGCCGGCGACGGGCTGGTCGAGTACTTCCGCTGCATCTCCGGCGAGCACTCCGACTGGGCCGAGTACCGGGCGGCGATGGCGCTTCAGGACAAGTCCCTGATCCGCATCACCCCCAGCCGGTGGAGCCCGATCGGCACGGGCGGCTTCCCGGCCGACGTCGCCGCCCGGCTCGACGCACTGTAGCCGCGCTCGCAGGATCGGCTTCGCGGCGCACCCTGGGGAAGCAGGCGCACGTTCGTCCGTGTGCCCGCTTCCATAACCTGCGCCGCGAGGCCTGGCGCCCGGCGTACTGTCACCAGCATCTGCGAAGCTGGACGGATGACCGACACCCGCGCCGCCGCCCTCGAGATTCTGCGCAACCTGGTCGGGCGTGACGACGCCGACTTCCACGAGGGACAGTTCGAGGCGATCGAGACCCTCGTCGACCAGCGCCGACGGGCCCTGGTCGTGCAACGCACCGGGTGGGGCAAGTCGGCCGTCTACTTCGTCGCCACGCTGCTGCTGCGCCGCCAGGGAGCCGGCCCCACCATCCTGGTGTCGCCGCTGCTCGCCCTGATGCGCGACCAGGTGGCCGCGGCAGCCCGGGCCGGGGTGCGCGCCGTGTCGATCAACTCTTCCAACCCGCACGAGTGGGCAGAGGTGCAGCAGCAGCTGATCGACGACGAGGTCGATGTGCTGCTGGTGTCGCCGGAGCGACTCAACAACCCGAAGTTCCGCGACGAGCAGCTCCCCGCGCTCCTCGCCCGGGTGGGCCTGCTCGTCGTCGACGAGGCCCACTGCATCTCCGACTGGGGCCACGATTTCCGGCCCGACTATCGGCGCCTGCGCGACCTGATCGCCCAGATGCCCGCCGGGGTGCCGGTGCTGGCGACCACGGCCACGGCGAACAGCCGCGTGGTGACGGATGTCGCGGCACAGCTGGTCTCGACCGGCGCGACGGTCGCGAACGGCGCAACCGGCGTGGCAAGCGCTGAGGTGGTCACCATCCGCGGCCCGCTCGCCCGGGCATCCCTGCGCCTCGGCGTACTGCGCCTGCCCGACTCGCGCACCCGGCTGGCCTGGCTGCTCAGCCACATCGACGAGCTGCCCGGTAGCGGCATCATCTACACCCTCACCGTCTCGGCGGCGGAAGACACCGCACGTCTGCTGCGGGAGGCCGGGCACCCGGTGCGCGCCTATACCGGGCAGACCGACACCGCGGAGCGGGAGGAGTCCGAGGGCATGCTCAAGCGCAACAAGGTCAAGGCCCTCGTCGCCACCAGCGCCCTGGGCATGGGGTTCGACAAGCCCGACCTCGGCTTCGTGTTGCACCTGGGTGCCCCCTCCTCCCCCGTGGCCTACTACCAGCAGGTCGGCCGCGCCGGCCGCGCCACCGAGAACGCCGACGTGCTGCTGCTGCCCGGAGTCGAAGACGAAGACATCTGGCAGTACTTCGCCACCTCCTCGATGCCCAGCCAGCACAAGGCGGAAGCCGTGATCGGGGCGCTCACGGAGCACGGATTTGCCCCGCTGTCCACACCGGCGCTCGAGGCCCGCGTCGACCTCAAGCGCAGCCCGCTCGAGCTGCTGCTGAAGGTGCTCGACGTCGACGGCGCCGTGCGCCGCGTCACCGGCGGCTGGGTGTCCACCGGCCGGCCCTGGTTCTACGACCGGGAACGCTACGAACGCATCGCCGCCGCCCGGGTGAGCGAGCAGCAGGCGATGCTCGACTACGAGCGCACCACCGGCTGCCGGATGGAATTCTTGCAGCGCGCGCTCGACGACGACACCGCGGTGGCCTGCGGCCGCTGCGACAACTGCACCACGGCCTGGTTCCCCGGCGACGTGCGGCCCGAGATGACCTCGGCCGCCGCCCGAGCCCTCGACCGGGTCGGCGTGGCTCTCGAGCCGCGCGCGCAGTGGCCCACTGCAGTGGCGAGCCTGGGCGTGAACGTGCGCGGCAACATCCCGACCGGCGAACGGATGCTGCCCGGCCGCGCCCTCGCCCGCCTCACCGATCTGGGCTGGGGCGGCCCGCTACGCGACCTGTTCGCCACCCAGTCCTCCGACGCGCCGTCCACGGATGCCCCGGCGAGCCCAGCCCTGATCCAGGCCTGCATCCGCGTGCTGGTGGAGTGGGGCTGGGACGAACGGCCGGCCGCGGTGGTGAGCGTGCCCTCGCGGCGGCATCCGTTGCTGGTCGGATCGGTGGCTCGGGCGTTCGCCGAGGCCGGCCGCCTGCCCTGGCTCGGCTCGCTCGACCTCGTGAACGGCGGCCCCACCGGCACGGCGGGCGGCAACAGCGCCTACCGGCTCTCCAACGTCTGGGACCGTTTCGCGGTGGGACCGAAGCTGGCCGCGGCCCTCGACACGGTGCAGGGCCGACCGATCCTGCTCGTCGATGACCTCGCCGACAGCCGCTGGACGCTCACGGTTGCGGGCCGCCTACTGCGTCGCCAGGGGGTGGCGGCCGTGCTGCCGTTCGCGTTGGCGTTGAAGTCCTGAGCTGCCGGAGAACTGAAGCTTTCGCCCTGACGTCAACGCAGCGCGCGCAGCTTGACCGTGCGCTGCAAGCCGACCTCGTCGGCCCGGACTCCCCCGACCGTTCCGCAGTGGGCTGACTGCATGGACAGGCGCACCAGGTCAACGCCGCGCAGCCCCGGCCAGCCCTGCACCAGGTGGCGCCAGGTTGTTGGCACAGCTTCCAGCCCCCAGCGGGCGGCGGTCAGCGCGCCAGCGACACCTGCTACGGCGTCGGTGTCGCCGCCGCCGCGCGCCGCGACTTCGATGGCGCGACGCACCTGGCCGGCATCCGTTCCCCGGGCGTACGTGATCGCCGACCAGGCAGCCTGCAGGGTCTGCACGACCCAGCCGTTACCCGGGAAATCCGCGGGCCGTTCACGCTCGGCATCGTCGAACCGGGTAGACCAGTCCGCGCGGCGCTCGCTCGTCAGGGCGGACAGGCCCACCCGAATGTCGAGTTCGCCCTCGAGCACGGCGTGCCGCAAAGCGAGCCCGAACAGCACGCAGGCATCGCCTGCCTCGGTTTCACGGTGCGTCAGCTCGCTGACCAGGCGCGCGGCCTCGGCCAAGGCGACCGGATCGCCGAGGAACGCCAGCGCCACCGGCGCGGTTCTCAGGAGCGATCCGTTGCCGGCGCTGCGCCCGTTGCGATCATGCTGCTCCCTCGCCCCGCGACGCACGGAGTCGGCGTTCGGCTCGCTGCCCGAGAGCACCGCCCCCAACTGCACGCCCGCGTACGGTGCCGATTTCGCCCAGGCCACCCATTGGGCCACGACGATGTCGAGGACCGAGTCGTCTCTGAGATCCCCGCCCTCCGCCGCGGCGATCGCGAGCGGCACCGCCATGGCCGTGTAGTCGGTCCACTCGCCGGGTACCCAGTGGAAGCCGCCGCCGCCGCGCATGCTGACCGGGGTGGTTTCCGGTAGCGGCCCGGCAAACTCGTAGCCGGCCCCGAGCGCGTCCCCGCAGGCCATGCCCAGCAGCACCGCTGCTGATCGGTCGTGTTGGTCGGCAGTCAGCTTCATTGCAGGCTCCTTCGGGTCGGGCCGATTCGGGTCGGGTAAGGACCGGAGTACCTGCACATCCGAGAACGAACATCGGGTGCACGGGTCGAGCGCAGCCTATTCCGGCCCAAAATCCCCGGCAAGGCCATTGACCGGGGCCTAACCGGTGTGTGACGCGGCGCGTCACGGGAATACTTACCGGGGCGCACTCCTTGTTAGTCTTCAGACATCGCTTTTCGGCGATGAATACGCACCTGCAACCTCGGTTAGGCCAGAAAAATGAAGCTCAAGATCCTGTCGGCGGTATTACTCACAGCGCTCACCGTGTCGCTGGCCGGCTGCTCCGCGAGCACCGACACCGACGACGCAACCACCACCGGCGCCGACACCTCGCTGTCCTCCGTCATAGACGCGGGCGTGCTCACCATCGGCACCGAGGGCACGTACCGCCCGTTCACCTTCCACGAGGGTGGCTCCGGCGCACTGGCCGGCTACGACGTCGAGATCATCGAGGCCGTCGCAGCCGAGCTCGGAGTCACGGCCAAGTTTGAGGAAACCCAGTGGGACGGCATCTTCGCCGGCCTCGAGGCCGGCCGCTTCGACGTCATCGCCAACCAGGTCACGGCCACCCCGGAACGCGTCGCCAAGTACAACTTCTCGACCCCCTACACGTTCTCGACCGGCGTGATCGTGGTCAAGAGCGACAACACCTCGATCACCTCCTTCGAGACCCTGGCCGGCAAGACCACCGCCCAGTCGCTCACCAGCAACTGGAACACCCTCGCCACCGAGAGCGGCGCACGTGTGCAGGCCGTCGAGGGCTGGGCCCAGTCGGTCGCCCTGGTCGAACAGGGCCGCGTCGACGCGACCGTGAACGACAACCTTACCTTCCTCGACTACCAGAAGCAGACCGGCGCCACCGGGCTCAAGGTCGCCGCGAACACCGACGAAAAGTCCGCAACCTCGTTCGCTTTCGTCAAGGGAAGCACGGAGCTCACGGACGCCGTCGACGCGGCCCTCGAGAAGCTCGCCGCCGCCGGCACCCTGACGTCGATCTCGGAGAAGTACTTCGGGTCCGACGTTTCCCAGTAACCCCGTCCAGCCATGAACCAATCCGCCTGGGACCTGTTCTGGACCTCGCTCGGTCCCATCGTGCAGGGGGCGATTCTCGGCACCATCCCGCTGGCGCTCGCCTCGTTCACGATCGGTCTGGCGCTCGCGCTCGGGCTGGCGTTGATGCGCCTCTCCCGGCGCCGGTGGGTGTCCGGCATCGCCCGGGTCTACATCTCGATCGTGCGCGGTACCCCACTGTTGGTCCAGTTGTTCGTGATCTTCTACGGCCTGCCGTCGCTGGGCATCCTGATCGATCCGTGGCCGAGCGCTGTGATGGCGTTCTCGCTCAACGTCGGCGGCTACGCCGCCGAAGTGATTCGGGCTGCCATCCTCTCGGTGCCCAAGGGACAATGGGAGGCGGCCTACATGATCGGCATGTCGCACCGTCGCGCGCTGACCCGGATCATCCTGCCGCAGGCCGCCCGTGTCTCGGTTCCGCCCCTGTCGAACACCTTCATCAGCCTGGTCAAGGACACCTCCCTCGCCTCGCTGATCCTGGTCACGGAGCTGTTCCGCGAAGCACAGCAGGTGGCCGCCTTCAGCCAGGAATTCATGCTGCTCTACCTCGAAGCCGCCCTGGTCTACTGGGTGATCTGCCTGGGCCTGTCCTCGGTGCAGAGCGTTCTCGAGAAGCGATTGGACCGCTATGTCCCCCACTGATCCGATTGATCCGACCGAACCGACGGCCCCGGATGCCGCGGCGACCTCCGACGCCCTGCTCCGCGTGCGCGGGCTCCAGAAGAGTTTCGGCGCCAACCAGGTGTTGCAATCCATCGAGCTGACGGTGGGTCGCGGCCACGTGCTCGCCCTGATCGGACCCTCCGGTTCCGGCAAGACCACCATCCTGCGCTGCCTGAACGGCCTGGAACTGGCCGACGGCGGAACGATCGACGTGGCCGACGAACTGTCGGTCGACTTCGCAGCCACTCCGGGGAAGAGTCAGCGTGCGGCTCTGCGCGACCGGTCGGCCATGGTCTTCCAGCACTACAACCTGTTCCCGCACAAGACCGTACTGGAGAACGTGCTGGAGGGGCCCGTGGTGGTGCAGCGCCGCCCGAAGGCGGAGGTCGAAGCGGAGGCGCTCGCGTTGCTCGACCGCGTGGGCCTCAGCGCCAAGAAGGACAGCTACCCGTTCGAACTCTCCGGCGGCCAGCAGCAGCGTGTGGGCATCGTGCGCGCGCTCGCCCTGCGCCCGCAGCTGCTGCTCTTCGACGAGCCCACGTCATCCCTCGACCCGGAACTCGTGGGCGATGTTCTGCGCCTGATCAAGGAACTGGCGGTGGAGGGCTGGAGCATGGTGATCGTGACCCACGAACTCGAATTCGCGCGCGAGGTAGCCACCGAGGTGGCCTTCGTCGACGGTGGCCGGATCGTCGAGCATGGCGACCCGAATCAGCTGCTGCGCCACCCGAAGGAGGAACGCACCCGGCAGTTCCTGCACCGGCTGCTGTTCCCCTTCTAGGTGCACATCCAGGCGTGGGGCCGACCTCGCCGGGCAGCGGCTCAGCCCCTCACCTGCCCGTCAACTCTTGTGCCCGGAGTCGGGCTGATCCGCTGGTTCAGTCTCGGAATGATCCGCTGCCCGGAGTGAGCCGGCATGAGCTCGCACCGTGGGATCCTGGCGTGTCTTGATCAGGCTGGCGACCGTGGTCACGGTCAAGACCACACCGATGACGATCAGGCTGAGATTCGTGCTGATCTCCGGCACTCGGCCATCAAGGCCGTGTGCCCAATGCAGAACGAGTTTCACACCGATGAAGGCCAGGATGAGGGACAGGCCGGTCGACAGGTAGACCAGCCGGTCGAGAAGCCCCTTGACGAGGAAGAAGAGCGCCCGGAGCCCGAGCAGCGCGAAGGCGTTGGCGGTGAAGACGATGTACGCCTCATCGGTGATTCCGAAGATCGCCGGGATCGAATCGAGTGCGAACAGGAGATCGGTGCTGCCGATCGCTATCAGCACGATAAACAGCGGTGTCACCGCGCGGCGGCCGGCGCTCCGCGTGAACATTCGACCGTCGACATAGTCGTCGGTAACGGTCAGGCCCCGACGGGCCACCCGGACCAGTACGTTGTCTTGCACGTCAGGGTCGACGTTACGGTGCCGGAAGAGCTGTACGGCTGTGAAGATCAGCACCAGACCGAAGATCAGGAACATGAATGAGAACAGCGAAAGCAGGGCGGAACCCAGTGCAATGAAGATCGCCCGCAGAATGAGTGCCAGCAGGATCCCGAAGATGAGAACTTTCTGCTGGTATTTTTCCGGGACCGCGAAGGTCGACATGATGATCACGAAAACGAAGAGGTTGTCGATGGACAGGCTCTTCTCAACGATGTACCCGGCGAAGTATTCCGCGCCGAACCCCCAGCCCACCTGCGCCGCGAAAACGAGACCGAACAGGATCGCGACCGCGATGTACAGCACCGACGAGAGTGCGGCCTCCCGAAACTTGACGACGTGCGGCCGGGCGATGGCCAAACCCAGGTCCAACGCGAGCAGACCCAGAATGACGGCGATGGTGAGCGTCCAGCGGAGCGCAGTTACTTCCAGCAACTGTGACCTTCCTGTCGTGTCCTCAGCGAGAATTTCAGCGTGAGCCTACTCATAAGAGGAACTAAATAAGCATGAACGTCAACAGTATCCTGCCTCTGCTGCTGACCCCCTTCCGGGCAAGCGGCCTGCCTTGCTAAATCCCCAGCTCGTCCGCACTATTCTTTTCCAGTGACTTTAACAGCGATCTCTCCGGTGGGCTCCGACTCAGCATCGCCCTCCACCTTCCGGCAGCTTTCCGGTCTGCTGCGGATCGGCATGGGACTGCTACTCCTCGCGAGCATCATTACGCAGATCACCGACCAGCTCTGGAACGACGCCTTCGTGGCGACCGAGTATTTCGGCTACTTCACCATCCAGTCGAGCCTGATGAACGTGGTCGTGCTGCTCGTGGGAGGTTCCCTCGCCCTTCGCCGAAGCACGGATTCCCAACTCCTCACCGTGGTGCGAATGTCGGTACTCACCTACGCGGTCGTCACCGGGGTCGTCTACAACGCGCTGCTGCGCAACGTGGTCTCCGATGGCTTCATCGGTGTCGGCTGGCCCAACGAGGTGTTGCACGTCTGGGCGCCGATCTTCATCGCGCTGGACTGGATCCTCTCGCCGGGGCGCCCGGCCCTGGCCTGGAAGCGCCTCGGTGTTGCCCTGATCTACCCGCTGGCTTGGGTGGCTTACGCCGTGGTGCGGGGCACCCTGACCGGCTTCTACACCTATCCCTTCCTCGAACCGGCCCAGCCGGGCGGCTACGTGACCGTGATCTTCTACGTGCTCGGCATCGCGACCTTCATCACCGGTCTCGCCGCGGCCGCAATCGCCGCGAGCCGCCTCCGGCCACAGGTTTTGACGACCGAACCCGTGGCCTGATCCGCTGTCGCGGTCAGATCGATCGCGTTGGCGGCGCGAATGTGCTGAACGCGGCGATCATCTCGTCGACGCTGTGCGCCGCGGTCGACGGATGCCGGAACGGCCGGTTCCGCTCGATGCTGTAGTGATTGCGCCGCCCCACCCGTTCGCGGCGGATGTAGCCGGCCGTGACCAGGTCCGCCATGATGCTCAGCGCCGCCCGGGTTGACACCCCTACCGTGTCGGCGAGCTCCTGCACCCGCGCATCGGGGTTCCCCGCGATAGCCAGGAGCAGGTGCGCGTGGTGGGTGAGGAACGTCCACGGCTTGCCGGGGGCATCCGTCGGTCCAGGCGACGGAACGGGCGGCGGTTCGGGCAGCATCTCGGTCATCGGAGGGTCTCGTTCACCTTCTTCTGCTCAGCCTTCTGTTCGGCCTTCTGCTCGGCATTCTGTGCCTTCTGCTCGGCATTCTGTGCCTTCTGCTCGGGCGTGCGGGCCGATCGGCGCCAGACCGGCTCCATCTGGGCGAGTTCCTCAGGGGTGGCCTCGCGGAACGAGCCGACGGGAGCGGCCTCGAACTCGCGCCGCCCCTGGCCCCGCGTGGCCCGGAGGCTGAGCATGACCGACACCGCGATGATCAGCGCGATCACAGATAGGGAAACGGTCGTCGGGATGTAGAAGACGTCGAGCAGCAGCATCTTGACGCCCACCCAGATCAGCACCAGCGAGAGACCAATCTTCAGGTAGACGAATCGGTGCATGAGGTCGGCGAGCAGGAAGTACATCGCCCGGAGGCCGAGGATTGCAAAGGCGTTGGCGGTGAAGACGATGAACGGTTCACTGGTGACCGCGAAGATGGCCGGGATGGAGTCCACGGCGAACACGACATCCGTCACCTCGACGAGCACGAGAACCGCCAGCAGCGGTGTGGCGAGCAGAATGCCGTTCTTGCGCACGAGTAAGCGCTGGCCGTGGAACGTCTCGGTCATCGGGATGAAGCGGCGGAAGAGGCGCAACACTTGGGATTTCTCGGGGTGCGCGTGCTCGTTGCGGGTGCGGATCATGCGGTAGCCCGTGAAGATCAGGAACGCAGCGAACACGTAGAGAATCCAGGAGAAGTTCTCGATCAACACGGCGCCCGCGGCGATGAAGATGCCGCGCAGCACGAGCGCACCGAGAACGCCGAGGAACAGCACCCGGTGCTGGTACTGGCGCGGCACCGCGAAAGCGGCGAAGATGATCGCCCAGACGAAGACGTTGTCGACCGCGAGGGACTTCTCGATCAGGTAGCCCGCGTAGTACTGCTGCCCGAACTCGGCCCCGGCCGTCACCCAGATCACGACGCCGAAGGAGATGCCGATGAGCACCCAGATCACGGACCAGATCGCGGCTTCGCGCACTCCGATCACATGGGCCTTGCGATGGGCGAACAGGTCGACGGCGAGCATGACGGCGATGATGCCGAACACCGCCAGCCAGGCGTAGAGGGGAACGTCCATGGGGAATGCCTTCCAGTCACTGCTTCGACTGGAGGTCTGGTCCAACCCGGATCGGGTCCCTGTGGCCGGGCTCCGATGACGGAACCGTAATGACGACCACACGCTGGGGATTACTCCCCTCCGAAAATAAGTGAAGCATACTTCACCCTTTGGCGCAAACAGCGGGGTTGACTGCGGCGGTTGAGCACTTCCGCCGCCGCGACTACCGCGCACTGGAACAACGGAGGATCCCATGACGGGTTTTGTCGACAAGATCGAGGACGCGGCCATCCGCAACTCGAATTTCCGCCAGGTGCTGTACACCGCCCGGGGGCTGCAGCTGGTCGTGATGGCGCTGGAGCCGGGCGAGGACATCGGGGAAGAGGTGCACCCGGATCGAGACCAGTACTTTCGGGTGGAGAAGGGCAAGGGCGAGATCTGGATCGACGGCACCAAGACGAAGATCAGGAAGAACTCCGCCATGGTCGTGCCGGCCGGCGCGCGGCACAATGTGCTCAACACGGGCGGCAAGGTGCTGCGGCTCACGGAGCCGAAGCCGAAGCAGAATTCACGCCAGGCGAAGCCGTCCGCCACGCAGGCTACGGCAAAGCCGACGTCGAAGACGGCCGCCAAGCCCGCCGCGAAGACACCACGCAAGCCGGCGGCAAAGCGCCCCTCGACGAGGGCGCGGTCCGCCGACACCAACTAGCTGAGTGCGGCCTAACGAATTCGACGGAGATTTTGAGCATTTCGGGCTGAAACGGATGTTTGGGGCCGGTTTTGAGCAAAATCTCCGTCGAATTGGTTCGAGACCGCCTGGCTGGTCCGCCTGGCTGGCGCCTAGCGGGTCCGGGCTCCGGCAGACGCCGGCCGCACCCGCTGCGCCTGCAGCGTGCGTTCCCGCATTGCGAGGAAAAGCGGGAAGGTGAAGGCGAAGGCTGTCAGACCCGAGAGCACCACGTAGAGCCAACCCCGCTTCATCCCGATCCGCCTGGCCTCGACGATGATCAGGATGCTGCCGGCCACCGCCACCACCAGCAGGTCAACGGTCAGTGACGACACCGCCGGACCGCTGTTCACCCAGTCACCGACGAAGTCGCG
This sequence comes from Cryobacterium sp. TMT2-4, assembly GCF_004402575.1. Taxonomy (NCBI): domain Bacteria; kingdom Bacillati; phylum Actinomycetota; class Actinomycetes; order Micrococcales; family Microbacteriaceae; genus Cryobacterium; species Cryobacterium sp. TMT2-4. Next base: position 2,636 of record NZ_SOGE01000043.1, on the reverse strand, counting down.
TAGCTGCACGATCGCCAGCAGGTTGAAGGTCCAGGTGCCCACGAGGCCGCCGAGGCTGAGCGCCAGGTAGACGGCGGCGAGCGGGGTCCAGTTTTTGGTCATACGTCATTATTGCCGCCCGGTAGGGTCGAAAGCCGACCCTGGGAGCACCATGCCACACGCATCTCGCAAGCCTGCGTCAACCCGCAGCCGGCGTTCCAGGCGACGGCCCGTCACCGCCCTGATGGTGGTCCTGCCGCTCCTGGCTTTGGTCTGGGCGATCGTGGTCGGCGTGCCCGGCGTCACACCGGGCGAGACATCCGTTCCCTTCCCGGTCGGATCCACGGCCGCGGCCCCGGTGACCGGCGACGCGGCCGACCTGCTCGCCACCCTGCCGGTCAAGGGCAAGGCCGCGAAGACCGGCTACGACCGCACCGGCGAGTTCGGCTCCGCCTGGCGCGACGTGGACGACAACGGCTGCGACACCCGCAACGATATCCTGGCCCGCGACCTGGCCGCGATCGTGACCGACGCGTCCTGCCGGGTCTTGAGCGGCCAGCTGCTGGCGCCGTACACGGGCGAATCGGTGTCGTTCGAGCGCGGCGAGACCACCTCGATGCTCGTGCAGATCGACCATCTGGTCGCTTTGTCGAACGCCTGGCAAACCGGCGCCGCACAACTGACCCGGGAAGAGCGGATCGCCCTGGCCAACGACCCGCTGAACCTGCTGGCCTCCGACGGTGTCTCCAACTCGCAGAAGGGCGACGGGGACGCCGCCACCTGGCTACCCGCGGAGAAGTCGTTCCGCTGCGAATATGTGGCCCGCCAGATCTCCGTGAAGGCCACCTACGGCCTATGGGTGGCCCCGGCCGAGCACGACGCCATGGTGCGCGTGCTCGCGACCTGCCCCGGCCAGCCTGCCTACTCGGCCACGCCCGGTCTGGACTAGTCCCGCGCCGGCACAGCACGAACCGGCACAGCCCGGCTACACCGACACGAGGACCTCGTCGATCTCGCTGAAGCCCTGGTCGGTGACGGTGATGACCAGCTTGGCCGGGATCTGCTCCTTCATGGAGTCGACATGGCTGATCAGACCGATGGTGCGGCCGCCGGCGCGGAGACCGTCCAGGGTGCTCATCGCGGTTTCCAGGGTGGCGCCGTCGAGGGACCCGAAGCCCTCGTCGACGAACAGGGTGTCGAGGGCGATGCCGCCGGCCTGGTTCGACACGATTTCCGCCAGCCCGAGGGCGAGGGCCAATGACGCCAGGAACGTCTCGCCGCCGGAGAGCGACTGGGTGGGGCGGGCCCGCCCGGTGTGCGCGTCCCGGATCATCAGCCCGAGCCCGGACTGGCCACCACGGAACTGCACCGAGTCGTCGTGTTCGAGGGTGTAGCGGCCCCCGGTCATGGTGCGTAGCCGGTTGTTGGCCGCTGCAATGATCTGCTCGAGCTGCGCGGCGAGAACGTAGGTCTCCAGGCGCATCCGTTTCGTGTTGGGTTCGTCGCCGTGCACGGCCGCCGCCAACTCCCTAACCTGCGTCTGCGTGGACAGAAGCTCCACGCCGGCGTCGAAGTGCACGCGGGCATCCGTGACCAGGCCGGTCATGACGGCCACCCGCTCCCCCAGGGAGCCGCGTTCGGCCAGCGCCGCATCCCGTTCCGCCGCCGCCGTCACCAGGGTTTCCCGGGCCGGACCGACGTCGGTCAGGCCGGCGGGAAGACCCGTGAGTGCCGGTTCAGCCAGCACCGAGCGCGCCGCCGCGCGCGAATCGTCGTGGCCGCGGATCAGTTCTTCCAGCTGCCGCACGTCGGCGTCGTTCTGGTGGGCGGCGGCCACGTCCTGCTCGTCGACGAAACCTTCGCGGTCCAGCTGAGCCTGAACGGATGCGCCGGCGGCGTTCCGCAGGCTCCGGCGCTCACGGCTGTGGTCGAGGGCCTCGCCGAGGGCCCGCGCGGAGGCCAGCTCTGCCCGCAGCCGATCGACCCGGTGGCCCACCGAGGCGAAGTCGCCGCGCTGGGCGGACACTCGGTCGTCGATGGCCTGTCGGGCGCTGCGGCGCTCGGCAAGCTGCACGGCCGCCACATCGCGGGCGGAGCAGAGGCCTGCCAGGGCACGGCCGGCCTCGTCGAGTTCGGCCCGCAGCCGGCTCTTGTCGAGGCCGAGCGCTGCCGCCCGCACGCCCGCGTTCACGGCCGCGGCGAGGGCCACCTCGGACGCGGCCATTTCGGCGACGATTTCGTCGATGGTGCGCTCCCCGGCCCGGGCCCGGGCCTCGGCCAGATCGGTGGCCACGGTGCCTGCGGCGACGTGCGTCTGATCGAGTCGGGTCTGCGCCTGCTTCAGGCATGCCCGTGCCGCCACGATGTCGGCTTCGGTGACCGGTTCTTCATCGCCGGTGGCGGGAGCCGGATGCGCGGTCGAGCCGCACACCTCGCACGGCTCCCCCGGCACGAGGTGCGAGGCCAACTCGACGGCGTGGCCGGCCAGCCGCCGGTCCACAAGGGTCTGGTAGCGCACCGCCGCCGCCGCGTTCTCGCCGGCGGCGACCGCGTCGGCCCGGTGCGCCACCTCCAGCTCCGCGTCGAGACGCCGCACCTGGCCGGCCGCGCCCTCGGCCGCCCGCAGCCGCTCCGCCTGGGCGCGCGCCTCGGGCTCG
>NZ_SOGE01000021.1:0-52550 GCF_004402575.1 Cryobacterium sp. TMT2-4 | reverse complement strand
CGCCCTCATCGCCCTCGCCATGCTCAGCCTCGGCGGCCACAAACCAGTGCTCCCCGGCCGGGTTTAACCCACGGATGAAGCAGGAGAGCCGAGATTCTGGTTGAAAACTACTTTTTTGAAAGGTTCTAGGCCCATTTCGGCAAAATCTCCGTCGAATTCGTTCGGGACGGGATCGCTCCAGGGCCTTGGACTCGACCGGCAGGGGACTTTCGAGCCGCCGGGGCTCGCCGCAGTAGGGTGAAGGCATGGTCACCCGGATTAACCCCAGCATCCTCGCCGCCGACTTCGCCAATCTCGAACGGGACCTGGGGCGCATCCGCACCGCCGACCTGGTGCACGTCGACATCATGGACAACCATTTTGTACCGAATCTGACGTTCGGACCGCCCGTCGTCGACCGCCTCGCCCAGGTCTCCCCGCTGCCCTTCGACCTGCACCTGATGATCGAGACCCCGGAGCGTTGGGCGCTCGGCTACGCAGAAGCCGGCGCGTTCTCGGTCACCTTCCACGCGGAGGCCACGACCAACCCGGTCGGCCTGGCCCGCAAGCTGCGCTCGATCGGCGCCCGGGCCGGCATCGCCCTCAAGCCCGGCACGGCCATCGAGCCCTACCTCGAGCTTCTGCCCGAATTCGACCAGGTGCTCGTGATGACCGTCGAACCCGGCTTCGGGGGGCAGAGCTTCATGCCCTCCACCATGCGCAAGCTCCGCACCCTGTCGGAGGCCGTGAAGAAGTCCGGCCTGGACGTCTGGCTGCAGGTCGACGGCGGCATCACCGAGGACACCATCGTCATCGCCGCCGAGGCCGGGGCGAACACGTTCGTCGCCGGCTCCAGCGTGTTCAACGCCGCGGACCCGGCGAAGCAGATCGCCCTGTTGCGCGCCGCCGCGACCGAACACCAGCACGCGCACTAGTACCCTAGTCAGGTGAAGACTTTTGACGACCTGTTCGCTGAACTGAGCGACAAGGCACGGACCCGCCCCGACGGTTCGGGGACCGTGCGCGAACTCGACGCCGGCGTACATGCCATCGGCAAGAAGATCGTCGAAGAAGCCGCCGAGGTCTGGATGGCCGCCGAGTTCCAGAGCGACGACGAAACCGCCGCCGAGATGAGCCAGCTGCTGTACCACGTACAGGTGATGATGCTGGCGAAGGGGCTGACCCCCGCCGACCTGTACCGCCATCTGTGACGCGTCATCAGAGAGACTCCACCCGGTTGACCCCGTGAGACCTGTTCGCCAGAACCTGAAGACGCAGAGAGTGCCCAAATGCTGAGAATTGCCGTGCCCAATAAGGGCTCGTTGTCCGAAACCGCCGCGCAGATGCTGTTCGAGGCCGGCTACACCGGCCGCCGCGACCCGCGCGACCTCGTCGTCGCCGACCCCCGCAACGACGTGGAGTTCTTCTACTTGCGTCCCCGCGACATCGCCACCTATGTGGGCTCCGGAGCCCTCGACGTGGGAATCACCGGGCGCGACCTGCTGCTCGACTCGGGCTCCACCGCCCAGGAGATCGCCAGCCTCGACTTCGGCGACTCCACCTTCCGCTTCGCCGGCCCCGCAGGCCGCTTCACCGACCTGGCCGACCTGTCCGGCCATCGCGTCGCCACCAGCTACCCCGGACTGGTCGAGGCCTTCCTCGCCGAGCACGACGTCAGCGTGACACTGGTCACCCTCGACGGCGCGGTCGAGTCAGCCGTTCAGCTCGGCGTGGCGGATGCCGTCGCCGACGTCGTCTCCACCGGCTCCACGCTGCGCAAGGCCGGCCTCGAGATCTTCGGCCCGGTCATCCTGCAGTCCACGGCCGTGCTGATCAGCTCCGAGAACGACAAGCCCGGCATCGCGACCCTCCTGCGCCGCTTGCAGGGCGTGCTCGTGGCCCGCCAGTACGTGCTGATGGACTACGACATCCCGCAGACGCTCCTCGACGACGCCTGCCTGCTGGCGCCCGGCATCGAGTCGCCCACCGTATCGTCCCTGCACGACCCGGAATGGGTTGCCGTGCGTGTGATGATCTCGCGCCTGAACACGAACCACGTCATGGACGCCCTCTACGAGCTCGGGGCGCGCGCCATCCTGATCAGCTCCATTCACAACGCCCGCTTGTAACGGGCTGACCGGCGGTACCCAGATGCGGCGACACACAATGGAGGCACAATCGTGAGTCTTTCGGTGCGGGTCATACCCTGCCTCGACGTGGCCGACGGCCGCGTGGTCAAGGGCGTGAACTTCCAGAATCTGCGAGACGCGGGCGATCCGGTCGAACTCGCCCGCCGGTACTACGAGCAGGGAGCCGACGAACTCACCTTCCTCGATGTGACCGCCACGGTGGACAACCGTGCCACCACCTATGACGTCGTGCGCGCCACCGCAGAGCAGGTCTTCATCCCGCTTACGGTGGGCGGCGGCATCCGCACGGTCGAGGACGTGTCCCGGCTGCAGGCCAGTGGTGCCGACAAGGTCGGAGTCAACAGCGCCGCCATCAAGCGGCCCGCCCTGATCGGCGAGATCGCCGACCGGTTCGGCTCCCAGGTACTCGTGCTCTCGCTTGATGTGAAGCGTAGCGGGCGCACCGAGTCCGGCTTCGTCGTCACCACCCACGGTGGCCGCACCGAAACCGACCTGGACGCTCTCGCCTGGGCGCAGACGGCCGTCGGGCTGGGGGTCGGCGAGCTGCTCGTCAACTCCATCGACGCCGACGGCACGAAGGCGGGCTTCGACGTCGAACTCATCACGCTGATGCGCGCCCTGAGCACCGTTCCGGTGATCGCCTCCGGCGGCGCCGGCCGGGTCGAGGATTTTCCCCCGGCCATCGCGGCGGGGGCGGATGCCGTGCTCGCGGCATCCGTGTTCCACAGCGGCCAGCTGACCGTCGGCGACATCAAGGCGGAGCTCCGGCACGCCGGAATGCCCGTGCGCTGATGATGCTGTGCCTTACCCGACCCGAAACGGCTCCGTAAATGACCGATGTACTCTCCACCCTCGACGACGCCCTGGCCAGGGCCGTCTTCAACTCCGACGGCCTGCTGCCGGCGGTGATCCAGCAGTGGGACACCGGTGAGGTGCTCATGCTCGGCTGGATGAACCGGGAAGCGCTGCGCCGCACGCTCACCGAGGGGCGCGTGACGTTTTGGTCGCGCAGTCGCCAGGAATTCTGGCGCAAGGGCGACATCTCCGGCCACGGCCAGTATGTGAAGTCCGCCGCGCTCGACTGTGACGCGGACACCCTCCTGGTGCAGGCGGACCAGGTCGGAGCAGCCTGCCACACCGGCTCCCGCACCTGTTTCGACGGGCGCGGCATCGAGGTCGTGACCGGCGCCCGCCCCGCGGCACCCGACGTGGCAGCAGACCGGGCAACCACCCAAAAACCGAAGGACTGACCATGGCACCGAACAGCTCCGGCCCAGCCCCGACGACCACCGCCGGGCAGTTCGCGCTCCAGATCGACGACCACCGGGTGTTCCCCGTGGTGCGCGAACTCTTCGCCGACGGCGAAACCCCGGTGGGCATCTACCGCAAGCTCGCTGCCGGCCAGCCCGGTAGCTTTCTCCTCGAGTCCGCCGAGCAGGGCGGCATTTGGTCGCGGTTCTCGTTCGTGGGCGTGTCCTCGTTCGGCGTGCTCACCCAGCAGGGCGACGAGACCCGCTGGCTCGACTATGGCCTCTCGGCTGAGCGCGCCCTCGGCGACGCCACCGGCCTCGGCCCGCTGGCGGCTCTCGCGGCCCTCCACGAACGCTGGGAAACCCCGCGGATGCCCGGCCACCCACCCCTGACCGGCGGCCTCGTCGGATTCATCGGCTGGGAGGCGATCCGCCAGATCGAGCGCCTGCCGAATCGCCCGCCGGCGGACTACGACGTGCCGGGCCAGGCCTTCAGCTTCGTGGCCGACCTCGTCGTGATCGACCACAAATTCGGCACCGTGCAGCTCATTGCCAACGTTCTCAACGACGGCCACGACGAACCGGATGCCCTCTGGGCCGCCGCCCAGGACCGGCTCGACGCCCTGCAGTCTCGCCTGGCCGAGCCCTCCGAGACCTGGCTCGCAGAGGTCGACCTCGCCACGCCCGCCTCCCCGACGAACCGCACCCGACGTGAGGACTTCCTCGCCGCTGTCGACGTCGCCAAGGAGCACATCGTCGACGGTGACGTGTTCCAGGTGGTCGTCTCCCAGCGGTTCGACCAGGAGTGCACGGCGGACCCCATCGACGTCTACCGGGTGCTGCGCAGCCTCAACCCGTCGCCCTACATGTACCTGCTGAGCCTGGAATCGCCGGAGAAGGAGACTTACTGGATCGTGGGCTCCTCCCCGGAGGCCTTGGTGAAGGTGCAGAACGAACGCGTGTTCACGCATCCGATCGCGGGCTCGAAGCCGCGCGGCACGACCCCGGAGGCCGACGCCGACTTCGAAGCCGAGCTCGCGGGCGACGCCAAGGAACGCGCCGAGCATCTGATGCTCGTGGACCTGGCCCGCAACGACCTGCTCAAGGTGTGTGCACCCGGCTCGGTCGAGGTGACCGAGTTCATGCGCATCGAGCGGTTCAGCCACATCATGCACCTCGTCTCCTCGGTGGAGGGGAACCTGCTGCCGGGCCGGTCCGCGATCGACGTCTTCCGCGCCACGTTCCCGGCCGGCACTCTCTCCGGGGCCCCGAAACCGCGCGCCCTCGAGATCATCGACGCGCTCGAGCCCGCGCAGCGCGGCGTGTACGGGGGGGTGGTCGGCTACTTCGGGTTCGCCGGGGACGCGGACCTGGCCATCGCCATTCGGACCGCAACGATCATGAATGGCGTCGCCCGCGTGCAGGCCGGCGGCGGCCTCGTCGCGGACTCCGACCCGGCGTCGGAATACCAGGAGTCGCAGAACAAGGCCGCGGCGCCCCTTCGCGCAGTCGCGGTCGCGAACGCCATGAAGCGGGTGCGCTAGGTGGCATCCGCACGGCGCCTCAAGCTCGGGCACATCCTCGTGATGCTGGCGGCCAGCGGTCTGGCCCTGCTGGCCTGGACCCAGGTCTGGGTGAACGTCATCGTGGAGCAGTCCGGCTCGGCTGTGCATAGCCTCGAGGTGTCCGGCTCCACGGCCGCCCCCGGGGTGACAGCCCTTGCCCTCGCCGGACTGGCCCTCGCCGGTGCCCTGAGCATCGCCGGTCCCGGCATCCGGGTGGTCCTCGGCCTGCTTCAGGTTCTGCTCGGCTTCTCCGTGTGCCTTTCGGCTATTTTGGCCGTCACCGATCCGGCGGCGGCCAGTGCCGGCGCGGTCACCGATGCCACCGGAATCTCCGGCGCAGACTCGGTCGTCGACGCCGTCGCCTCAGCGGCCGTGACCCCGTGGCCGTTCATCGCGCTGCTCGCCGGCGTGGTCATGGGCGGCGCCGGGGTCGGGGTGCTCGTCACGTCCCGGCGTTGGCCCGGACCGACGTCCCGCTACCAGGCCGTGCGATTCGAAGCGGCCGAGTCGGCCGAGTCGGCCGAGGCGACGGATGCCGGCGATTCCGACGCCGCGGACGTTTCCGCACCCGAACGTGACGCCATCGACGACTGGGACGGGCTGAGCCGCGGCGAAGACCCCACCACCCCGCAGTGAATCGAGACCTGATTCCCGGTTTCACCTGGTGCGCTGGGGAGGCCGGGGAACCGTGGGGCCGCTAGACTTGACTTGTCCGTCAGCGCACAAGAGGAGAATCATGAGCTTTGAATCGGTAGACCCAGGTGAAGGCCATTCGATCGCGGCCTGGACCGCCGTCACCATCATGCTTCTCGCCGTCGCGATCGGCACCGTTGCCTTCTTTCTGGTGATCCCTTGGCTCGTCTGGGCATCCGTCGGCCTGCTGGTGGTTGGCCTGCTGGTCGGCCGGATCCTCGCCAAAATCGGTTACGGCGTAGCCGATACGGCTCACCTGGGCCACTAGTCGAGTGCTGTCTGATCTTCTAGCCGGGGCCGTCGCCGACGCTGAACTTCGTCGGGCCGCCCGTCCGTTCGCCATCGTCGAGGCAACCGCTCTCGACCAAACTCCCGCGATCGATGCCCTGGCGGTGCTCGCACCCGCCGATCAGGTCAAGATCATCGCGGAGGTCAAGCGCGCCAGCCCGTCCCGGGGCACCCTGGCCGAGATTTCGGACCCTGCCGCCCTCGCCGTCTCCTACGAGTTCGGCGGCGCCAGCGCGATCAGCGTGCTCACCGAAGGTCGCAAGTTCCTCGGCTCCCTGTCAGACCTCGAGCAAGTGCGATCCGCCGTGCGCATCCCGGTGCTGCGTAAAGACTTCATCGGCTTGCCGTACCAGGTCTTCGAGGCCAGGGCGGCAGGTGCCGACATGGTTCTGCTCATCGTCGCCGCACTCGACCAGACCACCCTGGTCTCCCTGCACGACCTCGTGCGCCAGCTCGGCATGACCGCGCTGGTCGAGACCCATAGCGCCGAGGAGGTCGACCGTGCCCTGGCCATTGGCGCAAGCCTCGTCGGGGTAAACGCCCGCGACCTGTCCACGTTCCAACTCGATCAGGACCTGTTCGGCAGGCTCGCGGACCGGATCCCCTCGGGCGTCGTCCGCGTCGCCGAATCGGCCGTCAAGACCGCCGCCGACGTGGCGCACTACCGCGCCGCCGGCGCCGACATCGTGCTCGTCGGCGAGGCCCTCGTCACAAACGATCCCATCCGAACCCTCTCCGAATTCCTGGCGGTTTAAATGTCAACGTCCCTCAGAACAGAAGCAGGCCCGTACTTCGGCGACTTCGGCGGGAGGTTCGTGCCGGAGTCCCTCGTGGCTGCCCTCGACGAGCTGACCGACGAGTACGCTCTGGCACGGCAGGACCCGGCCTTCGCGGCCGAATTGATGGAATTGCACCGGAGCTACACCGGGCGCCCGTCCATCATCACCGAGGTGCCCCGGTTCGCCGCGCACGCCGGCGGTGCCCGCATCATCCTCAAGCGGGAAGACCTCAACCACACCGGCTCGCACAAAATCAACAATGTGCTCGGCCAGGCTCTTCTCACCAAGCGCATCGGCAAGTCCCGCGTCATCGCCGAGACGGGCGCCGGGCAGCATGGCGTGGCGGCCGCGACGGCCGCCGCCCTGTTCGGGCTCGACTGCGTCGTCTACATGGGCGAGGTCGACACGGAGCGCCAGGCCCTGAATGTGGCCCGGATGCGACTGCTCGGCGCCGAGGTCGTGCCGGTCAAGACCGGGTCCCGCACCCTGAAAGACGCCATCAACGACGCCATGCGTGACTGGGTCACCAACGTTGAGACCACCAACTACATCTTCGGTACCGTCGCCGGGCCGCATCCGTTTCCGGCCATGGTGCGCGACTTCCAGAAGATCATCGGCGAGGAGGCCCGCCAGCAGGTGTTGGACCTCACCGGCCGCCTCCCCGACGCGGTCACCGCCTGCGTCGGCGGTGGTTCGAACGCCATGGGTATCTTCCACGCGTTCCTCGACGACCCGGAGGTGGCGCTGGTCGGCTACGAGGCCGGCGGTGACGGCGCGGAGACCCTGCGCCATGCGGCGACGATCACCAAGGGGCGCCCCGGCATCCTGCACGGCGCCCGCAGCTTCCTGCTGCAGGACGAAGACGGTCAGACCGTGGAGTCGCACTCCATCTCTGCGGGTCTGGACTACCCGGGGGTGGGCCCGGAACATGCGTGGCTCGCCAGTATCGGCCGGGCCACCTACCTGCCGGTCACCGATGACGAGGCGATGAGCGCCCTCCGGCTGCTCAGCCGCACGGAGGGCATCATCCCCGCCATCGAGTCGGCGCACGCCCTCGCCGGCACCTTGGACCTCGGCAAGCAGCTCGGACCTGACGCCACCATCCTGGTAAACCTCAGCGGACGCGGCGACAAGGACATGGAAACCGCGGGTCGGTACTTCGACCTGCTCGACAAGGGCGCGGAACAGTCATGAGCACGGAAACAGGTACGGGTTCCACGACCGGAACGACGAGCACGGTCGAGGCGACAATCGCCCGTCGCCGCTCCGAGGGCGGCGGTGCTCTGATCGGCTACCTGCCCGTCGGGTTTCCCACCCTGACCGAGAGCATCGACGCGGCCGTGGCACTCGCGCAGAACGGTGTCGACGTCATCGAGCTGGGCCTGCCGTACACCGATCCCGTCATGGACGGGCCAGTGATCCAGGCGGCCACCCAGCAGGCTCTGGCCAACGGCTTTCGGCTGCGGCACGGGATCGAGGCCGTCGCGGCGATCACCGCCCAGGTGAACGTGCCCGTTCTGGTCATGACCTACTGGAACCCGATCATGCAGTACGGCGTGGACCGGTTCGCCGACGACCTGCTCGCGGCGGGAGGCGCCGGGCTGATCACGCCCGACCTCATCCCCGACGACGCGGCCGCCTGGGTGGGAGCCAGCACGCGAACCGGACTCGACCGTGTCTTCCTCGCCGCCCCGTCGTCGTCCGACGCCCGGCTGCGTCAGGCAGTGGACGCCAGCCGAGGCTTCGTCTACGCGGCCTCCACCATGGGAATCACCGGCGCCCGCGGCGACGTGGACTCCGCCGCGCGGGTGCTCGTCGACCGCCTCCGCGCCGTCGGGTCCACCAGCGCGTGCGTCGGACTCGGCATCTCCACCCCGGAGCAGGTGCGGGAGATCCTCGCCTACGCCGATGGCGCCATCGTCGGTTCCGCCCTGGTCAAGGCACTGTCCGACGGGGGAGTGCCGGCCCTGGCCGTCCTCACCCGTGACCTCGCGGCCAGTGCCCGGGATCTGCGCCCCGCCGTCTGATCCCCGCCATCGAAGCACCCAAAAGCTAAGGTAAGTTGACCGAGGCGGTCACGGGGCCTCCCCGGCGCCACGATGAAAGGTAGTCCCCAGGTGTCTTTTCTTCTGAGCATCCCGAGCCCGAGCCCCGAATGGAGCTCGTTCACCCTCGGCCCGTTCACCATCCACGCCTACGCCCTCTGCATTCTGGCAGGGATCATCGCCGCCACCGTCATGACGAGCCGCCGACTGTCTGCGCGCGGCGGAGAGCCGGGCGTGGTGCTGGACATCATCCTGTGGGCCGTTCCGCTCGGCATCGTCGGCGCGCGCTTCTACCATGTGTTCACGCACCCCTCCGACTACTTCTTCGAGGGTGCCAACCCTCTCGAGGTGTTCGCCATTTGGAACGGCGGCAACGCCATCTTCGGAGCGCTCCTGGGCGGGGCCGTCGGCGCTTACATCGGCTGCCGCATCTCGGGCATCCGGTTCTGGGCCTTCGCGGACGCCCTGGCACCGGGGATGCTCGTGGCGCAGGCCATGGGCCGTCTCGGCAACTGGTTCAACGAGGAGCTCTTCGGTCTGCCGACCGACCTGCCCTGGGGCCTCGAGGTGTCCGCGGCGAACCCGGCCCTCCCGATCGGGCTTCCCCCCGAAACGTTGTTTCACCCAACCTTCCTCTACGAGATGGTCTGGAACGTGGTCGGCGTCGTCCTGATCCTCGCGATCGAACGCAAGGTCGCGCTCCGCTGGGGCAAGGCCTTCGGCGTCTACCTGATTTGGTATGGCCTCGGCCGCAGCTTCTTCGAATCGATCCGGGTCGACCCGAGCGAGATGTTCTTCGGCCTCCGCACCAATGTGTGGGCCGCTTTCGCCGCCATCCTGCTGGGAATCATCCTGATCGTCGTGCAGAGCAAGCGCCACACGGGCCTGCCCGCGAGCGTGTACATTCCCGGCCGCGAGTGGAAGGGGCCCGACGCTGAGGTAGAATCTGATGAGTTTGATTCGGACCCCAAGGATCACGGTGATAAGGCCGTCGGTCTCGCCGGATCAGACGACGTTGCAGCCACAAGCACCAGCAACTCGCGCCTCTAGGCTCAAGGTTGACTCCAACCTGTTCCACGGCTTGTGACCCGGTATGACGGGCCGCCGCGCACATGTCTACCTGAGCGGGCCAGCGTCGTCCCCACTCGCCAGTTACTTTTGTGAGGACGGTCCAATGCCGCAAACACCCCTCTTCTCGCGCTTCAGCGCAGTGCCGAAGCCGCAGGGCTTGTACAACCCGGCCGATGAGCGCGATGCCTGCGGCCTCGCCATGGTTGCCACGCTTCGGGGCACCGCCGGGCACGACATCATCACCCTCGCCCTCGACGCGCTGCGCAACCTCGAGCACCGCGGTGCGGTCGGATCGGATGCCGGCACCGGAGACGGCGCGGGCATCATCACTCAGGTTCCCGACGAGTTCCTGCGGTCGGTCACCGATTTCGCCTTGCCCGCGGCGGGCCGCTACGCCGTCGGCAATGTGTTCCTGCCGATCGATCCCACCAAGCGCAGCGGCATCAAGCGCCAGATCAACCGGATCGCCCTCGAAGAGGGACTGGTGATCCTCGGCTGGCGCGAAGTTCCCGTGCGCCCCGACGAGGTCGGCACCCTGGCGCGCGCGGCCATGCCGGCCATCCAGCAACTGTTCGTGCAGAGCGCCCGCACGACCGAGGCCGGCGACACGCTCGGCGACATCGCGCTGGACCGCCAGGCAGTCAGGCTGCGGAAGCGTGCCGAACGCGAGCTGGAGATCTACTTCGCCTCACTGTCCTGTCGCACCGTGGTCTACAAGGGTATGGTCACGACGCTTCAGCTGGAGCCGTTCTACCCGGACCTGTCCGATCCGCGCTTCGTCTCCAAGCTCGCCCTCGTGCACTCCCGCTACTCCACCAACACGTTCCCGTCCTGGCCGCTCGCGCAGCCGTTCCGCATGATCGCGCACAACGGCGAGATCAACACGGTTCAGGGCAACCGCAACTGGATGCAGGCGCGCCAGTCGCAGCTCGAATCCGACCTGCTCGGCGACCTGGCGCCGCTGCTCCCGATCGTCACCCCCGGCGGCAGCGATTCGGCCTCGTTCGATGAGGTCGTTGAGCTGCTCAGCCTGTCGGGGCGTTCGCTCCCGCACGCCGTCATGATGATGGTGCCGGAGGCCTGGGAGAACCAGACCGACCTCGACGCCGAACGCCGTGCGTTCTACGAGTACCATTCCATGCTGATGGAGCCGTGGGACGGCCCGGCCGCGATCGTGTTCACCGACGGATCCCTCGTCGGCGCCACCCTCGACCGCAACGGGCTGCGCCCCGGCCGCTACCTCATCACCGACGACGGCCTCGTCGTGCTCGCCAGCGAGATCGGGGTGCTCGACATCGACCCCAACCGGGTGGTGCGCAAGGGCCGCCTGCGTCCCGGCAAGATGTTTCTGGTCGACACGGTCGCCGGACGCCTGATCGAAGACGACGAGATCAAGGCCGACCTCGCGGCCAGCGAGCCGTGGGGAACCTGGCTGGACGCTGGGCGCATCAACCTCAAGGATCTGCCCGAGCGGGAGCACATCGTGCACCCGCCGGCATCCGTCGTGCGCCGCCAGCGCACCTTCGGCTACACCGAGGAGGAGGTGCGCATCCTGCTCGCGCCGATGGCTCGCCTCGGCGGGGAACCGCTCGGCGCGATGGGCTCCGACACCCCCATCGCCGTGCTCAGCGACCGACCCCGGCTGCTCTTCGATTACTTCACGCAGCAGTTCGCTCAGGTGACCAACCCGCCGCTCGACTCGATCCGCGAGGAAGTTGTCACTTCCCTCAAGCTCGGGCTCGGTCCGGAACGCAACCTCCTCTCGGTGGGCCCCGAGCACGCCCGGCAGGTCGTGCTCGATTTCCCCGTGATCGACAACGACGAGTTGGCGAAGATCCAGCACATCGACACCGCGCCGGGCAGCCGCACCACCAGGACCATTCGCGGGCTCTACCGGTTCGAAGACGGGCCGGACGCCTTGGAGGCCCGCATCAAGGAGATGTGCGCCGAGGCCGACGCCGCCATCGACGACGGCGCGATGTTCCTCGTCCTGTCCGACCGGGATTCCACCAAGGATCTGGCCCCGATCCCGTCGCTGCTGATGATTGCCGCGGTTCACCACCACCTGATCCGCACCGAGAACCGCATGAAGGTCGGCATCGTGGTCGAGGCCGGCGATGTGCGCGAGGTGCACCACGTCGCCCTCCTGATCGGCTACGGCGCATCCGCCGTGAACCCGTACCTTGCGATGGAAACGTGCGAGGATTTGGTGCGCAGTGGCTACATCACGACCGGCACGCCCGAACAGGCCGTGCGCAACGTGATCAAGGCCCTCGGCAAGGGCGTGCTCAAGATCATGTCCAAGATGGGGATCTCGACCGTCTCCTCCTACGCCGGCGCGCAGACCTTCGAGGCCGTGGGACTGAGCCAGGAATTCATCGACCAGTACTTCACCGGCACCACGAGCAAGCTCGGCGGCATCGGCATCGAGGTGGTCGCGGCCGAGAATGAGGCCCGGCACCGGGCCGCCTACCCCGAGGATGCCGCGGTCACCGCGCACGAACGCCTCGCGACCGGAGGTGAGTACCAGTGGCGCCGCGACGGGTCTCCGCACCTGTTCAACCCGGACACCATTTTCCGGCTCCAGCATTCCACCCGCACGCGCAGCTACGACATCTTCCGCGAGTACACGAAACTCGTCGACGACCAGGCGACGAGCCTGATGACGCTGCGCGGCATGTTCACCTTCACCACCGGCAAGCGCCACCCCGTGCCGCTGGACGAGGTGGAACCGATCTCCTCGATCGTGAAGCGCTTCGCGACGGGGGCGATGAGCTACGGATCGATCTCCGCCGAGGCGCACGAGACCCTCGCCATCGCAATGAACCGCCTTGGGGGCAAGTCCAACACCGGTGAGGGTGGAGAAGACCTTGACCGCCTGCTCGACCCGGAGCGACGCAGCGCCGTCAAGCAGGTGGCATCCGGCCGGTTCGGTGTGACCAGCATGTACTTGTCCCACGCCGACGACATCCAGATCAAGCTGGCGCAGGGAGCCAAGCCCGGCGAGGGCGGCCAGCTGCCGCCCACGAAGGTCTACCCGTGGATCGCCCGCACCCGGCACGCGACCGCCGGCGTCGGCCTGATCTCGCCGCCCCCGCACCACGATATCTACTCGATCGAAGACCTCAAACAGTTGATCTTCGACCTGAAGCGGGCGAATCCGGCCGCACGCATCCACACCAAGCTGGTCAGCCAGTCCGGTATCGGCGCGGTCGCCGCCGGAGTGGCCAAGGCCCTGTCCGACGTCATTCTCATCTCCGGTCACGACGGCGGAACCGGCGCGAGCCCGCTCAACTCCCTCAAGCACGCGGGGACCCCCTGGGAACTCGGCCTGGCCGAAACGCAGCAGACCCTGATGCTCAACGGGATGCGCGACCGGGTCGTGCTGCAGGTCGACGGCCAGTTGAAGACCGGCCGTGACGTCATCATCGGAGCGTTGCTCGGCGCCGAGGAGTTCGGCTTCGCTACCGCCCCGCTGATCGTGGAGGGCTGCGTCATGATGCGCGTCTGCCACCTGGACACCTGCCCCGTCGGGGTGGCCACCCAGAATCCCGAGCTGCGCAAACGTTTCACTGGCAAGGCCGAGCACGTGATCAACTTCTTCGAGTTCATCGCTCAGGAGGTGCGCGAGTACCTCGCCGAGCTCGGATTCCGCAGCCTCGACGAGGCCATCGGCCACCGGGAGGTGCTCGACGTCAACGGGGCGCTTACGCACTGGAAGGCCTCCGGACTCGACCTGTCGCCCATCCTCGTCGGTCCGGACTTCTCCGCGGGGGAGCCCCGGCAGTCCGGTCGCCCTCAGGAGCACGAACTTGAGCTCCACTTCGACAACGAACTGATCCGGCAGAGCGCCAGTGTGCTTGAACATGGTGGGCAGGTCTCGATCTCCCTGCCCATCCGAAACACCGAGCGGGCCGTGGGCACCATGCTCGGCCACGAGGTCACCGTGCGCCACGGCGAGAACGGGCTGCCGTCCGGTTCCATCGACGTCACCCTCACCGGTAGTGCCGGACAGTCCTTCGGCGCGTTCCTGCCGAGCGGCATCATCCTGCGGCTCGAGGGTGACTCCAACGACTACGTCGGCAAGGGTCTCTCCGGTGGCCAGATCACCGTGCGACCCGACCGGGGCAGCCTGTTCCCGGCCGAGCAGAACGTGATCGCCGGTAACGTCATCGGCTACGGCGCGACCCAGGGCAGCATGTTCATCCGCGGCATCGTGGGCGAACGCTTCCTGGTGCGCAACTCCGGGGCCACCGCCGTCGTCGAGGGCGTCGGAGATCACGCCCTCGAATACATGACCGGGGGACTGGCGGTCATCCTGGGCGAAACGGGGCGCAACCTGGGTGCCGGTATGTCTGGCGGAACCGCCTACGTCTACGGTCTTCGTACCGAGAATGTCAACCGGCAGGCCCTCGACTCCGGCGAACTCACACTTCTGCCGCTCGGCGGCGCGGACCGCGAGATCGTGCGCGACTTGCTCGGACAGCATCATGACCAGACCGAGTCCGCCCTGGCGGCCCGGCTGCTGGCCGATTTCGAGACCACCATGTCCACATTCGTCAAGGTGCTACCGCGCGACTACGCGGCCGTCCTGGCAACCAGGCAGATCGCCGTCGACGAGGGCCTCGACCCCGATGGCGTCGTCGTTTGGAACCGCATTCTGGAGGCAACCAATGGCTGATCCGAAAGGATTCCTCAAGACCACGGACCGGGAGCTTCCGGCCCGCCGTCCCGTATCCGTTCGTCTGATGGACTGGAAAGAGGTCTACGAGCAGGGCGACGCGACGCAACTGAAACGCCAGGCCGGCCGCTGTATGGACTGCGGTGTGCCGTTCTGTCAGCAGGGCTGCCCGCTCGGCAACATCATTCCGGAATGGAACGACCTCACCTGGCGGGACGAGGGTCGACAGGCCATCGAACGTCTCCATGTCACCAACAACTTCCCGGAGTTCACCGGGCGTCTCTGCCCGGCACCCTGTGAGTCGGCCTGCGTTCTCGGAATCAGTCAGCCGCCGGTCACGATCAAGCAGGTTGAGGTCTCCATCATCGACCAGGCCTTCGCCAACGGATGGGTGCAGCCCCAGCCGCCCGGACGCCTCACCGGCAAGACGATCGCGGTCGTCGGCTCTGGCCCGGCCGGCCTCGCGGCCGCGCAGCAGCTCACGCGGGCCGGTCACACGGTGGCGGTCTTCGAGCGCGACGACCGGATCGGCGGGCTTTTACGTTACGGCATCCCGGACTTCAAGATGGAGAAGAAGCACCTCGAGACCCGACTCGGCCAGATGACGGCCGAGGGCACCCGCTTCCGAGCAGGCGTCACCATCGGGGTCGACATCACCTGGGATGACCTCCGGGCCCGCTATGACGCTGTGGTGGTCGCCACGGGGGCCCTGGTACCCCGCGACCTGCCGATCCCCGGGCGCGACCTGCCCGGAGTGCACTTCGCCATGGAATACCTCGTGCAGCAGAACAAGGTCGGCGCCGGCGACACTGTTGACCAGCAGATCACCGCCGAGGGCAAGCACGTGGTCGTACTCGGCGGCGGCGACACCGGCGCCGACTGTATCGGTACCGCGCACCGCCAGGCCGCGGCATCCGTCACGAATCTCGCCATCGGCCGCCAACCGGGCATGGAACGGGCGGAACACCAGCCGTGGCCGCTGTCACCGACGCTGTTCGAGGTGTCGAGCGCCCACGAAGAGGGCGGCAACCGCGAGTACCTGGTGTCGACGGTGGAGTTCCTGGCCAACGAGGCGGGTGAGGTGCGCGCCATCCGCGTGGCCGAGACCGAATTCCGGGGCGGACGCCGGGTGCCCAAGGCCGGAACGGAGCGCGAGATCCCTGCGGATCTGGTTCTCCTGGCCATGGGCTTCACCGGTCCTGAATCACGCGAGCTGACCGACCAGCTGCACGTGCCGGTCGATGGGCGGAGTAATGTCGAGCGTGACGTTAATTACCAGACCAGCCATGAAGGCGTGTTCGTTGCTGGTGATGCCGGCCGTGGCCAGTCGCTCATCGTCTGGGCGATCGCCGAAGGTCGGGCTGCTGCGGCAGCCGTCGACAAATTCCTCGAAGGCGAGACGCAACTGCCTGCACCGGTCAAACCGTCCGATCATGCCTTCGCAATCTGATTGGTCACTGATCCAGTGATTCGATTCCAAGAGATCCACCACCCCGTGGTCTCCCAACCATCAACAGAGAATATGCGCCGAAACAGCGCGGAAACCGGAGTTCTTTCAGAATGAGACGCGCCAAAATTGTCGCCACGCTCGGGCCGGCAGCAGCCAGCTACGATCAAATTCGTGCCCTTATCGATGCCGGTGTCGACGTCTGCCGGATGAACCTGAGCCACGGGGACTACCAGGTCCACGAGGGTGTTTATGCGAATGTACGCAAAGCAGCGAACGACTCCGGTCGTGCCGTCGCCGTCATGGTCGACCTGCAGGGACCGAAGATCCGTCTCGGAAAATTCGAAGGCGGCCCTTACGAACTTGCCCTCGGAGACATTTTTAAGATCACCACAGAAGAAATCCTGGGTACCAAGGAACTCTCCGGCACCACGTACAAGGGCCTGCCCCAGGACGTCAGGCCCGGCGACTTCCTGCTGATCGACGACGGCAAGGTCAAGGTCGAGGTGGTGGCCACGAACGACACCGTCGTGACGACCAAGGTGATCGTTGCCGGCCCCGTGTCGAACAACAAGGGCATCAACCTGCCCGGTGTCGCCGTCAACGTGCCGGCCCTGTCCGAAAAGGACGAGGCCGACCTGCGCTGGGGTCTCCGCCTCGGCACGGACCTGATCGCGCTGTCGTTCGTTCGGGACGCCGCCGACATCACCCGCGTGCACGAGATCATGGCCGAAGAAGGACGCCGCGTTCCCGTGATCGCGAAGATCGAGAAGCCGCAGGCCGTGGAGAACCTCGAGGGCATCGTCGACGCGTTCGACGCCATCATGGTGGCCCGTGGCGACCTGGGCGTGGAGCTGCCGCTCGAGGCCGTTCCGATCGTGCAGAAGCAGGCGGTCGAGCTCGCTCGTCGCATGGCCAAGCCGGTCATCGTGGCGACGCAGATGCTCGAGTCCATGATCCACAGCCCGGTGCCGACCCGCGCGGAGACGTCTGACGTCGCCAACGCCGTGCTCGACGGCGCGGATGCGGTCATGCTCAGTGGCGAGACCAGCGTCGGCGAGTACCCCGTCGTCACGGTCCAGACGATGGCGCGGATTGTCGCGTCGACCGAGGACCACGGCCTGGAGCGTATCGTTCCGCTGACGAACAAGCCGCGTACCCAGGGCGGTGCGATTACCCTCGCCGCCATCGAGGTCGCCGAGTTCGTCGAAGCGAAGTTCCTGTGCATCTTCACGGAGTCCGGTGACTCGGCCCGACGGATGTCCCGGCTGCGGTCGAAGATCCCCATGCTGGCTTTCACCCCGGAGCCCGGTATCCGTCGTCGACTGGCCCTCACCTGGGGCATCCAGACCTACCTGGTCGACCGGGTCACCCACACGGATGCCATGTTCGGACAGGTGGATGACATCCTGCTGGGCCAGGGTCTGGCACAGCTCGGTGACAAGGTCGTCGTCATCAGCGGTTCCCCTCCCGGCATCGCGGGTTCCACGAACGACATCCGTGTGCACCGCGTCGGCGATGCCCACAATGAAGTTCACCCGGCGTACGCGAAGAAGTAGCGCCGCGACGGAGAAAGCCCCGCCGCCCGGCTTCGGGTGGCGGGGCTTTCTCGTGTTGTCAAATCTGCGCGGCACAGCCGAGCGCCGTGATTCTGTGACCCACCGCCCCCGGGCGACACCCTGTTCCCCTTCAGTGTCGCCCATGAGGCTGTGCGCGTGAACACTCCGAACCGGAGCGTGACTGGACGGTCCGTGGCGTGCGCGGGTCCCCCGACCCGGTAGCGTGGACATGTCCAACCTCATTTCAGGCTAACACCTGTTGGACATGTCTAATGTCACGGTCCGGCGCCACGGGACAGCGGCGCACAGGGGGGAGCAGGACGTGAACTACGAAGCACGCACCGAGCGGGCGCGCGAACTGGTGGCCACCCTCACCCTCCCGCGTCCGCTGACCGCCGCGACGCTGCACCGGTACATGGAAGGTCTGCGCGGCAAGGCGATCCTGATTCGTGCGGCGAGTCCGCGGCTCGTAGAATCCGGAGTCTGCGGGCTGTGGATCGAGGTCGCCGGGGAGAATTTCGAGCGCATCCACCATGCGCCGACGGACTCCGCCGTGCACCGCCAGCAGTTCATCAACCATGAGTTCGGCCACATGATCCTGCGGCATGAGAAGCAGCTGATGCCGGCCGAGCGGGTCGCGCTGCTCGCACCCCTCATCCCGCTCGACTCGATCGCATACGCGCTGTCCCGCAGCAACTTCACCGACGAGCAGGAAGCCCTGGCCGAGGCGATCGGCGACCGGCTGGCCCTGATCATGTTCGGAGACAGCGCCGAAACGGCCAACGGCCCCCGAACCGGTTTCGGCCGGGTGCTGTAGTGCAGATCATCCTGCTATCGGTGTCGGCGTTGATCTGGATCGCCACAATATTGTGCGTGCCGTCACTCCTTCGCGGTCGTCGTCGCCGTCTCTTCTGGGTCCTCGTTGCTTTCGGGACGACAATGACCCTGCAGCCTTACGTCGTGTACAACGCCGTCGACGGACTACTGGGTGGGGACAACGTCGCCTACTTCAGCTTTCATGCAACGGCGATCGTTACCATTGGTCTCCTGGACGGCATCGTGCAGGAGGCCGTGTCCGTGGGCGGTCTCACGCGGCGTAGGAATCAGGTGACCGCACTCGTCACCGGCGCAATTGTCACCGCCCAAGCTGTCCTATTCTTCGGCGGAGACTGGCGTTTTCGAGACCAGATCCACGAGGCTTTTCCGAATCGTTGGGATTTCGCCGCCTACTCGTCCACCACGTGGATTGCGATGGCCCTCTTCTCCGTGTCGGTAGGTGCGGCATGCGCGTCCGATCTACGCCTTCAGCATCGGTTGATCACTCGGGCGTCTCTCGCTCTCGTTGTGCTCGGTTGCCTCGGGGTTCTGGTCTACACGATCGTCAGCTTCGCGAGCGTGACCGCAGCCCTTCTCAGTCCGGACTTCTCCTTTGACGGGTGGCCCTACACCGCTTACCACATCGCCCTCGCCACCGCTCCCGTCTGCCTCGGCCTGGGTCTGGGTCTGACTGCCATGGAAGTGGGTATCCAGGCCCTGGCGAAGACCAGCCGCAACCGGGTGCTGCTGTGGCAGATCACTCCGTTGTGGGAGCGCCTGCTGGCCGGATCTCCGGAGCTCAGCATCGAGCGCGACCTCTCGCGCGTCGGGCTGCTCCTCGTGCGGGCTCCCGGCGCTCACCTGTACCGGCGTTACGTCGAGGTGCGGGATAGCCTGCTCCTCAACCCAGACCAGAGCCTGACGGTATCCGAACGGACACTGGTCAACGCCGCCGAGAACCACGTGCGGGCCATCCCCGCCGCAGCTTCGATCGTCACCACCCTTGCCCGCCCCGCGACACCCCGACAGGACCACACATCGTGATTGACCCGCGAGCAGCCGACGACGGGCCCAGCATCCCCGGCGAACCGATCAGTCCGCAGCGGGAACTGGCACGCAAGCTCAACCTCCTGCTTGACGTGGTCGTCGCCGAGGGCAACACGCCGCACACCTACAAGCAGATCGCCGCGGGACTGCAGGCGCGGGGCCTGTCGCTCTCCCGAGCCCGGTGGGCCTACATGATCACCGGGGACGGGCCTCTCGTGACAGACGTCGACCTGCTCACGGGCATCGGCGAGTTCTTCCGTATCCCGCCGGAGTACCTGCTGGGCTCTGACTGCGACCTCCCCGACCGCGTCGATTCCCAGCTCGCGTTCGTGAAAAGCCTGCGTGCCCAGCGCGTGGTCAACTTCGCGGCACGCACGCTCGGGGATGTGTCCCCGGAGACGCTGCGGTCGATCACCGCGCTCCTGGAAGAGGACATGCAGCGCGGCGATGCCGCGCGACCCGCTGAGGGCTGACGGGCTGACGGGCTGACGGGCTGGCCGATGCGCCGACTGGCGCTGACGCCCCGGCAGAGCCGAAACGGCCCGACTCGGCGGAAATTTCTGCCTGGGGGTGTTGGTACCGGTGGTGGGACTCGAACCCACACGTCCTTGCGAACAAAGCATTTTGAGTGCTCCGCGTCTGCCATTCCGCCACACCGGCTCACAACACCTGCTCCAGAATACCGTAGGCTTTCCCCCGTGACCGACCAAGACTCCACCCCAGTACCTCCTCGCCGCGTTGTCGTTGCCGAGGATGAGTCCCTCATCCGCCTCGACATCGTCGAAATCCTCCGTGACGCCGGATTCGAGGTGGTCGGTGAAGCCGGCGACGGAGAAACCGCTGTCGCCCTGGCCACCGAGCTGCGGCCCGATCTGGTCATCATGGACGTGAAGATGCCGCACCTCGACGGAATTTCCGCGGCCGAGCGCATCACCAAGGCGCACATCGCCCCCGTCGTGCTGCTGACCGCGTTCAGCCAGAAAGAACTCGTCGAGCGCGCCACGGAAGCGGGCGCGCTGGCCTACGTGGTCAAGCCGTTCACCCCAAACGACCTGCTGCCCGCCATCGAGATCGCGCTGTCGCGCTACAGCCAGATCATCACCCTCGAGGCCGAGGTGGCCGACCTCGTCGAGCGCTTCGAGACCCGCAAGCTCGTCGACCGGGCCAAGGGCCTGCTCAACGAGAAGATGGGGCTCACCGAGCCCGAGGCCTTCCGGTGGATCCAGAAGGCGTCCATGGACCGCCGGCTCACCATGCACGACGTCGCCCAGGCGATTATCGAGCAGCTCAGCGCCAAGAAGTAACCTTCGGCAGCCGGGCAGATCACCCTTCGAGGTTGATGCCTGGCCGTTTTTCAAGCCTCGGGTCTTGCGCCTCGGGCCGGTTCGTCAGTTCCTTGATCAGATTGGTGATCCGGATCGTCGAGCAGCGCCGGCCCTGATCATCCGTGACCGCGATCTCGTGCGTCGTGAGCGTACGGCCCAGGTGCACCGGCGTGCAGACACCCGTGACGAAGCCCGACGTCGCCGACCGGGTATGTGTGGCATTGATCTCGATCCCCACCGCCAGGCGGCCGGGACCGGCGTGCAGATTGGCGGCCATCGAGCCCAGCGACTCGCCCAGCACGACATAGGCGCCACCGTGCAGGAGCATCGCCGGTTGCGTGTTGCCCTCGACGGGCATCCGTGCCACCGCGCGCTCGATGGTGAACTCGACGAACTCGATGCCCATCTTTTCGGCCAGGGAGCCGGCTCCCCGCTGCTGGACCCACTCGAGGGCGTCCGTGGTCTGCTGGATCATAGTCACCTTCGGTCGCTGCACCTGCCCGCGCCGGATGACGCTTGTAGGCTATCTCTGTGTCAGATTCCGAAAAGCCTACCCTGATGATCATCGACGGCCATTCCCTGGCCTACCGGGCGTTCCACGCCCTCCCCGTGGACAGTTTCCAGACCCACGACGGGCAGCACACCAACGCCATCCACGGGTTCCTGTCCATGCTGCTCAGTCTGCTGCGCAACGAGAAGCCCACGCACATCGCCGTGGCGTTCGACATCTCGCGGTTCTCCTTTCGAACGCGCGAATACGCCGATTACAAGGGCACGCGGGCCAGCACGCCAAGCGAGTTCATCGGGCAGGTGCCGCTGCTGCAGGAGGCCCTGGCTGCGATGAACATCACGACGCTGACCAAGGAAGACTTCGAGGCCGACGACATCCTCGCAACACTGTCCGTGCGCGGCAACCAGGAAGGCTTCCATGTCCTGGTGGTCTCGGGGGACCGGGACACGATCCAACTCGTCAACGAAAACGTCACCCTGCTCTACCCGGCCAGCCAGGGCGTCTCGGCGCTCACCCGCTACGACCCGGCCCGGGTGCGCGAGAAGTACGGCATCGAGCCGGCACAATACCCGGATGTCGCGGCCCTGGTCGGCGAGACCAGCGACAACCTGATCGGGATCTCCAAGGTGGGGGAGAAGACCGCCGTGAAATGGCTCGGCCTCTACGGCAGCCTCGACGGCATCCTGGAACACGCCGAGGAGATCAAGGGCGTCGTCGGCAACAACCTGCGCGAGCAGAAAGAGAACGCGATCCGCAACCGGCGACTCAACCACCTCGTCACCGACCTCGACCTCCCGGTGGAGCTCCCCGACCTCGTGCGGCGCCCCATCGACGAACCGGCCGTGCGCGCTGTGTTCGGTCGGCTCGAGTTTCGCACCCTGCTTGACCGCGTGATCAAGCTTGAGGGCGCCGGCGCGACCGGAGGCGTCGCCGTGGTCGTGCCGGAGGAAGTGCTGGTCGCCGCGCCTCAGGCACCCGCCGCCCAGGACCTGCTCGACGAGGAGCTGGCCGCGTGGATCGCCCGGGCCACGGTCGCCTCCCCGCAGGGCCTCGCTCTCTCCGTCGAGGTACACGAGGGCAAGGCCATCGGCTTCGGAGTGTCCGGACCGACCGAGTCGGTAAACCTGCCCTGGCAGCCCGGACGCACGGACTACCTCGCATTCGAGGCCTGGCTGGCCAGCGACTCGCCCAAGATCATGCACGACGCCAAGAGCCAGATCAAGGCGCTCCGCCGCAGCAACCTGGACTTTTCGGGGCTGGTGTTCGACAGCCTGATCGCGGGCTGGCTACTGCGCCCCGGGGTGCCGGACAAAACCCTCGCCACCCTCGTCTTGCGATACCTGGGCGAAACCCTGCCGGTGACCGACCCCAACCAGCTGATCCCGGCCGAGAACGAGGCCGGGGGCGTGCCGGTGGAGTCCTGGTACACGTTCCGGGTGGCCGCGGCCATCGACGCGCTGCTCGACGACGGGTCCCGCGAGGTGCTCACCACCATCGAGATGCCCACCCTGCTGGCACTCTCCGACATGGAACTGGCCGGCGTGGCCGTCTCCCATGACCAGTTGTCGGCACTGTCCGGCCAGCTGGGCGAGCGCGCCGCCGGGTTGGCCGCCGGCGCCTACGCCGAGATCGGCCGCGAGGTGAACCTCGGTTCACCCAAGCAGTTGCAGGAGGTGCTGTTCGACCAGCTCGGCATGCCCAAGACCCGGGCGAACAAGACCGGGTTCTCCACGGATGCCGGGGCTCTGGCCGACCTGCAGGCCAGCAACCCGCATCCGTTCCTTGACATGCTGTTGCAGCACCGCGACGCCACCAAGCTGCGCCAGATCGTGGAGACCCTGGACAGGGCCATCGACGAGACGGGACGTATCCACACCACGTACGTGCAGATCGGCACGGCCACCGGTCGGATCTCCTCCACCGACCCCAACCTGCAGAACATCCCGGTGCGCACCGAGGAGGGCCGCCGCATCCGGGCCGCATTCCACGCGGCCAACGGGGCCGACTGCCTGCTCACCGCCGACTACTCACAGATCGAGATGCGCATCATGGCGCACCTTTCCGGCGACGCGGGACTGATCGAGGCCTTCAACGCCGGCGAAGACCTGCACCGGTTCGTCGGCGCAAGCGTGTTCGGCGTGGCGCCGGAAGACGTCACGAACGAGATGCGCTCCAAGGTCAAGGCCATGTCCTACGGCCTGGCCTACGGATTGAGCGCCTTCGGGCTGTCCCGGCAGCTGCGCATCGAGACGAAGGAGGCCAAGCAGCTCATCACAGACTACTTCGCCCGGTTCGGCGCGGTACGCGACTACCTGCGCAATGTCGTCGAGCAGGCCAAAATAGATGGTTACACGGCCACCATATTCGGCCGCCGCCGCCCGTTCCCCGAGCTGCACAGCGCCAACCGGGTCGTACGCGAGAACGCGGAGCGCGCGGCCCTCAACGCGCCGATCCAGGGGTCGGCCGCCGATATCATGAAGATCGCGATGAACGGGATCGCCGTGGACCTGATCGACGGCAATTTGGAGTCGCGCATGCTGCTTCAGGTACACGACGAACTGATCTTTGAGGTTGCCCCGGGGGAGTGGGATGCGCTCCGCCAGGTCGTGACGCACCGGATGGAGACCGCAGCGGACCTGTTGGTGCCGCTCGACGTGCAGGTCGGCCGCGGCGACAACTGGGATGCCGCCGCCCACTAGGCAGCGACTACCAGCCGCCCGAATGCAAGGTCCGGCGCTCCGCCCGCGGTCGAGCGCGTGTTCTAGGCTCGGGTCATGACAACCGACAAGCAGCGCACCCCCACGCCGATCGACCGGATCGCCGAGGACTGGGTGGACACCCTCGTCGGTATCGACCCGACCGTGGGCACGTACATCGGCCGCACCGAGGTTGACGGCCGCTTCGGCGACTACTCCCCGGACGGCCTGGACCGCAGGGTCGACGCGGCCCGATCCTTCATCACCCGCCTCGACGCGGCCACGGCCGTCGACGACGTCGACGTCGTCACCCGCACCGACCTGCGCAGCTCGCTCGCCCTCGACGTCGAGAGCGCCGAAGCCGGATTGCCGCTGCGCGACCTGAACGTGATCGCGTCGCCGGCCCAGGGCATCCGGGAGGTCTTCGACCTGATGCCCACCGCCACCGTCGCCGACTGGGACACCGTTTGCGCCCGTCTGCGCGCACTGCCCGGGGCCATCGACGGCTACATCCAGACCCTGCGTCTCGGCATCGAGCGCGGCAGTATGCCTGCCCGGCGTCAAGTGCAGGAAGTCATCCTGCAGGCCCGGCGCCACGCGGCGAACGACGGCTTCTTCGCCGAGCTCGCCGCCAACGCCGGCCACGACACGGGAGCGCTCCCGGCCTCGCTGGCCAAGGATCTCGACACCCGGGCGCGTGCCGCTGCCGCGGCCTATGGAACGCTGGCGGACTTCCTCGGCACCGAGCTCGAGGGCAGGGCCCCCACCCGTGACGCCATCGGTCGCGACCTCTACCTGCTGCAGTCCCGCCGTTTCCTCGGCGCGACCATCGACCTCGACGAAACCTATGAGTGGGGCGTGGAGGAGCTGGCGCGGATGGTCGCCGAGCAGGAGAGCATCGCCGACCTGATCAAGCCGGGCGCGAGCGTGCCCGAGGCCATTGCGTTCCTCGACACCGAACCCAGCCGCAAGCTGCACGGCACCGACGCCCTGCAGAAATGGATGCAGGAGACCAGCGACCGAGCCGTCGCCGAGCTCTCCGAGACCCAGTTCGACATCCCCGACGAGATCAAACGCCTCGAGTGCCTGATCGCCCCCACCCAGGAAGGCGGCATCTACTACACCGGGCCTACGGACGACTTCTCCCGCCCGGGCCGGATGTGGTGGTCGGTGCCGGTCGGGATCACCGAATTCGACACCTGGCGCGAATTGACCACCGTTTACCACGAGGGCGTGCCCGGCCACCATCTGCAGATCGGCCAGGCCGTCTACAACCGGGCCAAGCTGAACACCTGGCGCCGCCAGCTGGCCGGCACCTCGGGTCACGCCGAGGGCTGGGCGCTCTACGCGGAACGTCTGATGGAGCAGCTGGGCTACCTCGATGACCCGGCCGACCGTCTCGGCATGCTGGACGGGCAGCGGATGCGCGCCGCCCGCGTCGTCCTCGACATCGGCGTGCACCTCGAGAAGCAGCTGCCCGACGGTTCGGGCCCCTGGACCGCCGACTACGCCTTGGAGTTCTTGGGCCGGAACGTGAACATGAACGCGAGCTTTGTCAAGTTCGAGGTGAACCGGTACCTCGGCTGGCCGGGGCAGGCCCCGTCCTACAAGGTCGGCCAGCGCATCTGGGAGCAGCTGCGGGACAGGTACAGGGAGCGCGAGGGTGACGCCTTCTCGATCAAGGAGTTCCACCGCAAGGCCCTCGATCTCGGCGGGGTCGGCCTGGACACCCTCCAGGCGGCGATGCTCGGTTAACGTTCGGGGTCGATCGGCGTAGCTTCCGTGGGGGACGGGCAAGTTGCCGGCCTCTCCCGCAAACAGCTAAGCTTGATTGTCACGCTTGTGACGAACTGTCCACCGCCATGCATGGTGCACGAGCACGAGTTTTTCCCGTGTGTGGCCCGAACTATGTCCATCCTGGAGCAACTACTACATGACAAACGCAACGACCGAACGGGCACCCAAGCAGGTCGCCATCAACGACATTGGATCTGCTGAAGACTTTCTTGCCGCGGTCGAAAAGACTCTGAAATTCTTCAACGACGGAGACCTCATCGAGGGCACCGTGGTGAAGATCGACCGCGACGAGGTTCTCCTCGACGTGGGCTACAAGACCGAGGGCGTCATTCCCTCCCGCGAACTTTCCATCAAGCACGACGTCGACCCCTCTGAGGTCGTCAAGGTCGGCGACCTGGTTGAGGCCCTCGTTCTTCAGAAGGAAGACAAAGAAGGCCGTCTCATCCTGTCCAAGAAGCGTGCTCAGTACGAGCGTGCATGGGGCGACGTTGAGAAGATCAAGGAGTCGGATGGCGTTGTCACCGGTTCGGTCATCGAGGTTGTCAAGGGTGGCCTCATCGTGGACATCGGACTCCGCGGGTTCCTCCCGGCTTCGCTCATCGAGTTGCGCCGTGTTCGCGACCTGACCCCGTACCTGGGCCAGGAGATCGAGGCCAAGATCCTCGAACTCGACAAGAACCGCAACAACGTCGTGCTGTCCCGTCGTGCGCTGCTCGAGCAGACTCAGTCCGAGAGCCGCACCACGTTCCTCAACAACCTTCAGAAGGGACAGGTCCGCAAGGGTGTTGTCTCGTCGATCGTCAACTTCGGTGCGTTCGTCGACCTGGGTGGCGTTGACGGTCTGGTTCACGTCTCCGAGCTCAGCTGGAAGCACATCGAGCACGCCAGCGAGGTCGTCGAGGTTGGCCAGGAAGTCACCGTCGAGATCCTTGAGGTCGACCTCGAGCGCGAGCGCGTGTCGCTCTCCCTCAAGGCCACGCAGGAAGACCCGTGGCAGGTCTTTGCTCGCACCCACGCCATCGGCCAGGTTGCACCGGGTAAGGTCACCAAGCTCGTTCCGTTCGGCGCGTTCGTTCGCGTTGCCGAGGGCATCGAGGGACTCGTTCACATCTCCGAGCTCTCCGGCAAGCACGTCGAGCTCGCCGAGCAGGTCGTGTCGGTCGGCGACGAGGTCTTCGTCAAGGTCATCGACATCGACCTCGAGCGTCGCCGCATCTCGCTGAGCCTCAAGCAGGCCAACGACGGTGTCGACCCCGAGGGCACCGAGTTCGACCCGGCGCTCTACGGAATGCTCACCGAGTACGACGACCAGGGCAACTACAAGTACCCCGAGGGCTTCGACCCGGAGACCAACGAGTGGCGCGAAGGCTTCGAGACCCAGCGCGAGAAGTGGGAGCAGGACTACGCTGCAGCCCAGGCTCGCTGGGAAGCCCACAAGAAGCAGGTTGCCTCCGCGAACGACGAGATCACCGCCGTCAGCGATGTCCCGTCCGCCGCAGGCAACACCTTCTCGAACGAGACGGCCGGCGCCGGCACGCTCGCGGACGACGAGGCCCTCGCAGCACTGCGCGAGAAGCTCTCCAGCTCCAACTAGCACCGAGCTGACTGAAGGCCGCACCCTCCGGGGTGCGGCCTTTTTTCGCTTCGCCGGCGGATGCCGGTTCGTCCATCGAGGGCCGTTAGCATGGCAAGTGTGTACTTGATTGGACTGACCGGCGGGATCGCATCCGGAAAAAGCACCGTCGCGCGGCGGCTAGTGCAGCACGGGGCCGTGCACATCGACGCCGACCAACTCGCGCGGGTCGTGGTCGGGCCCGCCACCCCGGGGCTCGTCAAGATCGCGGATGCTTTCGGTGACGCGGTGCTGCTGCCCGACGGCAGCCTGAACCGGGTGGCGCTCGGCGCGGTCGTGTTCCGCGACCCGGAGGCGTTGGACCGCCTCAACGCGATCGTGCACCCCGAGGTGCGCGCGCGCTCGAACGCACTGATCCGCGAGGCGGAAGATGCCGACCGCAACGCGATCGTCGTGTACGACGTGCCCCTGCTGGTGGAGGCAGGCGTCGACCATCCTTTCGACCTCGTCGTCGTCACCCAGGCCGACGAGCCGACCCGGGTGCGCCGCATGGTGGAGCTGCGGGCGATGGATGTCGGCGAAGCGGAGCGCCGGATCCGCGCCCAGGCCAGTGACGCCGACCGTCACAGGATCGCCGACGTCGTCATCGACACGGGCGGCACTCTTGAGCAGACCCTGGAGCAGGTCGACGTGCTGTGGGACCAGGTGCGGGGTCAGGGTCAGCAGCGCATTGTCAGAGGCGCTCCGTAGACTGACGAGCATGGAACCCACGCGCTCTGTTAATCCGTTCGAGGTGGTGAGCGAGTACACGCCGAGCGGCGACCAGCCCACAGCGATCGCCGAGCTGGCCGGCCGCATCAACGCCGGAGAGACCGACATCGTGCTGCTCGGCGCCACCGGAACGGGCAAATCGGCGACCACGGCCTGGCTGATCGAACAGGTGCAGCGGCCGACCCTGGTGCTCGCCCATAACAAGACCCTCGCCGCGCAGCTCGTGAACGAATTCCGTGAGCTGATGCCCAACAATGCCGTCGAGTATTTCGTGTCGTATTACGACTACTACCAGCCCGAGGCCTATGTGCCCCAGACCGACACCTTTATCGAGAAGGACTCCTCGATCAACGCGGAGGTCGAGCGCCTACGGCACTCCACCACGAACTCCCTGCTCAGCCGGCGCGACGTCATCGTGGTCTCCACGGTCTCCTGCATTTACGGCCTCGGCACGCCCGAAGGCTACCTCGAGGCCATGGTCGCTCTCCAGGTCGGTCAACAGGTCAACCGGGACTGGCTGATCCGCAAGTTCGTTGCCATGCAGTACCAGCGCAACGACATCGACTTCTCTCGCGGCCACTTTCGGGTGCGCGGCGACACCATCGAGATCATCCCGATGTACGAAGAACTCGCCATCCGCATCGAGATGTTCGGCGACGAGATCGAGGCGCTCTACAGCCTGCATCCGCTCACCGGCGACATCGTGAGGAAGCTCGACTCCGTTGCCGTCTTCCCCGGCTCGCACTACGTGGCCAGCACGGACGTGATGGAGCGCGCCATCGGCACCATTCAGGAGGAGCTCGCCGAACGGCTTGAACAGCTGGAGCGCGAGGGCAAACTGCTCGAGGCCCAGCGCCTGCGCATGCGCACGCAGTTTGACCTGGAGATGATGGAGCAGATCGGTTTCTGCTCCGGCATCGA
The DNA here is from genome assembly GCF_004402575.1 of Cryobacterium sp. TMT2-4. Lineage (NCBI taxonomy): Bacteria > Bacillati > Actinomycetota > Actinomycetes > Micrococcales > Microbacteriaceae > Cryobacterium > Cryobacterium sp. TMT2-4. The sequence goes on along the minus strand of NZ_SOGE01000021.1, from coordinate 23,586 downwards.
GAACTATTCCCGGCACATCGACCAGCGGCAACCGGGGGAGGCGCCGCATTGCCTGCTCGACTATTTTCCTGACGACTTCCTGATGGTCATCGACGAGTCCCACGTCACGGTGCCGCAGATCGGCGCCATGTACGAGGGCGACTCCTCGCGCAAGCGCACACTCGTCGATCACGGGTTCCGGCTCCCGAGCGCCCTCGACAACCGACCGCTCAAATTCGGGGAGTTCAAGGGGCGCGTCGGCCAGACCGTCTACCTCTCCGCCACCCCCGGCAAGTACGAGTTGGGCATCGCCGACGGCATCGTTGAACAGATCATCCGTCCCACCGGGCTGATCGACCCGCAGATCATCGTCAAGCCCAGTAAGGGCCAGATCGACGACCTTCTCGAGGAAATCCACAAGCGCGTCGACCGCAACGAACGCGTCTTGGTCACCACGCTCACCAAGAAGATGTCCGAGGAACTCACTGACTTCCTCACCGAGGCCGGCGTGCGGGTGCGGTACCTGCACTCGGATGTCGACACGCTCCGTCGCGTCGAACTCCTCACTGAGCTGCGGGCCGGCGTCTACGACGTCCTCGTGGGCATCAACCTGCTCCGCGAGGGGCTCGACCTGCCCGAGGTGTCGCTTGTCGCCATCCTCGACGCCGACAAGGAGGGCTTCCTCCGTTCGGCGACCTCGCTGATCCAGACCATCGGCCGCGCGGCCCGCAACGTCTCCGGCGAGGTGCATATGTACGCCGACCGGCTCACAGCCTCGATGGAGCGCGCGATCGACGAGACCGACCGCCGCCGCGAGAAGCAGGTGGCCTACAACACCCTTCACGGCATCGATCCCACCCCGCTGCGCAAACGGATCGCTGACATCACTGAGGTTCTCGCTCGGGAAGAGGCGGACACCGCCGAGCTTTTGGCCGGCCGCGACACCCGCCGCAAGGGCGTCGCGGCGACACCGCGCCGGCAGGGACTGGCCGCGAACGGCGCGAACGACCTCGAGTCGATTATCGCCGACCTGAACGGCCAGATGCTCGAGGCGGCGGGGGAGCTCAAGTTCGAGCTCGCGGCCCGGCTCCGCGACGAGGTATCCGAGCTGAAGCGCGAGCTGCGCCAGATGGAGAAGGCCGGCCACATCTGATCGGATGATTGGACTGGCTGGCTAGACTTCGAACATTTGTTCGCTCAGGGCGTGCTGATTCGCAGGGTTGGACGCGTGACGCTGCATAGAATCGAATGGTGTCAATTTCCAAGGTAGAGACCGGATCAAAACTCAACGTTCGTGGCGCCCGTGTGCACAACCTGCACAACGTGGACCTCGAGATTCCGCGCGATTCGCTCGTCGTCTTCACGGGGCTGTCCGGCTCGGGCAAGTCTTCGCTCGCGTTCGACACCATCTTCGCGGAGGGCCAGCGGCGCTACGTCGAATCGCTGTCCGCGTACGCCAGGCAGTTCCTGGGCCAGGTCGACCGACCCGACGTCGACTTCATCGAGGGCCTGAGCCCTGCCGTCTCCATCGACCAGAGATCGACCAACCGCAACCCTCGGTCGACCGTGGGCACCATCACCGAGGTCTACGACTACATGCGGCTGCTCTGGGCGCGCATCGGTGTGCCGCACTGCGCCGTCTGCGGCGAGGTCATCCAGGCACAGACCGTGCAGCAGATCGCCGACCAGCTGATGGGACTCGATGAGGGCGTCCGTTACCAGGTGCTCAGCCCGGTCGTATCCCAAAAAAAGGGCGAGTTCGTCGACCTGTTCAAGGAACTGGCAGCGGGCGGTTATTCCCGCGCCATCGTCGACGGCACCCCGATCCAGCTCAACGAGCCGCCCGTTCTGAAGAAGCAGCTCAAACACGACATCTTCGTGGTCATCGACCGTCTGGTCGCCGGCCCCGACCTGTTGAGCCGGCTCACAGACTCCCTTGAGACGGCGCTCAAGCTGACCGATGGCATCGTGCAGATCAACTACGTCGACCGGGAGGGCGACGAGGCCTGGCAAAGCTACTCGGAGAAGCTCTCCTGTCCCAACAACCACCCCGTGCAGCTCACCGAGATCGAGCCGCGCACATTCTCCTTCAACGCGCCCTTCGGCTCCTGCCCTGAGTGCTCCGGGCTCGGCACGCGCATGTCGGTCGACGCAGACCTGCTTCTCGGCGACCCCGAGCTCAGCATCGCGGACGGCGTCGTGCTGCCCTGGACCACGCAGGGCAAGGGACTGTTCCAGTACTACGAGAAGCTCCTCGACGGGCTCGCCCGAGACCTGGACTTCTCCCTCGACACCCCGTGGGGCGAACTGCCCGCCGAGGTGCAGGACGCCGTTCTGCGCGGCGACAACTTCGAGGTCAAGGTGAAGTGGAAGAACCGCTACGGCCGGGAGATGAGCTACACCTCCGGCTTCGAGGGCGTCGTGCCCTACATTGAACGTCAGTACCTGCAGGCGGAGTCCGACACCCAGCGCGCCCGCTGGGGAGAATACCTGCGCGAAGTCGACTGCCCCGTCTGCTCCGGAACCCGGCTCAAGCCCGAGGTCCTCGCCGTGCTCGTGCACGGGGCCAGCATCGCTGATGTCTGCAACCTCAGTCTCACCGACGCCCGCGATTTCATGAACAAGCTCGAGCTGACCGACCGGGAGGCCGTCATCGCCGCGCAGGTGCTGCGAGAGATCAAGGCGCGCCTGGACTTCCTGATCCGCGTCGGCCTGAACTACCTCAATCTGGCCCGGGCCGCGGCGACCCTGTCCGGCGGCGAGGCGCAGCGCATCCGTCTGGCCACCCAGATCGGGTCCGGCCTGACCGGGGTGCTGTACGTGCTCGACGAACCGAGCATCGGCCTGCACCAGCGCGACAACCGACGGCTGATCGAGACCCTGGTTACCCTGCGCGACCTCGGGAACACCCTGATCGTGGTTGAGCACGACGAAGACACCATCAAGACGGCCGACTGGGTCGTCGACATCGGTCCGGGCGCCGGCGTCAACGGCGGCCATGTCGTGCATTCCGGTTCCTACGCCGACCTGCTCACCAACACGGAGTCGCTGACCGGGGACTACCTTGCCGGCCGCAGATCCATCCCGACCCCGGCCACCAGGCGCGAGATCGACCCGGCGCGCGAAATCTCGGTTATCGGCGCGGAGGCCAACAATCTCAAGAAGGTGTCGGTCAGCTTCCCGCTCGGCACGTTCACGGCCGTGACCGGCGTCAGCGGATCGGGCAAGTCGTCTCTCGTCAACGACATCCTGTACCGGGTACTGGCCAACCGGCTCAACGGCGCCCGCAAACTCCCCGGCCGGCACACTCGCGTCACCGGGCTCGAGCAGCTCGACAAGGTCATCCACGTCGACCAGGCCCCGATCGGGCGCACGCCGCGCTCCAACCCTGCCACCTACACCGGCGTCTTCGACAAGATCCGCACCCTCTTCTCCGAGACGATCGAGGCTAAGGCGCGCGGCTACCTGCCCGGCCGGTTCAGCTTCAACGTCAAGGGCGGCCGCTGCGAAGCCTGCTCCGGCGACGGCACGATCAAAATCGAGATGAACTTCTTGCCCGACGTCTACGTTGCCTGCGAGGTCTGCGGGGGAGCGCGCTACAACCGCGACACCCTCACCGTGCACTACAAGGGCAAAAGCATCGCCGAGGTGCTGGACATGCCGATCAGCGAGGCCGCCGATTTCTTCGAGGCGATCTCGTCCATCCACCGGTTCCTGAACACCCTCGTCGAGGTCGGCCTCGGCTACGTGCGCCTCGGCCAGAGCGCCACGACGCTGTCCGGCGGCGAGGCCCAGCGCGTCAAGCTGGCCACCGAGCTGCAGCGCCGGTCCAATGGCCGCAGCGTGTACGTGCTCGACGAGCCCACGACCGGCCTGCACTTCGAAGACGTGCGCAAACTGCTGCTTGTGCTGAACAGCCTGGTCGACAAGGGCAACACCGTAATCGTGATCGAGCACAACCTCGACGTGATAAAATCCGCGGACTGGGTGATCGACCTTGGTCCCGAGGGCGGCTCCGGCGGGGGCCGCGTGCTTGCCACCGGAACCCCGGAGCACGTCGCCACCGTGAAGAAGAGCCACACGGGCGTGTTCCTGAAGGAGATCCTGGCGGCACACTGACCGCCTCAGGAACCATCATGTCCGATGCGCTGAGCTACCGCCCCAAGACGGGCGAGATCCCCACGAGTCCCGGGGTGTACCGATTTCGTGACGAAACCGGGCGGGTACTCTATGTCGGCAAGGCCAAGAACCTGCGGGCGCGGCTCGCGAACTACTTCGCCCCGCTGAGCAGCCTGCATGAGCGCACCCGGCGCATGGTCACCACGGCCAGCTCGGTTGAGTGGACGGTCGTCGGCACCGAGGTCGAGGCCCTCCAGCTGGAGTGGACCTGGATCAACGAGTTCGACCCGCCCTTCAACGTGCGGTTCAAGGACGACAAGTCCTACCCGTACCTCGCGGTGACCCTCGCCGACGAGGCGCCGCGGGCTCTCGTCACCCGCACCACCGGCATCCGCGGCGCCCGGTATTTCGGACCGTACCCGAAGGTCTGGGCCGTGCACGAGACAATCGAGCTGATGCTCAAAGCCTTCCCCATCCGCACCTGCAACAACGCCAACTACAAACGGGCCATTCAGTCCGGCAAGCCCTGCTTCGGCGGGCAGATCGGGCGGTGCTTCGGCCCCTGCTCCGGCCTGGTCTCCATCGAGGAGCACCGGGTGATCGTAAATGAGTTCGTCAGCTTCATGGGCAGCCAGGATCGCAAGCTGATCAACCAGCTGACCGCGGAGATGAAGGATGCCGCGGTGGGCCAGAACTACGAGGTCGCCGCCAAACGGCGCGACCAGGTGCGGGCGCTGAACGCCGTTCTGGAGAAGAGCGCCGTCGTGCTCCGCGACAGCGTCGACATCGACCTGTTCGCCATCGACCAGGATGAACTCGCCGCGGCGGTGCAGTTGTTCATCGTGCGGGGCGGCCGCATCCGCGGTGTGCGCGGCTGGATGGTCGACAAGGAACTGGACCTCACGACGAGCGACCTGATCGACTCGATCATGCTGACGGCCTACGGCTCCGGAGCCGTGCCTCCGCGGGAGATCGTTGTGCCGGAGTTGCCCGACGACGCCGCGGCGCTGGAAACCTGGCTGGCCGGCGTCGGCAAACGCAAGGTCCGGCTTGTCGCTGCCCAGCGGGGCGAGAAGGCCGCCCTGCTCGCCACGGCGACCCAGAACGCCAAGCATGCCTTGATGCTCTACAAGACCCGGCGGAGCTCCGACTTCGTCGCCCGGTCCAAGGCCCTCGAAGACATCCAGGAGGCGTTGGAGATGCCCTCCGCGCCGCTCAGGATGGAATGCTACGACGTCTCGCACCTGAGCGGCACCAACATCGTCGCCTCCATGGTGGTGTTCGAAGACGGGTTGCCGCGAACCGACGAGTACCGCCGGTTCAGCATCCCCGAGTCCACGGATGACACGGACTCCATCTACCGCACGCTTACCCGCCGCCTGGCCTACCTGATCCCCGACGAGGAAGCGGCGCCGGAGAGCGAGGCCGATGCCACGGTGACGCGCAAGAAGTTCCGGTACCAGCCGAACCTGCTCATCGTCGACGGCGGCCAGCCTCAGGTGGCCGCGGCGGCGCGGGCGCTGCGCGAATCCGGCGTCACCGGTATCCAGCTGTGCGGAATCGCGAAGCGGCTCGAGGAAATCTGGTTGCCGGACTCCGACTACCCGGTGATCCTGCCGCGCAACAGTGACGCCCTGTTCCTGATCCAGCGCATCCGCGACGAGGCGCACCGGTTCGCGATCATGCACCAGCGCTCGAGAAGGAAGCGGGACATCACGTCGGTGCTGAACGAGGTCCCCGGTCTCGGCCCGGCCAGAGTCAAGGTGCTCCTGCAGCATTTCGGCTCCGTCACCCGGCTCAAGGAGGCGCCGGCGGAGGCGATTGCCGACGTTCGCGGCATCGGTCCGGTGCTGGCCGAGGCGATTCATCGCCACTTGCGCGCCTGAACGGTCCGGCTGATCGGTAGGCTGGACACTTAGGTTCCACCCGATCGAAGGCGCAGTCCAGAATGACAACGGAGAACGACAGGCAGGAAATGCTTATCGTGACGGGGATGTCCGGCGCAGGCCGCTCCACCGTGGCCAACGCGCTGGAAGACCTGGGCTGGTACGTCGTCGACAACCTTCCGCCGCAGATGCTGCGCCCGCTGGCCGAACTCGTCGGCCGGGCCGGCACCAGCCTGCCGAAGATCGCTGCCGTGGTCGATATCCGCGGCCGAGACTTCTTCACCGATTTCCAGGAGATCCTGCACTCGCTGCGCAAGACGTCCCAGGTACGGGTCATTTTCCTCGAAGCCCGCGACGACGTGCTCGTGCGACGGTTCGAATCCGTGCGACGACCGCATCCGCTGCAGGGCGACGGCACGATCCTTGACGGCATCGCGGCCGAGCGCGTCAAGCTCAGCGCCGTGCGCGAGTCCTGCGACCTCGTCATCGACACCTCCGATCTCAACATCCACCAGCTGGCCACGTCGATCTCGGACCGCTTCGCCGCCGAGGACGCCGCCGGGGTGCACGTCACGCTGATGAGTTTCGGCTTCAAGTACGGCCTTCCCACCGACGTCGACATGGTCGCCGATGTGCGTTTCCTTCCCAACCCGTTCTGGGTTCCCGAACTGCGCAGCCACAACGGCCAAGACTCCGAGGTACGGGATTTTGTTCTCGCCCAGACCGGGGCGCGGGAGTTCATCTCGCACTACGCGGCGGCCCTGGAACCGGTCCTCGCGGGGTACCAGCGGGAGAACAAACGCCACGCGACCATCGCGGTCGGGTGCACGGGCGGCAAGCACCGCTCGGTCGCCATGGCCGCGGAAATCGCGGCCCTGGTCAAGGACTTCCCCGGTGTCGCGGTCAGCGTCAAGAACCGCGACCTCGGACGGGAATAACCCGGTCACGGGCGACTGCATCCAGCAGACGCCCACTCCGGCCAGAACGACTACAACTCGGCCCCACATCAGGCCAGGACGACAGAATGGACAAGCGATTGGCACTCACCGCCGACGTCAAAGACGAGCTTGCTCGCGTCGAAATTTCAAAGACCACGGTGCGTGCAGCGGAACTGGCCACCATTCTCCGCTTCTCCGGCGGACTGCACATGATTTCCGGCCGGATCGCCATCGAGTCAGAGCTCGACACCCCTCTCCTCGCCAGGAGGGTGCGCAAAGATCTCGCCGAGCTCTACGGCGTGCGCAGCGACGTGACCGTGATCCCCGCCGCCGGCCTGAGGCGCGCCAGCCACTACCTGGTGCGAGTGCTTGACGGCGGCGAAACCCTCGCGCGCCAGACCGGGCTGCTCGACGCGAGACGGCGCCCGATTCGCGGTCTGCCGAACCGGCTCACCACGGGCTCGAAGGAAGAGATCGCCGCTGTCTGGCGTGGAGCCTTCCTCGCCCACGGCTCGTTGACCGACCCGGGTCGTTCGGCGGCGCTGGAGGTCACCTGCCCCGGGAACGAATCTGCCATGGCCCTCGTGGGAGCCGCCGGCCGCCTCGGAGTCGTCGCCAAGGCGCGTGAGGTACGGGGCGTGCACCGGGTCGTCATCCGCGACGGCGACGCCATCGGCGCCATGCTCGTGCAGATGGGGGCGCAGGAGACCGTGCTCAACTGGGAGGCCCTCCGCCAGCGTCGGGAAGTGCGCGCGACTGCGAACCGACTGGTCAACTTCGACGACGCGAACCTGCGCCGCTCCGCTCAGGCCGCGGTGGCCGCGTGCGCGCGCGTGCAGCGCGCCATGGAAATCCTTGACGAGGAGATCCCGGAGCACCTCCGGTATGCGGGCGAGCTGCGCCTCTCCTTCCGCGACTCCAGCCTCGACGAGCTCGGTCACCACGCGGACCCGCCCATGACGAAGGATGCCGTCGCCGGCCGCATCCGTCGCCTGCTGGCCATGGCCGACAAGAAGGCCGCCGACCTGGGCATCCCGGGCACGGACGCGAACCTCCCGGCCGACCTCGATGACGTCTGACCTGCCCGGCGTTCAGCGTTCATCCACGTTCGTCACAGCCACAGCGCATCCTGAGTAGACTGGAATGGTTGCTCACGAACGGGTGGCGGAGCGTTTCGCGCCGACAACTACAGAGGAGATGCACCTTGGCTGAATACACACTTCCGGCTCTGGCCTACGACTACTCGGCTCTTGCGCCGAGTATCAGCGGCACCATCATGGAACTCCATCACGGAAAGCACCACCAGGCCTACGTCACCGGGGCCAACACAGCCCTGGCCCAGCTGGCCGAGGCTCGCGACAGCGGCAACCTCACCTTTGTGAACAAGCTCGAGAAGGACCTCGCGTTCAACCTGGGCGGCCACGTCAACCACTCGATCTTCTGGACCAACCTGTCGCCCGATGGCGGAGACAAGCCCACTGGTGACCTGGCTAGCGCAATCGAGGACAACTTCGGTTCCTTCGACAAGTTCCAGGCCCACTTCGCGGCCGTGGCCCTTGGCGTTCAGGGCTCCGGCTGGGCGGTTCTCGCCTGGGACTCGATCGGCCAGCGCCTGATCATTCAGCAGTTCTTCGACCAGCAGGCCAACTTTGCGGCCGGCACGATTCCGGTGCTGATGCTCGACGTCTGGGAGCACGCGTACTACCTCGACTACCGCAACGTTCGTGCGGACTATGTGAAGGCGTTCTGGAACATCGTCAACTGGGCCAACGTACAGGAACGCTTCACCATCGCACGCGAAAAGACCACCGGACTGCTGCTCCTTTCCTGAGAGGAGGGGCCCCCACGGGGGCCCGCAGCCCGTCCGATTCACCCACCACAACGCGCCTCGGCGCACAAGAATAGGAGACATTCGTGTCTGTAAAGATTGGTATTAACGGATTTGGCCGCATTGGCCGTAATTATCTTCGCGCCGCCCTGGCCCAGGGCAGCGACATCGAGATCGTCGCCGTGAACGACCTCACCGAGGCGAAGACGCTGGCTCACCTTCTTAAATATGACTCCATCACCGGTCGCCTTCCCGCCACCGTCGAGGTCGATGGAGACACCATCCTCGTCAACGGCAAGCCGATTAAGGTTCTTGCCGAGCGCGACCCCGCCAACCTGCCCTGGGCAGCCCTGGGCGTCGACATTGTGATCGAATCCACCGGACGCTTCACCAAGGCTGAGGATGCGCGCAAGCACATCACCGCCGGTGCCAAGAAGGTCATCGTTTCCGCTCCTGCCTCCGGCGAGGCGGCAACCATCGTCATGGGCGTCAATGAGGCAGACTACGACCCGGCCAAGTTCGACATCATCTCCAACGCGTCGTGCACCACGAACTGCCTCGCGCCCCTCGCGAAGGTGTTCAACGACAACTTCGGCATCAAGCACGGCCTGATGACCACGATCCACGCGTACACGGCCGACCAGAACCTGCAGGACGGCCCGCACTCTGACCTGCGTCGTGCCCGCGCGGCCGCTCTGAACATCATTCCGACCACGACCGGTGCCGCCAAGGCCCTCGGCCTGGTTCTGCCGGAGCTCAAGGGCAAGCTTGACGGCTTCGCGCTGCGCGTTCCGGTTCCCACCGGCTCCATCACCGACCTCACCGTCGTTGCCGAGCGTCCCGTCACCGTCGAGGCCATCAAGGCCGCGTACAAGGCTGCCGCCGAGGGTCCCCTCAAGGGCATCCTCATGTACACGGAAGACGAGATCGTCTCCAGTGACATCGTCACCGACCCGCACTCCTCGATCTTCGATGCCGGCCTGCTTCGCGTCATCGGCGACCAGGTCAAACTGTCCGCATGGTACGACAACGAATGGGGCTACTCCAACCGCATGGTTGACCTCACTGCGCTCGTCGCCAAGAGCCTCTAACGGAGTCCGCAGTGACGCTGCGTACTATTGATTCACTGGGGCAGCTCGGCGGAAAGCGCGTCATCGTCCGTTGTGACCTGAATGTGCCGTTGCAAGACGGTCAGATCACCGACGATGGGCGTGTCCGGGCATCCTTGCCCACCATCAAGGCCCTCATCGAGCAGGGCGCGCGAGTTGTGATCGTGTCGCACCTCGGTCGACCGAAGGGCGCACCGGAAGCCAAGTACAGCCTGGCTCCCGTTGCCGACCGTCTCGGCGAGCTCCTGGGCGCGGACGTGGCATTCGCCACGGACACGGTCGGGGCGTCGGCTCAGGCTGCCGTTGCCGCCCTCACCGACGGTGACGTGGTTGTTCTCGAGAACCTCCGCTTCAACGCGGGGGAGACCGCCAAGGACGACGCCGAGCGCGGCGCCTTCGCCACGGAGCTTTCCGCTCTGGGCGATGTGCTCGTCTCGGATGGCTTTGGCGTCGTGCACCGCAAGCAGGCCAGTGTGTACGACCTCGCCGGGATCCTTCCCAGCGCGGCCGGCCTCCTGATCGCCGCTGAGCTCGAAGTCCTGGACCGCCTCACCGAGAAGCCCGAAGCGCCGTACGCGGTCGTTCTGGGCGGCTCGAAGGTGTCCGACAAGCTCGGCGTCATCGGGCACCTGCTGCCCCGCGTCAACTCGCTGCTCATCGGCGGCGGCATGGCATACACGTTCCTCGCCGCTCAGGGCCACAAGGTGGGCGCAAGCCTGCTGGAGGCCGACCAGATCGAAACCGTTCGCGGTTACCTTCAGGAAGCGGAGCGCCTGGGCGTGCGGATCGTGCTGCCGACGGATATCGTCGTTGCCTCCAAGTTTGGGGCAGACGCCGAAGTGGCGGTCACCCCGGCCGACGCGATCGAGAGCACCACGTTCGGTGCCTCCGGTCTCGGTCTGGACATCGGACCGGAGACCGGTGCGGCGTTCGCCGACATCATCCGGTCGTCGAAGACGGTCTTCTGGAACGGCCCGATGGGCGTGTTCGAGTTGGCGCCGTTCGCGGAGGGCACCCGTGCGGTGGCCGGCGCGCTGACCGAGGTCGACGGCCTGAGTGTCGTCGGTGGTGGAGATTCGGCCGCGGCCGTGCGCATCCTCGGTTTCACCGATGACCAGTTCGGTCACATTTCTACCGGCGGCGGCGCGAGCCTCGAGTTCCTCGAGGGTAAGCGCCTGCCAGGACTGGAGGTCCTCGGATGGCAGTAAACGAACACCCACGACGCACTCCGCTGATTGCCGGAAACTGGAAGATGAACCTGGACCACCTCCAGGCCATCGCGTTCGTCCAGAAGCTCGCTTGGAATCTCAAGGATGCGAAGCACGATGTCGCAGCGGTCGAGGTCGCGGTGTTCCCACCGTTTACCGACCTCCGCTCCGTGCAGACGCTCGTCTCCGCTGACAAGCTCCCGATCGTCTTCGGCGGCCAGGACCTGTCGGCCCAGGATTCGGGCGCGTACACCGGTGAAATCTCCGGCGCGTTCCTCGCGCAGCTCGAGTGTAAGTATGTGTTGATCGGTCACTCCGAGCGCCGCACACTGCACGCCGAGACTGACGAGATCGTCTCGGCGAAGGTCACGGCAGCGCTCAAGCACAACCTGGTTCCGATCATCTGCGTCGGCGAGTCTGCCGCGGACCTGGAACTGCACGGCCCGAGCGCCGTACCGGTCGCCCAGCTGCGCGCGGCCCTGGCCGGCGTGACCAACGCGGCCGACTTCGTCGTCGCCTACGAGCCCGTCTGGGCGATCGGTTCCGGCAAGGCGGCAACGCCGGAGCAGGCCGAGCAGGTGGCGGCGCAACTGCGTCTCGTGCTCACGGAGACGCTGGGCCAGGATGTGGCCGACAAGACCCGTATCCTGTACGGCGGTTCCGTGAAGGGTTCGAATATCGCGGGCTTCATGCGCGAGCCGAACGTGGACGGCGCCCTGGTGGGCGGCGCCAGCCTGGATATCGACGAATTCTCGAGCATCGTCCGGTTCCAGCAGCACGTCGGTCTGTAACAAGACAACTGCACCACATCTGCTGTCTCAACTCGGCAGCAGGCCTCGAAGCAGCCCATCGGCCCCCAACAGGGGGTCGGTGGGCTGGTTCGTGAGTCAGGCTATGATTATCACTGATCTTGATGGGTTTTTTGGGCCCATCGCACTGTGAAAGGTTTTTGCGTGGAGATTCTCCAGGTTGTGCTGCAGGTGTTGCTCGGAATTACGAGTCTCCTGTTGACCATGCTCATTTTGCTTCACAAGGGGCGTGGTGGCGGTCTGTCCGACATGTTCGGCGGAGGTGTCACTTCCAACCTCGGTGCGTCCGGTGTGGCGGAACGCAACCTCAACCGCATCACCGTCATCCTGGGGTTGCTCTGGATTACCTGCATCGTAATCCTGGGACTCCTCACCAAGTTCGACACGGGGCTTTAGCCTCCCGTTTCACAGTTTCGACGAGCTCTAGCTCAACCGGTCAATCGGCTACAACGCCCTTTTCAAGCGGAGGAACATAATGGCATCTGGTGGCAGCGCAATCAGAGGATCCCGGGTCGGTGCCGGCCCCATGGGCGAGCAGGACCGCGGTTTTCACGCGGACCGCATCAAGGTGTCCTACTGGGACGCCCTCGGCAACGAGACCGTGCGTTACTTCGCGGCAAACCTCCCCGATGAGGAGATTCCGGTGACCATCGACTGCCCGTCGTCGGGGCTCCCGGCCGGGCGGGACAAAGAGAACCCGCCGTCGGTGGTCAAGCTTGAACCGTACAAGACGCACCTTGCCTACGTGAAGGAACGCCGCACCGAGGAAGAGGCAGAATCGCTCCTCGAAGAAGCGTTGGAGCAGTTGCGCGTGCGCCGGGGCAAGCTGTCCGCGACGAACTGACGTTTGGACGCGCACGCCTGTCGTTCACTGAGAAAGGCCCCGACTCCGGTCGGGGCCTTTCTCGGTGTGCGGGTCTGCCCGAGCGGGTGACTGTTCTAGAACGTCGACGCGGTGAGGTTCTCGGGGACCTCCGCAGCGGCCTCCCGGTCGACGAAGAAGTTCGTGTACCGGCGGCCCTTGATGCCCGCCACGGGCACTTCGTCGCGGCTGGCGCCGGCTAGGGCGAGACCGAGCGCCGATGCCTTGTCCGGCCCGGCCAGCACCATCCACACGCACCGTGAGGAGTTCAGGGCCGGTCGGCTGAGGCTGAGCCGCTCCGCCGGGGGCTTGGGAGAGTTGCGCACGGCGAGCACGCTCTTGCTATGTTCGCGGATGCCGGCCTGGTGCGGGAATAGGGAGGCGACGTGGCCGTCCGGCCCGACGCCGAGGAAGGTGATGTCGAAGCGCGGCAGGTCGGTTCCCTCGATCGAGGCGGACTCGAGCAACGCGGCGTAGCTCTCGACTGCGGTGTCGAGGTCGACTCCTTCGTCCGAGGCGGCGAAGGGGTGGATGTTCGCCTCCGGGATCTGGATGTGGTCGAGTAGGGCGGTGCGAGCCTGGCGCTCGTTGCGGTCGGGGTGCTCCTTGGGCACCCAGCGCTCGTCACCCCACCAGAACGTGACCAGGGCCCAGTCGATGGTGTCGCGGGCCGCGGAGGCGTTGACAGCTTCCAAGACCTCGATCGCGACGCTGCCGCCGGCCAGGACCACGTTGACTTCTCCCTGTTCGTGCAGGAGGTCCACGGTCGTTGTGATGAATCGGGCCGCCACCGAGGCGGCCAGGGCCGCGCGATCGGTGTGCACAAGTACGCGTCGTTCGTTGGTCACGGTCGTCCTTCGTTGTGTTCTGCGACCACATCGTCAAGGTGCGGTAGGCCGCGCGTGATGACCTCACCATACAGCTCATCGGGGTCGAGGCGGCGCAGCTCGTCGCTGAGGCAGTCCCGCAGGCTCCGCCGCTTGAGGGTGAGGTCCTGAACGGGCTGGCCGGGCTGGGTGAGTCTGGCGATGTCGGGCACTTCTCGTTCGAGCGAGATGAGCCCGGCGGAGCGCGTCAGGTGCACACTCCGGATGCCGTGGGACAGCGGCCCCGTAGTGAACTCGTAGTCCACCGAGACCTGCAGCTGCAGAGCGAGCCAGGCGGCGAGGAGTGTCGTGGACGGCGAATCCGCGGCACCGGTCACCTGCACGGCGGTCACAGGCAGGTAGGGCGGCTGGTCGAGGACCGCCGCCAGCTGGGCGCGCCAGAGGGTGAGGCGGGTCCAGGCGAAGTCCGTGTCGCCGGGACGGTATGAACCGCAGAGGTGATGAAGCGCGGCCTGCGGGTCGGGCTGCGCGGAAGCATCCGTGATGCGCCGGTGGGCGATGCGCCCGAGGGGCGAATCCGCTGGCACAGTGGGCGCCACACCGGGCCACCAGGCCACGACGGGGGCGTCGGGCAGGAGCAGACCGGTGACTAGGCTTTCCGGGTCGCTGGCGGCCTCACCGTAGGCGCGCAGCACGATGACCTCGCTGGCGCCCGCGTCCCCGCCGACACGGATTTCCGCGTCGACGCGGGGGGCGAGTGGGGAGGCCGTGTCATCCTGGTCCATCGTCGACAGCACGATCACGCGCATAGGGTGTTCCCTGGACGCGTCGTTCGCGGCCTCGATGGCCTCCTCCTCGCGGCCCATGGTGGACGCGATGATGAGCGTAAGCACGCGGCCGAGGGCCACCGCGCCGCCTTCTTCGCGGATGCGCACCAGGGCCTTGGAGATCTTGGAGGTGGTCGTGTTGGGCAGATCGACGATCATGGGCGTCTCCAATGTCGGCCGTCGCGGGACAGCAGTTCGTCGGCCGAGACCGGACCCCAGGTTCCCGGCCGGTATTGCTCGGGCTGGCCCTGCTTCGCCCAGAACTCCTCGATCGGGTCGAGGATCTTCCACGACAGCTCGACCTCCTCGTGCCGGGGAAAGAGCGGCGGGTCGCCCAGGAGCACGTCGAGGATGAGCCGCTCATAGGCCTCGGGGCTGGCCTCGGTGAAGGCGTGGCCGTAGCCGAAGTCCATCGTCACGTCGCGCACCTGCATGCCGGCACCGGGCACCTTGGAACCGAAACGGATGGTGACGCCTTCGTCGGGCTGCACCCGGATGACCAGGGCGTTCTCGCCCAACGGTGCGGAGTTTCCCTTGCCGAAGAGGTGCTGGGGGGCTCGTTTGAACACCACGGCGATCTCGGTGACCCGGCGGCCCAGACGCTTGCCCGCACGCAGGTAGAAGGGCACCCCTGACCACCGGCGGTTCTCAATGGTCAGCCGCAGCGCGGCATACGTTTCGGTGAGGGATTCGGGGTCCATCCCGTCCTCGTCCAGAAACCCCACGACCTTCTCGCCGCCCTGCCAACCGCCGGCATACTGGCCGCGGGCCGTGCCACGGGCGAGGTCGTCGGGAAGCCGGACGGAGGCGAGAACCTTCTCTTTCTCCGTGCGCAGGTCGGCAGCGTCGAAGGAGATTGGTTCCTCCATGGCGGTTAGCGCTAGAAGCTGCAGCAGGTGGTTCTGGATGACGTCCCGGGCTGCGCCGATGCCGTCGTAGTAGCCGGCCCGACCGCCCACGCCGATGTCCTCGGCCATGGTGATCTGCACGTGGTCGACGTAGTTGGCGTTCCAGATCGGTTCGTACAACTGGTTCGCGAAGCGGAGGGCCAGAATGTTTTGCACCGTCTCCTTGCCCAGGTAATGGTCGATGCGGAAGACCGAGTCGGGCGGGAAGACCGACTCGACCACGGCGTTGAGTTCGCGCGCGGTCCGCAGGTCACTGCCGAACGGCTTCTCGATCACGACCCGCCGCCACTGCCCGTCCGTCTGATCGGCCAGGCCCGAGCGGCGCAGCTGCTCCGTGACCTGCGGGAATGCCTTCGGCGGGATCGACAGGTAGAACGCATGGTTGCCCATCGTCCCGCGCTCCCGATCGAGTTGCGCGATGGTGTCCTTGAGCAGTTGGAACGACGCGGCGTCGTCGAACGACCCCGGCACGAAACGGATGCCCTCGGCCAGCTGAGTCCAGACGTCCTCGTTGAACTCGGTGCGCGCGTACTCCTTGACCGAGTCGTGCACGACTTTCATGAAGTCCTCGTTGGTCCAGTCGCGGCGTGCGAATCCGACGAGCGCGAAACCCGGCGGAAGCAGGCCGCGGTTGGCGAGGTCATAGACGGCCGGCATGAGTTTCTTCCGCGACAGGTCACCGGTGACGCCGAAGATCACCAAGCTGCTGGGCCCGGCGATGCGATTCAGACGGTAGTCGTTTGGTGAACGCAGTGGATTGAACTCCGGGGTGATTTCCACCGGGGACATGCAGCTCCTTCGAGGTGTGGCGTTCGAGCACGTTGTTCGGCGCCGGCCCGCGGGCCGGCGCCGAACGGGTTAGCGCAGTGCGTCGAACAGGGTGGCGATGTTCATGGCCGGGTCGGTCAGCGTCAGCGTCAGTACGGGGCGACCGTGGTCCGCCAGCACGCTGGCGTCACCGCTGGCTTGGGCCAGGATTAGTTCCCCGAACGTGAAGGGGCG
This sequence comes from Cryobacterium sp. TMT2-4, assembly GCF_004402575.1. NCBI lineage: Bacteria > Bacillati > Actinomycetota > Actinomycetes > Micrococcales > Microbacteriaceae > Cryobacterium > Cryobacterium sp. TMT2-4. The sequence goes on along the minus strand of NZ_SOGE01000021.1, from coordinate 7,284 downwards.
CTCCGGGATGTCGAGGTCGACGTCCGGGGTGGTGAGGATCTGCAGGAACACTCCGGTGGCCGGTCCGCCCTTGTGCAGCTGGCCGGTGGAGTGCAGGAACCGCGGTCCCCAGCCGAACGTGACCGGGCGCTTGGCCAGTGCGGCCAGCAGATCACGGATTTCGGCGAGCTGGGGCAGTTCCAGCCGGTTGACGTAGGCCTGCACGGAGATGTAGCCGTCCGTGCCCAGCTCCTCGATCAGGGCATCGATAGCGGAGGGCAGGTCGCTGGCGGCGCCGATCACGTGCGCGGTGCCGCGGATCTCGATTCCGTCCGTGATGAACGCGGCGGGGACCGGTTCGGGACGGGCGTCGAGGAGACCGCGGGTCGCGTTTTTGGCGGCCTCGACATCCGGCTGGTCGAACGGGTTGATGCCCAGCAAGCGGCCGGCGACGGCGGTGGCATACTCCCAGACGAGGAACTGCGCGCCGAGGGTGCCGCTGATCCGGATCTCGTCGTGTCCGCCGTTATCGGAGAACACGTCGCGGCCGGCGTCGGAGACCAGGCGAACAACCTGCAGGTCAGGCAGGTCCAGGGTCAGCTCGGGGGCATCCAGGTCGAGCACGACGGGAAGGATGCCGATGCCCTGTTTGCCGGTGGATTCGGCGATCAGCTGTTCGGCCCAGTCGGCGAAACCGACGATGTGGGTGCCATCCTCGACGATTGCGAGCTTGTCGCGGCGCGGGGTGGTCGCGGCGATGGCCGCACCCAGGATGAGCCCCGGGTTCTCGGCGGTGTCCACGGCAAGGGAAAGCGAAACGGCCTCGGCCTCGTCGAGCAGCTCGGCGATGTCCACGCCGGCAAGGCCGGACGGAACGAGTCCGAACGCAGTCAACACCGAGAAACGTCCACCGACCGTGGGGTCCGCGTTGAAGACGCGGTAGCCCACGGAACGGGCATCCGCGTCGAGGGGGGAGCCAGGGTCGGTCACGATGATGATGCGCTCGACCGGGTCGATGCCGGCCTCGCGGAAGGCGCGCTCGAAGACACGGCGCTGACTGTCGGTCTCGACCGTGGAGCCGGACTTCGACGACACCACGAGCGCGGTGGCGGCCAGGTTCTCGCCGAGGGCCGCGAGGACCTGACCGGGGTCGGTGGAGTCGAGCACGGTGAGGTTCACGCCGGCGGTGCGGGTGATGACCTCGGGGGCCAACGACGAGCCACCCATGCCGGTGAGGGCGATACGGGTGACTCCGCCGGCCCGCAGGGAGTCGCGCAGGGCAAGGATCTCCGCGACCAGCGGACGGGAATCCGTAACGGACTCGGTCCAGCCGAGTCGCTTCGCGGCTTCGGCTTCGGCTTCGGGGCCCCAGAGGGCCGGGTCAAGGGCGGTGATCCCGGATGCGACGAGGTCGGCCACCAGGGTCGGGACGGTGGTGCGAACGGCCTCGGCCGCCGCGCCGCTCACGGAGATGTGGAAGCTCACAGTGCGGCCCCGTTCTTGGTCGTCGTGGCGGTCTCGAGGGCAGCGGTCACGGTCTCGAGGAGTTCATTCCACGAGACGATGAACTTGGCCACGCCTTCGGCCTCGAGTACCTGGGTGACGTCGTTGTACGAGACACCCTCGTTCGCGAGTGCGTCGAGAACCAGGTTGGCTTCGTCGTACGCGCCGGTGATGGAGTTCGCGGGGATGACGCCGTGGTCGAGTGTGGCCTCGAGGGTCTTCTCCGGCATGGTGTTGACGACCTCGGGCGCGACCAGGTTGGTCACATACAGGGTGTCGGGGAGGCTGGGGTCCTTGACGCCGGTGGAGGCCCAGAGGGGGCGTTGCTTGTTGGCTCCGGCGCTGATCAAGCCGCGGGCGCGTTCGGTGGAGAAGGCTTCCTCGTAGACCTGATAGGCGAGCTGGGCGTTCGCGACGCCGGCCTTGCTCTTGAGCGCAAGCGCGGCTGTCGTCCCGATGACCTCAAGGCGGGTGTTGATCTCGGTGTCGACCCGCGAGACGAAGAACGACGCAACGGAGTGGATCACGCTGAGGTCGAGGCCGGCCGCCTTGGCCTTCTCCAGGCCGGACAGGTACGCGTTGATGACCTGGCGGTGACGTTCGAGGCTGAAGATCAGGGTGACGTTGACGCTGATGCCGAGGGCGATCGTCGCGGTGATCGCCTCGAGACCTTCCACCGTTGCGGGGATCTTAATCATGGCGTTGGGTCGATTGACCTTCGCCCACAGTTCCTGGGCCTGCGTGACCGTGCCGGCCGCGTCGTGGGCCAGCCCGGGCTCGACCTCGATCGACACGCGCCCGTCGACGCCGCGGGTGCGATCGTAAACCGGGCGGAAGATATCGCTGGCCGCGGTCACATCGTCGGTGGTGATCTCGAACACGGCGTCGTGCACGCTGGTGCCGGCGGCGGCAAGAGCGGCCACCTGCTCCGCGTACGCCTCGCCCTTGCTGAGGGCGCCGGCGAAGATCGTCGGGTTGGTGGTCACGCCGACGATGTTCTTCGTGTCGATCAGGTTCGCCAGGTCGCCGGAAGCGATGCGTTCCCGGGACAGGTCGTCCAGCCAAATGCTGACGCCGGCCAATGACAGCTCGGCTAGGGGAGTGTTCTCAGTCATATTTCGTATCTCCTTGGAATGCAGGGTATTCAGGTGTGTGGTGTCGCGGCGCAGCGGGTTCAGTGCGCGGCGAGAGATTCCTTGGCGGCGGCGACGACGGCATCCGTCGTGATGCCGAATTCACGGAACAGGGTCTTGTAATCGGCCGACGCACCGAAGTGCTCGATCGAGACGCTGCGGCCACGGTCGCCGACGTACTTGTCCCAGGTCAACGCTATGCCCGCCTCGACGGATACCCGGGCGGTGATCGATGCGGGCAGGACAGCCTCGCGGTACTCGGCGCTCTGCTCCCGGAACCATTCGAGGCTGGGGGCCGACACGACGCGCGCGCTGATGCCTTCGGCCTGGAGCTGCTCGCGGGCCGCCAGGGCCAGCTGCACCTCGGAGCCGGTGCCGATCAGGATCACATCAGGTGTGCCGCCCGCAGCCTCAGCGAGCACGTAGGCGCCCCGGGCCACGTTTCGGGCGGATGCGAGCACGTCGCCGGTGGCGTCGCCCTCGCCGCGCTCGAACACGGGAATGTTCTGGCGGGTCAGCACGATGCCGGCCGGTCCCTGGCGGCGCTCGAGGATCGTCTTCCACGCCCAGGACACCTCGTTGGCGTCGCCGGGGCGCACCACATCGAGTCCGGGGATGGCGCGCAGGGTCGCGAGCTGCTCGATCGGCTGGTGGGTGGGGCCGTCTTCGCCGAGGGCGACGGAGTCGTGGGTCCAGACGAAGATCGAGGGGGCCTGCATCAGCGCGGCCAGGCGGATGGCCGGTCGCATGTAGTCGCTGAAGATCAGGAAGGTGCCGCCGAAGGGGCGGGTGTTCCCATGCAGCACGATGCCGTTCAGGATGGCGGCCATGGCGTGTTCGCGAATGCCGAAGTGCAGCACGCGGCCGTAGGGGTTGCCGGTCCATTCATTGGTGGAGTGCTCGCTCGGAATGAAGGAGGCAGCACCGCCGATGGTGGTGTTGTTCGATTCTGCGAGGTCGGCGGAGCCACCCCACAGCTCGGGGATGACCTTGCCGAGCGCGGTGAGGACCTTGCCGGACGCGGCACGGGTCGATACCTCCGTGCCGGCGGGGAAGACGGGCAGGGCCGCCTCGACGCCGTCGGGCAGGTCGCCGGAGAGCACCCGATCGAGTAGGTTCTTGCGCTCAGGGTTGGCGGTCGCCCAGGCCTCGAACTCGACGTTCCAGGCGGAGTGGGCGACGGCCCCGCGGTCCACGGCCTGTCGGGTGTGCGCGATGACCTCGTCGGCGACCTCGAAGGCCTGCGCGGGGTCGAAACCGAGGACCGTTTTGACGGCGGCCAGCTCCTCGGCGCCGAGCGCCGAGCCGTGGATCTTGCCCGTGTTCTGCTTCTTCGGGCTGGGCCAGCCGATGATGGTCTTCAGGATGATCAGCGACGGCTTGTCGGTGACTGCCTGGGCCGCCTCGATCGCGTCGTGGAGTGCGGCGATGTCCTCGACGTAGGCGCCGGTCTGCTTCCAGTCGACTGTCTGCACGTGCCAGTCGTAGGCCGAATAGCGGGCCGCGACATCCTCGGTGAAGGCGATGTTGGTGTCGTCCTCGATGGAGATCTGGTTGCTGTCGTAGATCGCGATCAGGTTGCCGAGCTGCTGGTGGCCGGCGAGGGAGGAGGCCTCGCTCGTGATGCCTTCCTGCAGGTCGCCGTCGCCGACGATCACGTACACGAAGTGATCGAACGGGCTCGTGCCGACCGACGCCTCCGGGTCGAACAGTCCGCGCTCGAAGCGGGAGGCGTAGGCGAAGCCGACGGCGGAGGCCAGACCCTGGCCCAGAGGACCGGTCGTGATCTCGACCCCGTCGGTGTGGCCGTACTCCGGGTGCCCGGGCGTCTTGGAACCCCAGGTGCGCAGAGCCTTCAGATCTTCGAGCTCGAGTCCGTAGCCACCGAGGTACAACTGCACGTACTGGGTGAGCGAGCTGTGGCCGACCGAGAGAATGAAACGGTCCCGACCGATCCACTCGTTGTCGGACGGGTCACGCCGCATCACCTTCTGGAACAGGAGGTAGGCCGCGGGAGCGAGGCTCATGGCGGTACCGGGATGCCCGTTCCCGACCTTCTCCACGGCATCGGCCGCGAGGAGGCGCGCGGTGTCGACCGCCTTGCTGTCAATTGAATCCCACTGCAGTGCTGCCACTTGGTATTGACCCTTCTGAAGACAGGGGAGAAGGTTGCTGAGAACCCGCACCCGCTATTGTGCGCGCCCGAGGACATCAGCGTCATCACGGTGTCGCAGCAGATGCCCGGTTCCGGTGGATCAGCATGCATGCACCGAGATTGGCGAGCACCCCCAGTATAGGCAACGCCGGTTCGGACCCGTGATGTGTCGTCTCGTCACGCACCCCGGGCGGCCCGTCGACGGTTTCGGTTCCGACAGTTCGCCTAGAATCACAGTCACTGTCACCAGCGTTGGAGGAGCTTTGCCCGGAGCCGCCGAAACCCACATCCTGAGCGCCCCACGCACGCTCCGGCGCACGGCAGGGGCCTACCTCTCGCTGACCAAGCCGCGGGTCGTGGAACTGCTCCTGGTGGTTACCGCTCCCACGATGATCCTGGCCGAACAGGGCATCCCGAGCCTGTGGCTGGTCGTGGCAACCCTGATCGGCGGTTCGCTTAGCGCCGGCTCTGCCGGGGCGTTCAACTGCTACATCGACCGGGACATCGACCGGCTGATGAAGCGTACCCAGAATCGCCCGCTCGTCACGGGGGAACTCACCGACCGGCAGGCCCTGGTGTTCGCCTGGCTGGTCGGTCTGGCATCGATTCTCTGGCTGCTGGCCTTCACGAACTGGCTCGCCGCGGCCCTGTCGCTGGGCGCCATCCTGCTCTATGTCGTCTTCTACACGATGGTTCTGAAACGCCGCACGGCCCAGAACATCGTCTGGGGCGGCATCGCGGGCTGCATGCCCGTGCTCATCGGCTGGGCCGCCGTGACCGGCGACCTGTCATGGCCGCCCTTCGTCCTGTTCCTGATCATCTTCCTGTGGACGCCGCCGCACTACTGGCCGCTTTCCATGAAATACCGTGACGACTATCAGGCCGCCGGGGTGCCGATGCTCGCCGTCGTGCGCGGCCGCAGCCAGGTGGGCCTACAGGTCATCCTGTACGCCTGGGCGACCGTCGCCTGCTCGCTCCTGCTCGTACCGATCGCGGACATGGGCCTGCTGTACCTTTTTGTGGCCCTGGTGACCGGCGCCTGGTTCATCTCCGAGACGCACCGGCTGTACGGCCTGGCGATCCGTCACGTGGAGGTGTCGCCGATGCGCCTCTTCCACGGTTCGATCGCCTATCTCACCCTGTTGTTCCTGGCCGTCGGAGTTGATCCGCTGCTCCCGTTCTAGCCCGCAGCTCGCGTTCGACACCGGGCACGGCGTTCGGGCCGTGATGATCACAACTAAACGACGAGGACTTACGTCGCTACCGGCGACCGACCAAGTCGGGGGTGGTCGCTCTGGGGGACACCCGCACGTCCACCGGTTTGCTGAGGTTCAGGACGAGCGCGGTCAGGATGGCCACGAGCACGCAGGAGAGCACCATGTGGATGCCGACCAACCCGGCAGGGAGCCCCGTGTTGGACTGGATCAGGCCGACGCCGACCTGCATGGCCTCGACGAGCAGAAGGAGAAGGGCCCAGCCCTGCGTCGGCAGAGCGCGCGAGAAGGCCACGACGAGGAGAACCACGGTGAGGGCAACGGTGACGTAGGCCGGCCAGCTGTGCACGTGCTGCAGGATTTCGGGGTCAAGGCCCGTGCGGGGAGCATCCGCGTCCCCGGCGTGCGGGCCCGAGCCGGTGGTGAGAATGCCGACGAGGATCGTGACGAACACGACCGCGCTCGTGGCATACGCCAGCGTCCGATACCAGACCGGAACCGCGAGGGTGCGCCGCACCCGGCCGGTGTAGACCCGGTGCACGAAGACGGTGCACAGCAGGACCAGGATCACGGAGATCACGAAGTGGATGCCGACCACATAGGGGTTCAGCTGGGCAAGAACGCTGATGCCGCCGATAACGGCCTGCGCGGGGATGCCCAACCCCGCGAGCAGGGCGACCCAGAACAGGTCGGGGCGTTCCTTGCGGAGGCGCACCACGGCGAGGAAGGCCGCGATCGCGACCAGGCCGAGGGCAACTCCGAGCAGGCGATTGCCGAATTCGATGTAGCCGTGGATGCCCATCTCGGGCGTGTTGACCACTGAGTCCGCGGTGCACTTGGGCCAGGTGGGGCAACCGAGGCCCGAGCTGGTCAGGCGCACCAGGCCTCCCGTCCCGACCAGCAGAATCTGGGCGGCGAGGTAGATCCACGCGATCACACGCACACGCCTGTCAATCCTGGTCGGCAACCACGCCGTAATTCGATTCACCGGTTCTGCTCCCTCTTCGATGACCACATGTGAAAACGCCGGATCGCACTGCTGAACCCGTCGCCAGCCTGTAGAATTAAGTTTTTCATGGGCGGGAACGTTGCGGTTGCCACAACCGCGGCGCGCGTCGTCCTTAAACATCTTAGGTACGCAACGTAGCCGCCCACACAACCGATCCCTGACTGGGTCTCCGCTGGAGGCCATTCTGGGAACGACCGGACTAATATCCGGGTTGCCGGGGTGGCAGAAGAGGTAAATATGTCTGACGTCCTTCTTGACCGCCCCGAACTTGCGGGGCTCGGTGTCTACGAG